>DASZMJ010000379.1:0-58751 GCA_035551935.1 Isosphaeraceae bacterium
GACGCACCGCCCGTCGGTGGCGAGGCGGTGCGTCGTCGCGGACTCGACGCACCCTACACCTGTCACAGGCGGCCGGGTGGCTGGGGCCGCAGGCCCCGGCGTGCTGCCGACGCCAGCGGCTGGGTGGCTGGGGCCGCAGGCCCCGGCGTGCTGCCGACGCCAGCCGACCGGGGCCGTCGGCCCCAGCCACCCAGCCGCGTTACGGGCAGGTCACTCCTGCTCGATATCGATCCGGGGCGTACTGAGCGGCGGGGGCGGGGGCGGGGGCGGTGGTACCGGCGGCGGGAACGGCGGGAGTGGTATGGGGTCGGGATCGCCCGGTCCGGGCATCGGCGGGTCGGGCTCGACACGGAGCCACGGGTGATCGGCGGCGTATTCATACTTCGCCGCCATCGCCGCGTGCCATTCGCTCTGCGGCCTCGTCAGGAAGCGACCCCGGCTATCGAACCAAGCGACCCCAAAAGAGTCCCCGTACCCGATCCGCGCCACACGCTCCCGATGGAAGGAGGCCGTTCGATGGAACTCGTCCCTCCGCCGCTTGAGGGCGGCGCCGCCGCCCATCGCAACGCCTGACACCCCCACGAGGGCCATCAGCATCCAAATCCGCAACCGGAGCCACTGACGCGCCATCGTCGTCGCCCTCGCGTGGGGCCGGAGCCCAGATACCACCAAGATAACAGGAGCGTCCGCCGAAATCCGGTACTTTCCGGTAACAGCCCCCACTGCGCGGCCGGGTGGCAGGGGACTTGTCTTCGAGAACCCGGTCCCTGAGCACCGGGGTCTCGAAGACGAATCCGCTGCCACCCAACCGAGACCATCCGCGTGAGGGTTCGGGTCCTCATATCGGATCGCGTGAATGGATCGCTCTAAGTAGTGCTCTGTCCACCGATAAATGTCCCTCTGGGATGTCCGTTTTCTCGGCGTTTCTGCAGATTCAGAGGGACATTTATCGATGGACAGAGCACTACGAACGACGAGCCTTCCAGTCGACCGGACTTGACTCATGATCGGAGACCGCTCGACCTGCACGCCAGGGCGCGCCACGTCTCTTTCCGATTCCAGATCCTTGACATCCCCTTTTCTCGCCCGATAATCATCGATACGGGGGCATTCTCGCCCCGGATTCCCCAACGTCCCGCCTGCGGCAACGGCGCCCGGCGGGGTTGGGATGGAGACCCGCGACGGCGCGGGAAAGCGGAGCCGATGCGATGGCAACATCGGAGAAGCGGATCGCGGCCAACAGGCAAAACGCCTTGCTGGCCCGAGGGCCGAAGACGCCGGGGGGCAAGGCGAACTCGCGACGGAATGCGTTGAAGCACGGCCTGACGGGCGAGGGGGTCGTCCTGCCGGCGGAGATGGAGGCGGAGGTCGCCGCCATGACGGAGCGGTGGGTCGCCGAGATGGAGCCGGCCGACGAGGTCGAGCGGCAGTTCGTCGATGATGCCGTCCTGGCCTGCATCCGCAGGAAACAGGCGGCCAAGATGGAGATGGCCCGCCGCATCCAGGCCGCATCGCGGGCCTTGACGAGCTGGGCGGAGGACCGCCGCGTCGCCGCCGAGGAACTGGCGCTCAAGCTCCCGAGGCGGCCGGGCCTCATCGCGCGACAACTGCGGCGGACGCTCCAGGGATGTGAACTCGTGATCGATCGCTGGCACGGGCTGCTCCGCGCCGCCGAGGCGGGCACGGCCTGGGACGAGGGCCAACGCGCCCGGGCGCTCGACCTGCTCGGCGTGCCGATCGAGGACCGCGGGCACCACCCCCGCGTCCACGACAAGGCGACGGCCGAGGAGCTGGCGACGGTCGCCCGCGAGGAGATCGAGCACCTGGAGGGCCGCCGCGACGGCTACCTCGAGGACGACGACGAGGCCGATCGGCTCCTGGCCGAGACGGGACTGGCCTTCGACGACAGCCCGGCCGGCCGCCGGCTCTGGGGCTACGAGCAGGCCAACCACCGGATCTTCATTCGCGGGGTCGAGGAGCTTCGGCGCCGTCGCGTCGCCTGCGGCCTCGGCCCCGGCCCGGCCCGCCCCCGGCCGCGTCGCGAGCCGGCCGCCGACACGAGCATGCTCCTCCCGCCGGCCGCTCCCGAAGGCGGGACCGCCGGCCCCCGGCCCGCTCCCGCGGAGGCCGTCGCCTTGACGATCGCCCCGGCCCGGCCCCTCGCCCCGGCCGCGCCGGCGCCACCCCCCCTGCCCGGCAACCGCCGCCAGCGCCGCGCCCAGCAGGCCCTGGCCCGGCGCCGCGCCTGAGCGGCGCGGGGACGTTCTTTGACAAGTGAATCGAGATGGATGGGAGGTCCGGCGTCCCCTGTGCGCGCCGAGGTCATGCCGAAAGATCATTTTCTGTTGTTCCTTTCATGGGATCGAGGCCGGTCGGGGCGAAATCGGTGAACGTACGAACCGTTTATTATCAGAAAAGCAACAGGAATTCATTCGATAATCACTTCCCGGCGCCCCGCGCGAAAACGAACCCAACGACCGCCGGCCCGGGGAGCGTCGGCCGCGCGTCTCGCGGTGGACCCTCACCCCGGCTCTCGCCCGGGGGCTATACTTTCCGCATCGGATACCAAATCGCGTGGATGGATCGCTCTTCGTAGGGTCCGCTATTGCGGACCGATCCCCTTGTGACGGAAGGAGATCGGTCCGCAATAGCGGACCCTTCGGAAGACGAGCCTTCCGGGCGATGCCGCAGGAGCGCCGTCGGTTAGCGGTCGAGGCTCTCCGCCTTGAAGGGGGCGCGATCGGAGGGGTCGACGTCGGGACCCGGCCCTTGAGGACCGAGCCGACGCGGCTCGATCGGCAGGGTGAGCACGAAGCCGACGCCGTCGGGGCCGTTGTGTTGCAGCCGCAGGTTGCCGCCCAGGGCCCGGGCCAGGCGACGGCTGAGGGCCAGACCCAGCCCGACGCCCGGCGCGGAATGGGCCGCGTCGAGGGCCGACTTGGAGAACGGCCGGAACAGGCGACGGACGGCCCGTCGGGGCAGGCCCGGGCCGTGATCCCGGACCGACAACGCCAGGCGCGCCCCCGAGGCCGCGACGCCGAGATGGATCCGCCGGTCCGACGCGCCGTTGGCGTACTTCGTGGCGTTGTCGACGAGGTTGGCGAGGACCTGCTCGACGACCGACGCGTCGGTGCGGAGCCGGACGTCGGGGATGTCCGCGCCGATCGCCAGCTCCATCCCGCCCCGGTCGGCCCTGGCGGCCAGCGACGGCCGCACGCGATCGAGCAGGTCGCGGGCGGTGAGTTCATCACGCCGGTCGATCGACCGGCCCCGCTCCAGGCGGGCGAACGACAGGACGTTCTCGACGAGGTGGCCCAGCCGATCGGCCTCGACGCGGAGGGTGCGGAGGTAGGAGCCGCGGGCCTCGGGGTCGCCGACGATCCCTTCGGAGAGCATCTCGGTGTAGAGGCGGAAGGTCGTCAGCGGCGTCCTCAGCTCGTGGGTCACGGCCGAGACGAACGTGCCGCGCCGCTCGCTCAGCGAGAGCGCCCCGCCGAGCAACAAGGCCACGGCCCCCGCGGCGACCGACAGGCAGCCCCAGGCGATCCAGAGCGACAGCCGGGCCGGCGACCGCGACGACTCGGCCTCGGCCGGCGCCGGCCGGATCACCAGCCGGGCCGGCAAGGCGGCGAGTCGTCGCGTCGGCGTCTCGTCGGGCGTGCGGACCGGCTCGAGGTCCGCGTTCGGCAGCAGGTCCGAGACGTCGCCCAGCAACTCCGATCGGATCGCGTCCCAGTCGAGCCAGCAGCCTTGCAGGAGGGTCGCCTGGCCGACGCGGACCCGACGCCCGAGGATCAGGGCGTCGTCGATCCAGGCGGCCTGGATCGGGCCCTGCGAGACGGCCTCGGCGGTGGCGAACAGCGGCGATTGCCCGAGGTTGGCCGACCGCGCCTTCCTCGCGTTCAGCGATCGCATCGCGTATTCCTTCGAGCCCCGCGACTGCGGGGCCTTCTCGGCCCCGGGCAAGGCCGGGAACGAGGCCCGCAGGCCGGGCGAGGCGGTCGGAGATGCCGCGTCGGACGAACACGCCACGGCCATCGCCGGCCGGCTCACCAGGCGACTCAACTCGTCGAGCCGGCGGGCCGAGGCCTCCAGCCGCGCGGGCGGGATGAACCGCGACTCGGCCAGGTCGCGCAGGTTGCCGTCGGGCACCTGGGGCGAGGTCAGCCGACCGTCGGGGCCGAACTGGAAGTGCAGGTGGACGCGGGGCGAGGCGTAGGTCAGCAAGGGCGAGGCGACGAGCACGTCGCCCTTGTCGACCGCCTCGAGCATGTGGGTATACGCCCGCTCGGCGGGATAGAACGGCGTGTAGGTGAAATAGGGGCGCGTCCCCTCCTCGGCGATCAGGGGGGCCAGGTCGGAGTCCATCCGCCAGAGGGCGAGCTGGAGGTTCTCGTCGAGCGCCGCCTGGCGTCGCGTGCGGGCCTCGGCGCGCTCCAGGTCCAGGGCCATCGCCCCCAGCCGTTGCATCGCGACGGCGGCCAGCACGACGCAGAGGCCGAACGCGAGCCAGATGACGAGCGGGCGCTTCATAGCTTCGTGACCCCGGCCCCGAGCATGTAGCCGCGGCCGCGAACCGTCAAGACGACGCGGGGCCGCTCCGGGTCGTCGCGCAGCTTCTCGCGGAGCCGCGCCACGTGCATGTCGATCGCCCTCGTGGTGATCCCCGCCGGGTCGAGCCCCCAGAGCCGGGTGAGGATCTCCTCGCGCGAGATCGCCCGCCCCGGGTGGCAGGCGAGGTAGTGGAGCAGTTGCTGCTCCCGCTCGGAGAGGTCGGCACGGTCGCCGTCGTCGAACCGGACCTCTCGCCTCTCCAGGTCGGCCGTCCCCCCCGCGAATTCCACCCGTCGGACGCTCGACGGCCGCTCGGGCGACCGCCGCAGGACCGCCTCGATCCGCGCCAGCAGCTCGCGCACGCCGAAGGGCTTGACGATGTAATCGTCCGAGCCGAGGCCGAGTCCGCGGACCCGATCGTCCTCCGAGCCGCGCGCCGTCAGGACGATCACCGGCAGGGTCGGCCGGGCGGCGCGCACCTCGCGGAGGATCTCCAGCCCGTCGCGCCCGGGCAAGACGAGGTCGAGCAGCAGCAGGTCATACTCGGCGTCGAGGGCCGCGCAACGGCCCGCGACGCCCTCGCTCGCCTCGAGAGTGGCGTAGCCGGCGAACGCCAGGGCGTCGACCACGCCCCGGCGGATCGCCGGATCGTCCTCGATCACCAGGACCCGCCTGTGGCTCATCGATCCGGACCCCTCGCGTGGCAGATGGCCGAGCCCTCAGCGATCGAACCGGATGTTCGCCCGGGCCGCCTGGGCGCGGACGGCCTTGAGGATGGCCGTGTCGAGCGTCTCCTTGCCCTCCTCCACCTGCTTCTTCCGCTCGGCGGCCAGGAACGCCTCCCGCGCCCGATTCAGGTCGAGGATGCGCCTCTGGATCGCCTCGCGACGCCTGCCCGCGTCGTCCACGCGGGACCGACGACCGGCCCTGTCCAGCTTGCGGAGGTCCTCCGGCAGGTCCTCGTCCTTCACGTCGTCGAGCTTGCACTTGCCGTTCTTGATCGCGTCGACCAGGTCCCATGCGTCGTTGCAGTACACGGTCGAACTGCCCTTCGAGATCGAGCGCGTGACGAGCGCGCCGGGCGACGCATTCGCGGCGTTGGCGTCCTGCGCGGCCTGCCGCGCATGGCCTTCGCGGCCCATCTTACCAAAGGGGATGTACGTCGTGTTCAGCTCGACGCCCAGCCGCGCGATCTCGGCGTCCTGGGGGGCGGGGATCGCCACGACCTTCTGGTTGTGGTCGATGCTCATGTATCGGCCGTCGGCCAGCACGGCGCCGTCCTTCCAGCCGGTCTGCTCGCCGGTGGGGGCCGGGCCGCAGAAGATGGTATTGATGATGATCCCCTTCTCGATCGCCGATCGGCAGGCCGTATGGTAGTCGGCGGGGCCCTGGGTGAACGGCTCGTTGCCGGCGATGAAGATCGCCCTGTACACGTCGCTCGACCGGCTCCAGGTGAGCTGGCCCACCGCGTCGCGGATCACCAGGCCACAGTATTCTTCCCCGCCGTTGGTCTTCAGGGCGAACAGCTTCTCCGACACGGTGTCGAGGTCGTCGGTCAACGGCACCACCAGCCGCACGAAGCCTTCCCGGGCCGGCAGGCCGTTGTTGCCGTATTCGTAGAGGGCGACCTCCAGCGCCGGCGGGCGGCCGTCGTGCCGGGCGCGGATGAACTCGTTGACGACGCTCCAGAGCTGACTCTTCGCCTGGTCGATCAGGCCGTCCATGCTGTTGCTGGTGTCGAGCAACAGGGCGATCTGGATCGAGGGCCTCCTCGGTGGGTCATCCGCCTCCGCGGCAACGGAGGGCCGGAGCCCATTGCAGGCGACCAGCGACGCGACGATCAGGATGCGCTTCATCGGATTCTCTCCTTCGGGTCAGGATCGGGCGGGCGACAATGCCGGAGCCGACTCCCGGGGCGCCGTCCTCGGTCCTCGAGAGAGTGCCGCCAGGCAGTCGCGAAGTGCCTCGATCAGGGGCGGGATCGCCGCGCTCGGACGCGCGGCGATCCGGAAGTGGCTGCGATCGCTGCCGAGCTTGTTGCCGCACTCCCTCACGAAGCAGCCGTGCTCCGTCAGGAGGCGATTCCGCAGGCAGACCCCGTCGATCTCGTCGGGGACGCGGACGTAGACGAAGTTCGCCCGCGAGGGGAAGACGCGCAGCCCTTCCACGCCGCGCAGGGCGAACTCGAGGGCTTGCCGGTCGAGGATGACTCGACGGCGTCCCCGCTCGTACTCGTCCCTGTGGCCGGCGAGCGACCGGATCACGGCCTCGGCGACGCCGTTGAGGTTCCAATGAGGCAGCGCCTTCCGGACGTTCCCGACGAGTCCAGGTCGGGCGACGGCGTAGCCGAACCGGACCCCGTGGAGGCCGAAGTTCTTGCCGAGGCTCTTCAGGACGACGACGTTCGCCCTCTCGGCCGCATGGCGCGCGATCGATGGGATCGCCTCCGTGTCCGCGAAGTCGATGAACGATTCGTCGACCACCACGACCTCGAGGTCGCGCAGGAGGTCGAGGAGCCGGAGGACTTGATCTCCGGGCACCAGGGCGCCCGTCGGGTTGTTCGGGTTGCAGATCGCCGCCGCCCGCGCACCGGACCGGCGGACGAACGCGGCGAAGCGATCGACGTCGAGGGCGAAGTCGTCGTCCGGCGTCGTCTCGAAGGCCGCGACCGCCTTCCCCGTCTCGGCCGGCTGGTCGGTCCATCGGCCGAACGTCGGCACCGGGGTGGCGAGACCGTCCTTGACGAGGAGTCGATCGATCCAGGTAATCAGCTCCGTCGAGCCGTTGGCCAGGACCACCGAGGCCGGATCGAGGTCGATCGCCCGGCAGAGCACGCGCGTCAGTTCCTCGTTCGAGGAGGGGTAGTACTTCAACGATTCCTCGAGGCCCGCGCGCAGCTCGTCGAACATGGCCCGGGTCGGGAAGTAGGGGTTGACCGGGACGCAGTAGTCCCGGAGCGTGAGGTCGGGCCGTCCCATGCTGCGTCGCAGGCTGAGGAACGACGGGCTGTGGGCCGTCCCTTCGAAGAGCGAGAGATCGACGGGGAAGACCATGGCGGGCCTCCTGGTTCGCGGCCGGGCTTCGTGCGACCTACCTCGAGAATGTCCCCTCACGGCCGATTCGCGTCCGGGCCCTTGCCGGGTGCCCGGATCAACACCGGCCGGCCGTCGACCTGGAGCAGGATGTCGCCCCGGAGGGCGATGCTCCCCTGTCGGCCTTCGCGCGCCAGCCGCTCGGTGAGCTCGCGGAACTCGTCGGAGCCGAACGAGATGACCCGCGGGTGCCCTGCCTCGGGCGCCGCGTTGAGGAGCCGACTGTCGACCCAGCGGTCGCCGCGCTTGAAGAACGCCAGGTCGCAGACCTGCTGCACGGTCGCCGTCGCCGACTCGCTCATGTCCGGGCCGAGGAACTTGTTGCGCGGGTTGACGCAGGTGAGCGCCTTGAGCTTCTGGTTGTTGATCTCCTGGTTCACCGAGGCATAGCCGGTCCGCGTCCGGATCGCCCGCGATCGCAGCACGTCGCCCGCGTTCGACAGGAGGTCTTCCTTCTTCGACAGGTCGGTCCCCTCGCGCGCCAGGAACGCGGTGTACTCGGTCAGGATGCCGAACTCGGTCGAGAGCCGGACGATCTCCTCGACGAGCTCCCGCGCCATCGGCGCGACGCCCTGCTTCGCCCCGAGCGGGGCGGCCGGGTCGGCCCCCTGCGCCCGGACGGCGTCGACGAGCAGGCCGATCTTGCGGCTGGCCCAGAGCCGCGGCACGAAGCCGTTGCGGGTGGTCGCCCCGTCGAGCGAGAGGCGGAACCGGAACGTCCGCGGCGTCCCCCGGTGATTCCCGCGCAGGGTGAACTGGAGCGGCTCGTCGCCGCGATACTGGCCCAGCAAGACGATCTGGTCCCCTTCGAACAGGTCGGGCAGGCGGTCGGGGATCAACTCGGTCGCCCGACGAGGGCCGTCGCCGCCGATCGCCAGCTCCGGGTCGGCCAGGACCGGCCCCTTCAGGCGGTCGAACACGCGGCCGACCTTCACCTCGACGTCCTCGGCGGGCAGGATGAACGTGGCGAACCCCCGGTTCTCGTAGGCGATCTTCTCCAGCAACGGGGTGTTCACGTCCACCCCGACGCCGAAGCTGAAGATCCGCTTGCGGTGCGGGTTGTGCCGACGGGCCAGGTCGCGGATCGCCGACTCGGCGGTCTGGCCGACCGTGGCCAGGCCGTCGGTCATGAAGAGCACGATCGGCAGGGTCCCCTCGGCCGGCGCGGGCCGCAGGGCCTCGAGCAAGGCGTCGTGGAGGTTCGTCCCGCCCCGCGCGGTCATCGCGTCGAGGAACCTCCGCGCCTCGCGCTCGGTCGCGCGCGACTTCCGCACCGGCCTCGGGCGGAATGGGTCGACGCCCTCGTTGTAGAGGACGAGGTTGAACGACTCGCCCTCGTCGAGGCCGGCGATCACCTGTCGGGCGGCCTCGCGCACCTGGTCGAGCTTCTCCCCGCGCATGCTGCCCGAGCGGTCGATGACGAGCGTCACCTCGCGGCGGATCTCGGCGGCCTTGCCCTTCGGCTCGGGGGGCAGGCCGGCCAGGAGCAGGAAGTATCCCCCGCCGAGGCGAGGGTCGGGGTACGCGAACAGCGAGGCGGAGACCCCGGCCCGCTCGCGCAGGTACGACAGCCGGAACGGGCCGGGGTCGGTCGCGGCCTCGGCCTCCAGTTCCACCAGCGCCACGCCGGCCGCCGGCCGCGACGTGCGGACCGCGTGGCTCGGCGAGTACACGGCCGCGATCGGCCCGGCCGCGTCGACCTTGACGCTGACCTTCCACGGCACGCGGTATTCGACCGACTCGCTCCGCGGCAGGACATAATCGATCCGGTCGCCGTCGGCCGGCAGGAGGTGCTCGTAGGTCAGGCGGACGGCCTGCGTGCCGCCGCCCTCGACCGGGAAGACGCTGGAGCGGACCAGGTTGGAACCGGCGAACTCCAGCAAGGCCGGGTCGCGCGCCTGGGCCACGATCTGGTCGTAGGTCCGTCGGGCCTCGTCCCTCGGCAAGAGCCGCGCCGTGGGCTCGCGGCCCGGGCCGTCGTAGGAGAACCCGCGGACCGTCGCGCCGTCGGGCACGGGCATCAGCAGTTCGGCCTCCAGCCGGCCGGGGCCCGGGTTGCGGAGCCGGACCTCGACCATCGTGGTGGCGACCTGGCCTCGGATCACCACGCCGGCCCGGACCTGTTCGATCCGCACGGCCGGCCGACGCCCCATCGTGTAGCAGCTCGTCTGGGGCACGACGACGTTGGCCGCCCACGGGCGGGGGACTTGCTGGGCCGCCGACGTCGCCGACAGGAGGGCGCCGAAGGCCAGGCCCAGGGGGATGCCGAAGACGATCGGTCGCACCATGTCAGTCTCACTCCTCGCGACGGGGACGGGCTCTCTCCACAGATCCTACGCACGGAGGGCGGGCGCGTCTGTCACGGCTCTGTAACATCATCCTGTCTCGGGACGTCGGGCCGGATTCCCCGAGATTCCTCGCGGGCTCGGCCGCCGCGACCGATCCCGTGAGCACCCCTCGCATCGGGACGGCGGGGAAGACACGCCATGCCGGTCGGGAGAGCCGGCGGGTGCGACGTCTTGACGGCGATTCAACAAGGGTTGAAACTGGCGGCGTGGCGATGGCGGCGTGTTCCGCAACCTTCGCGAGACCGGCCATGAAGCGGGTGATGACGACGGCCCTGGCGACTCTCCTGGGAATCCTGGGAGCCGAGGCGCAGGCCAGGCCACCGCACAGGAGGGCCCTCGCCGACTACTTCGGCCCGAAGCTGGCGCGGAAGCTCAACGACTGCCGCATTTGCCACGTGCCGGCCGGCCCCGACGACGACCCGGACGACAAGCCCCACAACCCCTTCGGCGCCCGGCTCAAGGCGATCCGCGCCGAGCTGAAGGCGGCGGGCAAACCGTCGGGCATCCCCGCGCGGCTGGAGGCCGTCGCCGACGAGGACAGCGACGGCGACGGCGTGGCCAACCTCCTCGAGATCCTCGCCGGTCGCTATCCCGGCGAGCCGGACGACACCCCCACGCTCGACGAACAGGCCCGCGCCCGGCGCGACCTCGCCGCCTTCCGCGCGTCGAAGACCCCCGACACCTGGTCGCCCCTGGATCCGGTGCGGCGTCCGGCGCTCCCCCGCGTGCGGGCCGAGGGTTGGGCCCGCAACCCGATCGACCTCTTCATCGCCGCCGAGCACGAGGCCAGGGGGCTCCGGCATCGGCCGGAGGCGCCCGGGCATGTGCTGTTGAGGCGGGTCTACCTCGACCTGACGGGCCTGCCGCCGACCGCCGAGGAGCTGCATGCCTTCCTGGACGACAAGGCGCCGGACGCGTACGAGCGCCTCGTCGACCGCCTGCTGGCCAGCCCCCGCTACGGCGAGCGTTGGGGGCGGCACTGGATGGACGTCTGGCGCTACAGCGACTGGGCCGGCTGGGGCGAGCAGGTGCGCGACAGCCAGCCGCATATCTGGCACTGGCGCGACTGGATCATCGAGTCCTTGAACCGCGACAAGGGCTACGACCGGATGGTCGTCGAGATGCTCGCCGCCGACGAGGCCGCGCCCGACGACCCCGACGCCCTGCGGGCCACGGGATACCTCGCGCGGAACTTCAAGCTGCTCAGCCGCGAGAAGTGGATGCAGGACGTGGTCGACCACACCGGCCAGGCGTTCCTCGGCCTGACGTTCGGCTGCGCCCGGTGCCACGACCACATGTACGACCCGATCCTCCAGAGCGAGTATTACCGGGTGCGCGCGATCTTCGAGCCGCACAACGTCCGGATCGATCGCCTGCCCGGCCAGGTCGACCTCGCCA
Source organism: Isosphaeraceae bacterium (assembly GCA_035551935.1). Lineage (GTDB taxonomy): Bacteria > Planctomycetota > Planctomycetia > Isosphaerales > Isosphaeraceae > DASZMJ01. Next base: position 11,393 of record DASZMJ010000379.1, read on the forward strand.
AGGGGGGGCTGCCGCGGGCGTTCGATGCGAATCCCGGCGTCAAGACGTTCCTCTTCGTCCGCGGCGACGACCGCAACCCCGCCAAGGAGCCGCTGCCGCCCGGCGTGCCGGAGTCGCTCGGCGTGACCTTGGGGGCGATCGAGCCGGTGGCGTTGCCCAGGGACGCATACGACCCGGACCACCGGGCGTTCGTCGCGGCGGATGACCTGGCCGCGAGCCGGGCCGCGATCGTCAGGGCGCGGCAGGCGCGAGCGATCGCGGCCCGGCTCGCGGCGAATCTCCTCCTCGGCCTCGTCCTCGAGCCCTCCCGGCTCCCGACGGCCCGGGTCGCGACGCGTCGCGACGCGCTCGTCCTGGCGAGCCTGGACCTCGCGATCGCCGAGGGCCGCCACGAGGCCCTCGCGGCGACGATCGAGGCCGAGGCCATCGAGGACGCCGGTCGCAAGGGCAACGACTCCTGGGACGAGGCGGCCCGGCGAGCCTCGGGCGCCCAGAGGAACCTGGCCAGGCTCGAGGCGAGGCGCTCGCTGTTCGAGGCGCGACGCGCCCGGCGATCCGTCCCGGCGGCCGGCCGTGCCGAGGCCGCCAAGAAGGTGGCCGCCGCCGCGAAGGCCCTCGCCGGGGCCGAGGCGGCGGCCGAGCGGCCCGCGACGACGTCCTACCGACATCGGCCGTCGACGACGTATCCCGCGACCAGCACCGGCCGACGCCTGGCCTTCGCCCGTTGGATCGGCCGCCGGGAGAACCCGCTGACGGCGCGGGTGGCCGTCAATCATATGTGGCTCCGCCATTTCGGGCAGGCGATCGTGCCGACCGTCGCCGACTTCGGCCGCAACGGCCGGGCGGCCTCGCACCCGGCACTGCTCGACTGGCTGGCCGCCGAGTTCGTGGATCGCGGCTGGAGCATGAAGGCGATGCACCGGCTCATCGTCACCAGCGCCACCTACAGGCAGGATTCGACCCCCGACCCGGCGGACCTCGCCATCGATCCGGACGACGTCTACGTCTGGCGCATGGCGCCCCGACGGCTCGAGGCCGAGGCGGTGCGCGACGCGATCTTCGCGGTCGCCGGCGCGCTCGACCTCACCATGGGCGGTCCCGACATCGACCATCGGCGCGGGCTCGACGTCCCGCGCCGGAGCGTCTACTTCCGCCACGCCGCCGAGAAGCAGATGGAGCTGCTGCGGATCTTCGACGGGCCCGCCGTCACCGAATGCTACCGCCGGCACGAGAGCACGATGCCCCAGCAGGCCCTCGCCCTGGCCAACAGCGAGCTGACGATCCGCAACGCCCGGAGCCTGGCGCGGGGCCTTGCCGAGGAGGTCGGCCCGTCGCCGGCGGCCTTCACGGTCGCCGCGTTCGAGCGCGTCCTCTCGCGGCCGCCGACGGATGACGAACTGGCCGAGTGCCTGGCCTTCCTCGGCCGCCGGCGATCCTCCTCGGCCGATCCCGGCCTTCGTGCGCGCGAGGGCCTCGTCCATGTGTTGTTGAACCACCACGAGTTCGTCACGATCCGCTGAGGCGGACGAGCGAGGACCCGCCATGAGCGACGATCGATCGACCGCCGAGGCCCGCGGCTGCCCGGGCGTCTCCCGGCGCTCGTTCCTGGTCGACACCGGGATGGGCTTCACCGGCCTGGCCCTCGGGGCGATCCTCTTCCGCGACGGCGTCGCCCGCGCCGACGACCAGGGCGGGGAGCCTGCCGCCCCTCCGCCGAGGCCGCGCGCGAGGTCGGTGATCTGGATCTTCCTCTGCGGCGGCGTCAGCCACGTCGAGAGCTTCGACCCGAAGCCGGAGCTGACCCGGTACGCCGGCAAGTCTATCGACTCGACGCCGTACCGGGACGCCCTCAACCCCGCCAAGCTCAAGGACCTCGTCTCGGCGAACCCCGCGCACGGGGGCCGCAAGGTCTTGATGGGCCTGAACTCGGGCTTCAAGAGGTACGGCCAGAGCGGCCTCGAAGTGGCCGACTGGTGGCAGCACGTCGGCTCGTGCGCCGACGACCTGGCGGTGATCCGCTCGCTCTGGACGACCGACAACGACCACGGCGCCCAGCTCCAGTTCCACACCGGCCGGCACGTCCGCGAGGGGGCCCACCCGACGATCGGCTCGTGGGTCTCCTACGGGCTCGGGACCCTGAACCAGAACCTGCCAGAGTATGTCGTGCTCGGCGAGCCGACCGGCGACTGCTGCGGCGGCTCGTGGACGCACGGGGCGGCCTACCTCGGCGCCGAGCACGCGGGGGTGCGGCTGGACGTCGGCTCGAAGGAGCCGTTGCCGTTCGTCGCGCCGGCCGGCGGCATCACGGCCGAGGAGCAGGCGGCCGAGTTCAGCCTGCTGGGGCGGCTCAACACCCTGTCCGGGATCGACTACCCCGACGACCCCGCCCTCCGGGCCCGCATCAAGTCCTACGAGCTGGCCTTCGGCATGCAGGCCGCGGTGCCCGAGGCGCTCGGGATGGAGCAAGAAGCCGGGCACACCCGGGCGCTCTACGGCCTGGATCGCGACGCGACGCGGCCTTTCGGCCGGCTCTGCCTGGCGGCGCGCCGGCTGGTCGAGCGCGGGGTGCGGTTCGTCCAGGTCTTCCACGGCGGCGGCGGCGGCGGCGCCTGGGACGCACACTCGGGGATCAAGGGCAACCACGAGGCCCTCTCGCGGCAGGTCGACCAGCCGATCGCCGGCCTGATCCAGGACCTGAAGCGGCGCGGGATGCTCGAGGAGACCCTGGTGGTCTGGGGCACCGAGTTCGGCCGGTCCCCCGGCGCCCAGGGGGACGGCCGCGACCATCACCCGCAGGGGTTCTGCGCCTGGCTGGCCGGCGGCGGGATCAAAGGGGGGGTCGTCCACGGCGCCACCGACGAGATCGGCTTCCACGCCGTCGAGGACCGCCACTACGTCACCGACATTCACGCCACCGTCTTGCACCGGCTCGGGCTCGACCCGCGCCGCCTGAACTACCCCGGCCGCAAGCGGCTGGAGCTCGATTACGGCCGGCCGATCACGCCGATCCTCGCGTGACCATGACGTCTCCCGCGCGTCGGCGAACGCCCGACGGCGGGGCCGCTCTCGGCCCTCCCGAAGCCCGGCCGATCGCGGAGTTCGCCCAAGCCTGAGATCCGGGATCGACGCTGCGTGAAACGAGGGATGGCAAACCCAACGAGAGGGTAACGGTCATGTGGCGACGACTCGGGATGCTCGCGCTGCTCGGGATGGCGGTCCTGCCGGCCCCGGCCCGCGCGGGGGACCTGAAGGCCGGGGTGTTCGCGGTCGATGCGTCGCCGCCGATCGGGAGCCCGATGGCGTACGACCCGGCGAAGGAGGTCACCCACCCCCTCAGTTGCCGGGGCGTGGTGCTGATCGGCGCGGGGGAGCCGATCGTGCTCTGCGCGGTGGACTGGATCGGGATCGGCAATGACGGCCATGCGGAGTTCCGCCGGGCGCTGGCGGAGGCGGCCGCGACGAGCGCGGGGAGGGTGTGCGTCCACACGTTGCACCAGCACGACGCCCCCCACTGCGACTTCTCGGCCGATCGACTCCTGGCCGCCCAGGGGATCAACCGCGAGGTCTTCGACGCCGAGTTCGCCCGTCGGGTGATCACGATGGCGGCCGATGCGGTCCGCGTGGCCGCAGTCCGGGCGCGGCCCGTCTCCCACGTGGGGCTGGGGCAGGCGGAGGTCGAGAAGGTCGCGTCGAACCGCCGGATCCTCGGCCCGGACGGCAAGGTCCGCTACGTCCGGTACACCGCCTGCGCCGACCCGAAGATCCGCGACATGCCCGTCGGCACGATCGATCCGGTGCTGAGGATGATCAGCCTCTGGGACGGCGAGACACCCATCGTCGCGCTGACATATTACGCCACCCACCCGCAGAGCTATTACCGCACGGGCCAGGCCAACCCCGACTTCCCCGGCATCGCCCGCGACGGCCGCGAGAAGGCCACCGGCGTCCCGCATATCCACTTCGACGGGGCCGGCGGCAACATCGGCGCCGGCAAGTGGAACGACGGCTCCCACGCGAACCGGCAGGTGCTGGCCGACCGCATCGCCGCGGGGATGGCCAGGGCTTGGGAATCCACGAAGAAGGTCCCCGTCTCGGCCGCCGACGTCGGCTGGAAGACGGTGGCCGTCGCGCTGCCGGTCGCCCCGCATCTGGTCGAGTCCCGACTGGTCGCGACCCTCGAAATCAAGGGGGCAAAGCTCACCGAGCGGGCCAAAGCGGCGAACGACCTGGCCTGGCTCCGCCGCTGCAAGGCGGGCGACACGATCGACGTCGCCTGCCTGCGGCTCGGTCCCGCCCGGGTGCTCCACCTGCCCGGCGAGCTGTTCGTCGAGTACCAGCTCGCCGCCCAGAAGATGCGACCCGACCTGTTCGTCGCGATGGCGGCCTACGGCGACTACGGGCCGGGATACATCGGCACCGAGGTCGCCTACTCGGAAGGCGGCTACGAGACCAGCCCGTCGTCGTCGCTCGTCGCCCCGGGGGTCGAGCACGTCCTGACGGACGCCATCCGACGGTTACTCCGCGACTGAACCCGCGTCTTCGAACGAGTCGCAAACCTTGCCATGAAAACACCCGACGCCCCTCCGGCTGCTCGGTTGGTCTCGCTCGACGCGTACCGGGGGGCGATCATGCTCCTGATGGCCTCGGGCGGCCTCGGCCTGGCCCGGGCGACGCGCGACCTCGACCCGGGTTCGCCCTGGACGTGGGTCGGCAAGCAGGTCGAACACGCCGAGTGGGCCGGCGTCACGCTCTGGGACTTCATCCAGCCGGCGTTCATGTTCATGGTGGGCGTGGCATTGCCGTGGTCGCTCGCCAGCCGCATGGCGCGCGGGCACCGCCTCGGCGCCCTGTTCGCCCACGCGCTCTGGCGGTCGCTCGCGCTGGTCCTGCTGGCGGTCTTCCTCACCTCCGCCTCGAGTCGACAGACGGACTGGGTGTTCACGAACGTCCTGGCGCAGATCGGCCTCGGATATCCGTTCCTGTTCCTCCTGGCGTTCACGCGGCCCCGGACGCAATGGCTCGCCGCCTTCGGCATCCTGGTCGCGTACTGGCTCGCGTTCGCGCTCCATCCGCTGCCGGGGTCGGGCTTCGACTGGAAGGCCGTCGGCGTGCCGGACAACTGGCCACACCTGGCGGGCTTCGCCGCCCACTGGGAGAAGGGCGCCAACTTCGCCGCCGCCTTCGACCGCCGGTTCCTGAACCTCTTCCCGAGGCCGGCCCCGTTCGTCTTCAACGAGGGCGGCTACCAGACGCTCAACTTCATCCCCTCGCTGGCGACGATGATCTTCGGGATGCAGGCCGGGCGACTCCTGCGCGGCGACCTCGACCCCGGGGCGAAGGTGGCGCGGCTGGTGGCCTTCGGCCTCGCCGGGATCGTCCTCGGGTCCGCGATCGCGGCGGCCGGCCTCTGCCCGATCGTCAAGCGGATCTGGACGCCCTCCTGGGCGATCTTCAGCGGCGGGGTCGTGACGGTGGCCCTGGCCGCCTTCTACGGGATCATCGACGGGCAGGGCCGGCGGCGCTGGAGCTTCCCGCTCGTCGTCGCCGGCATGAACCCGATCGCTCTGTATTGCCTCTGGCAGTTGATGGGGGGATTCCTCAAGGAGAACGCCCGGCGCCACCTGGGCCGACACGTCTTCGACAGCCTCGGGCCGGCCTACACGACGATGCTCGAGCGGGGCACGGTGCTGGTCGTCCTGTGGCTCATCCTGCTCTGGATGTATCGCCGGAGGCTCTTCCTCCGGATTTGAGCCCTCAGCGGGAGGGCACTCCGTCGGCGGCCCCTCGGGGCGTCAGGACGATGGTGCGGACGTCGGCCAGGGCGCCACGGACCGGGCCGGCGGGGCGGAGCTCGAGGCGATGGTCCCCCGGCCCGAGGCGCACCTCGCGGAGGAAGACCGTGCGGTAGTCCGACCAGGTCCCGGTGCCGGCGACGGTGCCCCGCTTGGTCTGATCGTCGATCCGGAGGAGGTACTCGTTCCCCGCGACCGAATTGTCGCACGCCCAGTCCATCGACACGGTGAACGTCGCCGGCCGGTCGACCCGGAAGGTCCAGGCGGCGCGATCGCCATCGCCGTGCCAATAGCCGAGGTTGCCGAACTCCGGCTCGAAGACGAGGCTCGGGCCGTAGATCTCCGCCGTCGCCGCCGCCAGCCGGATCGACCCGTCCGGGCGCGGGGCGACGGGCCGCGGCCGGTTGCCGGCGAGGGTCTTCGGCGGGCGGGCGACGAAGGCGATCACGTCGGCCAGGTCGGCCGGCTTGAGGTCGTTCTCCAGTCCCTCGGGCATGAGGGAGCGGCCCGACGTCGTCAATTCGTCGATGTCGGCGCGGAGGACGGAGTCGACCTGGCCGTCCGGCCGTTTGAGCATCAGGGCGCTGGCCGTCTCGGCAACGATCAGGCCATTGACGACACGGCCGTCCTTCAGAGCGGCGACGTAGACCGCGTAGCGGGCGTCGACCTCGCGGTTCGGGTCGAGGATCGCCGTCAGGAGGGCGTCGGGCGAGGTGTCGGTCAACGCGGCGAGGTCGGGCCCGACCTCATGGCCGATCCCGCCGAGCTTGTGGCAGGAGGAGCAGGCGCGCTCGAAGAGCACCCGGCCCCGCGCCGGGTCGCCCCGCAGGGTCCTGGCCGGCGCAAAGGCCTCGAGCACCGCCTTGCGCGGGCCGATCGCCAGGCCCCCGAAGACGCGCGCGGCGCGACGGCGGCGGGCGTCGGTGCCGTGCCCGAGCAGCCGCTCGCGGTGGGCGGCGTCGACCTGGCCAGGCGCGATCCGATCCCCCTCGAGGGCCGCCAGCAGCACCTCCGCCGTCTCCCCGCGGGCGAGGAGGGCGTCGAGGGCCGAGGCGCGGGCCGTCGGGCCGAGCCGGTTCCAGTTGGCGACGATCGGCTCGGCGCCGGCGGGATCGCCGAGCCTCGTCAGGCCCCGGATCGCCGCGAGCTGGACCTCGGCCGACTCGACCGGGTCGAGTCGAGCGGCGAGGGTCCCGCGGTCGGCGTCGAGGTCCGTCTTCGTTCGGCCGAGCAGGCGGATCGCCGCGACCCGGTCGCCTGGGCTCGCCTCGGGATCGGCCGCCAGCGCCCGGGCCGTCGCGATCGCGGCGCGGACGGCGGGGTCGTCGGCCAGGGGCGCGGCGTGCGGCCCGTCGAGCAAGGTGGCGATCGCCCCGAGGCGCCAGGGCTCCGGCCTCGCCGCCCCGGCCGCGTCGAGGATTCCGGCGAGCGCCCGGCGGTCGCCCGTCCCGGCGGCCGTCGCGACCAACGGCTCGATCAAGGCCGGCGACGGCCCGCGGGGTCCGGCCGAGGCGAGGACCTGCGCGAGGATCGCGCCGACGTGCGGCGTGGCGGAGCTGAGCACCGCGGCGCGGACCCAGCGGTCGCCGCCGTCGCGGGCGGCGATCCGGCCCAGCGCCCGGCCGGCCTCGGGATCGGGCCAGTCGCCCAGGGTCAATGCGACCTGGAACCTCACGGTGATCGCCGGGTCGTCGGCCAGGGCCACCACCGCGCGACCGAGCGCGGCATCGGCGGCCAGGCGGGGGCCCGCCAGGCGGGCCGCCTCGCGGCGGACGCCGGGGTGCCGGTCGGCCAGGGCCCCGAGGAGCGTCGCCGATTCGAGCGCGCCGATGCCGTCGAGAGCGCCGAGCGCCTGGGCGCGGGCCTCGGGATGATCGCTCCGCTTCGCGAGGTCCCCCAGCACCGCCGCGGCCGCACGATCGGCCCGGTGGACGAGCAGCCGGCGGACGTTGTCGCGGAGCGTCCCGTTCGGGCTGTCGAGCGCGGCGGCGAGGTCGCGGATCGGGAGGTCGTCGAGCCTCGGGACGGGGCGGGCCGGCCGGCCCTCGGGGACGATCCGATAGATCCGCCCCTTGTCGGCCCCGGCGCGGACGTCGAGCCCGGCGAGCCGCTCGGGGCTGATCCAGCGTGGATGTTCAATCACGAATCGATACATGTCCACGACCCAGAGCGCGCCGTCGGGCCCGGTCCGGACCTGGACGGGGCGGCACCAGGGGTCGGTCGAGGCGAGGAACTCCGTCGCCCGCTCGTCGTCGGCGCGGTGGCCGGCGAAGGTCACGCCGTCGGGGTCGAGGACCAGTCGAGTGACGAGGTTATGCACCGGCTCGCAGGCGAAGGCGTTGCCGGCCAGGCCCGGGCCGAGGAGCGTGTCGCGATAGATCGCCGGGCTGCACGCCGAGGTGACGTGGTTGGCGCTCCCGGGGTCGTTGTAACGCGCGAGGGTCCGGCTCGCGGGGAAGAGCCGCGACGCGTCCGGGCCGCGCGCCAGGGCGACGGCCGGCGGGGGGGCGGCGACGTGCGGGTTGCGGCGGGCGGCGTGGTCGGGGAGCGGGTAGTGCTGGATCAGGACGCTGTTGTTGCCGCCGAACTGGTCGCCCCAGTCGTCGCGGGTCCGGCCCTGCTGGGTCAGGCCCGAGGCCGGCTCGAACGCGCCCGAGTCGGGCTTGAAGCGGAAGTCGCGCCCGCCGATGTCGACCTCGCGGCCGTCGGCCGTGCCCCGGATCTTGCCGCCGATCAGCCCGTTGGCCCCGTAGACCCAGTTGTCGAGCCCGAAGGCCAGCCCATTGACCCGGGCCTGGTAGTTCTCGGTGGCGAAGCCCCGATAGAGGACCCGGCGGACGTCGGCCTTGCCGTCGCCGTCGGCGTCCTCGGCGTAGAGGATCTCGGGCGCGGCGCAGACGAGGACGCCCTTGCGCCAGGCCATCACGCCGGTCGGGAACGGGAGATCGTCGAGGAAGACGGTGGCCGTCTCGTACCGCCCGTCGCGGTCGCGGTCCTCGAGCACCTTGATCCGGCCGCCCGGCTTCCAGTGGTTGTCGAGGCCCATCGGGTAGTCGCGCATCTCGCAGACCCAGAGCCGGCCGTCGGCGCCGAAGTCGATGGCGACGGGGCTCTCGACCAGCGGCTCGGCGGCCACCAGCTCGACCTTGAGCCCCGGCTTCGTGCGGAATGCCCGGGCCGACTCGGCCGGCGCCAGCGGCGGGGGCATCGCCTCGTCCCCCGCCCTCGGCGCCTGGGGGTCGAATCCCGGCCCGGCGACCTCGTGGGCGGCCGCGACGATGAGGGCCGCCCCGGGCTCGTCGCCGTCGATGGCGACCGCCTTGGCCCCGATCCGCTGCCCGACCCCCCGGGACTCGGCATCCCTGGCGAGGTAGCCCCCCAGTCGAGTCGGGCCGGCCGGGGCGATGTCGACGCGTGCCGCCCCGACGGGGATGTCCTGGCCTCCGGGCTCCGGGACGGCGCCGAGCGCGATCAGGCCGAGGGCGACGAGCAACGGCATCCTCATGGCGGTTGACCTCTTCGGCGCCGGCCGAACGACGATCCGACAGGGAAGACACGGGTGCACGAACGTAGGCCGCGTTGGCAGGCGACGGTGCCGATCCGGCTGGGTCCGAAGGCGACGGCCGGCGAGCCGCCTCGATCGATCGCGTGGACGCGGAGGCACGAGTCTACCGAGGACTCGTGCCATTCCGCTCCGAACCCTTTTCTGCCCCCCGTCATGACGACCATCCTAACCCAGATCCCCGGGCGTCGGAAGCCTCCCTCCGAAGTGAACGAAACCGCTCCGTCGGTTCGTTCCGTGAGAGCGAGGCCGGGGCGGTCGTTGGGTTCGTTCCGCGCCGCGGGGCCAGCAGCCGACGTCCACCGCCATCCTTCGTTTTCCTCCCAGATTTCCCAGATTGCCCATGATCTCGGTTATTCGCGCGATTCCGGGTCGAGATTGGGTTCGTTTTGGCGCCGCGGCCCTCGAAGTGGCTTTGTTTCGCGCCTCGCCGGGCTCGAAGTGGCTTTGTTTCGCGCCGGGGGTCGCGCCGTGGGTTCGTTCGGCGCCGCGACGCCCCTCGAAGTGGCTTCGTTTCGCGCCGCGACGAGACCTCCCACCGGGCCCCCGGGCCGCTCGCGGTTGTGAACGAAGGTGGTCCGTCGGTTCGTTCCGCGCCGAGGCAGGCCGTCAGCACAGTTTACCCACCGTCCCCAATGCAACGTTCGCTTCGCTCCGCGCCGGTGGAGGACGGCCGACCCCATCCCGTAGCAGGCACGCTCCGCGTGCCGTCCGCAGGAACACAAGATCGAACATGGGGAGCGGACGGCACGCGGAGCGTGCCTGCTCCGGGAGAGGTGGCCGTCATTCAACTCGGCCCGACCTCCCCAATGCCCCGTTCGCTTCGTTCCGCGCCGGCGCGAGGGCGACGTGAGTTCGACCCACATCGCGGGGCCGGTGGCTCCGAGCTTGCTCCAAGACATCTGTCCGATTTGCCAAGGAACATCCCAACCGAGCCGAGACTTCCTCCAGTATACAACACGATCGGGACCTATCCGGCAGGACTGTCCCGATTCCGTGACGGGCGTAGGGCGGTGCGGGATGGCGGAGACCGTTGTCGGCCTCATCGGCCGTCGGAGGGCCGCACGGGCTTGGCCGGCGTCGGGGCGGGTCGGGCCCCCTTCGACGCCCGGGCCTCCTTGCGGAGCAGGCTCGCGGCCGTGGCGCGCCAGTCCTTGCCCCGGTAGCCGATCTGCCAACCGAGGGTCGGCAGGGTCGGGATCGCCAGGAAGCGGGCCGCGGGACGCTCCGCGCCACCATCTGGCCGCCGCCCGAGGGCCTTGGCGTGGGCCGCGACCTCCTCCGCGTCCGGGTGCCCCGGGCCCAAGGCCCTGACGAGGATCGTCTCGGCGCGGTCGAGGCGCTCCTCGGCCGCCTTGCGGTCGCCCCTGGCCGCGGCGACCCGGCCCAGGCCATCGAGGCTGGAGGCCAGTTCGCGGTGCTCCTTTCCGAGCCCTGCCTCGCGGACCTTGAGCGCCTCGCGGAAGTGCCCCTCGGCCCGGTCGAAGTGCTTCCGCACCAGCTCGACCTCGCCCAGGCCGTCGAGGCAGAAGCCGGCCAGCGGGTGGTCCTCGCGGATGTCCCGAATCAATGTCAAAGCGTCGGTATCGAGGTCGTAGGCCTCGGAATACCGGGCCTGGTGGAACCGGAGGTGGGCGAAGACGATCAGCACCGCGGCTCGCTCTAGGGGCGAGGGGCCGATGCGCAGCTTCTCCTGCGCCTGCTGGACGGCCACCGCGCGGCTGAGGCACGGCTCGGCGGCGTCGAGCCGGCCGCGGGCGATCTCGACATCGGCCAGCGCCGTGAGGATCATCGCAACGCACGAGGGCGGCGGGAGTGTCGTTTGGGGCTCATTCTTCTCGACATGGGCCAAGGCGAGACGGTAGGTGTCGGCGGCCTCGTCGTACCGGCCCCGGGCGGCGTGCAGGAAGGCCAGGCCCTGATAGGAAATGCCCGCGTTGGTGCACCATCGGCCAGGGAAGCATCGTTCGGCGTGGGCTAACTTTTCGATGAACCGCCGCTCCGCTTCGTCATAGCGCCCCAAGGCGGCGAGTGCCGCACCGACAGGGAGTAGATATTCAAACCTAAGCCATTCACGCGGATTTAACCCAAATATAGGCAAAAATCCTAAACATTCATTAACATGTTTATCTTTTTCGCTTATTTTCGTCAGGTCCGTATCGTTAAAGAACAGAATTGATTGTTCGAACATATGGAGGGACTCGGCGTAGCGTCCCTCGTCGTACGATCGTTCTCCCCGCGAATAATATGGGTTCCAGTAATCCTCCCCTGACGCGCGTGGAAGACCCCGACCAGATCTCCTCGGGGCGTTCGCCGCGGCGGGCTTTCTCGGCGCCGGGGCCTTCTCAGTCGCGGGATCGGCCGCCTTCCCGGCCGACGTCTGCGCCGGGGCGGCGCCCGGCGTCAGCATCGGCAGAAGGGCGATCACCAGGGCCCAGCGGCTGCGAGGGATGGCCATCGTTCGTCCCCCGGGGCGGGCGGCGGGGATGCCGGCGGGCGAGGGGGGGTCGGCCGCCGGGCACGACATCGGTCAGGATACCGCGCGCCGGGGCCGGGAGCGATGCAATTGTCTCGCGCTCACGCGGGATTCCGAGGGGATGGTCTCGAGCGTCCTGGGACGTCCCCCCCGGGTGCCACGGGTTCGGCTTCGAACCCGTGCCTCCGGCGGCACTTCGGGCGCACGGGTTCGAAGCCGAACCCGTGGCACCCGCCGCCGTTCGTCCCCTCCCCCCGAAACCCGGATTGAGCGTTCTCTTGAAGCGTCCTTCGGCAAAGGGGACGGAGCGGAATGGCACGAAGCGACGCGGAAAGGACCGGCCTCATGGTGTCCGGGCGATGTTGCGGGCCGAGCTCGAAAACCGGACGACAGTCTTGAGAGCGAATTCGGCGGCGGACGGTCGATACCCGTGAGTTGACCAGGCGTCGTCGATGTCCTACGCTCGGGACGGTCACCACGGTCTGCGGCGAGCGGATCGCACCCGTCGGATGCGTCCGGCCCACGTGCGTCGGCGAGCCGAGCCGTGGGCCCGAGGAGGCGAGCGCCGGGTCATCGATCGGGTCCTGTAGGTCATTGCGGGCCCCCCGGGGGGTGCTCGATAATCGGGTGACTCGTGCCTCCGGTCGAACCTCGCCGATCGCGGGATGTGAGGTGGGCGTCGCCGTTCGCCGGCGGAGGGCCGAGTCGCGCGGAGGCCGCCGATGCGGGAGAAGGACGCGCCGGCCGAGGTGCTCCTCCGCGACGAGGGGGCCGGGGCCGGCGAGCTCGACGGGCGGCCGACCGAGACCATCCCCGAAGACTTCGACGCCATGTGACGGTCCCCATGCCGAAAGCCCCGAAAGCGAGCACGCTGGCCGAGCTCGACGCCGAGGTCGCTCGGGCCGATTCCCTCTCGGTCGCCGCCACGCTGGAGAGGCCGGACGGCCCTCGTCTGTCCGTGCACGTCGAGTCCTCCTGGTCCGCCGCAGGGGTGAAGGGTTTCGAGCTGGGCCTCGTCTCGAAGGACCTCGTCGAGCGGGACGACTCCGGGGCGCCGGTGACCGAAACCTGGCGGAAGCGGGCCCCGAAGCTCTCGACCGTGATCAAGGCGTTCGCCGGGGCATTCCCCGACGCCGTGCTGCCGCCGACGCGCCTCTCGGTCTCGTGCCGCGGGTCGGGCCTGGCGCCGGCGACGGTCGAACGGCTCTTGTTGAAGGGGCTGGCGGAGGCGCTCGGCAAGCCCCTGAAGGCCGATCCGCGGACCGAAGGCCCAACGGGGCCCGAGGTCGCCGATTGGCCGTCACTCCTCCGGTCCGGCCGCGACGGGCTGAGGAAGTGGGGCCGGCTCAAGGCCGACGAACGGAAGGCTGTGGACCTCTCCGGGGCCGTCCTCGGCGGGCTCGACCTCTCGGGCGCGAACTTCGTCGGGGTCAAGGCGAAGAAGGCGACCTTCGCGGGATCGACGCTCGCCAGGACGAACCTCTCCGGCGCCCAGGTCGACGGGGCCGACTTCGCCGCGGCCGATCTCCGGGAGGCCCGGCTCGCGCACGCCAGGGCCCCGGAGGCGGTCTTCCGGGCGGCGAAGCTCGTGGGGGCCGACCTGAGCGACGCGATGCTCTTCGGTTGCTCCTTCGACGGGGCCGACCTGACCGGCGCCGACCTGTCGGACGCGAACCTTCACCGGGCCGACCTCGCCGGTGCCACCCTCGACGCCGTGACCCTGGAGGGGGCCTCGTTCGACGGCCGGACGGCCTGGCCCCCGGGGTTCACCATCCCCGCCGAGGCCATCTTCGCGGGCCGAGGGACCGACCCGCGCCTCGTCGGCAAGGGGAAGTCGGCCGTCGCCGCGGACATCAACGGCCTGATGGCCCGGCTCCAGAACCTGATCGACCCGAAGCGGATGAAGCGCACGCTCGACATGCTCAAGTCGGGCAAGAACCAGCTCTTCGCCGAGGTCGAGCCGACGCTCGTCCGCGGCATCGTCCGGAGCCAGAAGGAGGAGGACCTCGTCTACTCCTGCGTCCTGATCGAGGACGGCACCTACGCCTGCTGCACGCCGGACCTGTCGCCCTGCTTCGGCCTCCGGGGCGAGCCCTGCAAGCACATCCTGGTGCTCCTCATCGGCCTGGCCCGGGCGGGGCGCCTCGACCTGCCCACCGTCGACCGCTGGGTCGTGGCCGCCTGCGACAAGAAGAACCACCGCTGGAATAAGACCACGAAAAACCATGTCAGCGACACGCTCTTGAGGTATAAAGGCGTCCAGGCCGGCGAGGTCGACTGGCGGCCGACCGAGACCATCCCCGAAGACTTCTACGCGATGTGAGGATCTGATGGCGAGTCAGCGAAAAGCGGCCGGGGCCTCTCCGGCGGCCGGCCGATCGCCCGGGGGCACCCTGGAACAGTGGTCCGCGTTCTTCGAGCAGGATTTGCCCCGCGTGGCCGACCCCTCCAAGCTGAGCAAGGCGCTGGCGATGCTCCGGGCCGAGCGGTTCCAGCTCTTCGCGGAGGTGCGGCCGGGCCGCGTCGTGGGCGTCGTGCGGAGCCAGTCGTCGTCGAAGCGGGTCTACGCTTGCCGCATGTCGGAGGACGGCCGCTACGCCTGCTGCACGCAGAACCTGATCACCTGCGTCGTCTCGCGCGACTCGCCCTGCAAGCACCTCCTGGTGCTCGTCCTCGGCCTGGTCAACGCCGGGCAACTCGCGCCCGAGGCCGCGGTCGACTGGCTGGAGCGGTCCCGCGGCCAGGACGCGCGGCCCGACAAGGACGAGATGGCCGCCATCTTCCTCCGCTACAAGGGGGCCGAGGCCGGCGAAGTGGACTGGCGCCCCACCGAGACCATCCCCGAAGACTTCTACGCGATGTGAGGCCGCTCGGTGGACGAGATCGATGAGCTGCGCGACGCCCTGGACCGGCTCCACGCCGCGTTCGACGACCTGATCGCGCGCGGCCTCCGGGCGGCCGGCCCTCGGGAGCTCGCCCGCCTGACCGCCCTGGCCGACGAGCTCCGCCGGGCCGGGGCCGACCACCTCGCCGGCCGCTTGACCGAGCTGGCCGATCGCCTCCGGGCCGACGACCGGGCCGCCGCCCCCGCGCTGCTCCGCGCGATGACCTCGCTCCGCCTCTTCGACCGGGTGCTGACGCTCGAAGTCGCCTCCGCGAGCCTCGCCGCCGCGGCGGCCATACCGGTCGGCGAGGGAGGCTAGTATCCTGAGTTACCAGTTCGGTCTGGAATCCGTGGGGTGGCCCGGACAACTTGTTGTCCGGGCGGCGCAGCCGCAAGAGGCGGCGGGCCAAGGCGTTCGGGCGGCCTCTCGTCGCTGCGCGACCCGGACAACAAGTTGTCCGGGTCACCCAGATTACCCAAAGTTACGACACGGACTTCCAACTCAGGACACTAGCCGCCATGCTCCCCCCCGCCGCCGACCGGCCGAAGCTCGCCCACGCCCTCGACGGCCTCGCCGCGGCGGTCGAGGAGCTCTTGCTGAGCGGCCTCACCACGGCGTCCGAATCGACCCGGCAGACGCTCACGGTCGCCATGCAGGAGGCGTCGCGGTTCCGACTCTTGCGGCTCGGCTCGTCCCTGCGGGGGGCGGCCGAAGAGTTGGGGCGTTACGCCCGCCAGGACGCGGCCTTCTCGCGGCGCCGGCTGGCCTTCTTCCTCAACCGGTCCTGGCTGCTCAGCCGGGGGATCGGCCATGCGTTGCAGCAGGAGGACGAGGCCGAGTATGACCGGCTCGCGTGGACGCCCCCGTCGCGGCCGTTGCCGGAGGTGGAGGTCGTCTGCCTGGGCGTCGCGAAGAAGGTGGCCGCCGGCACGTTCGCGGCGTTCGACTTCCGCCTGAGGGCCGTCGCCGACGCCGGCCCGATCGCGGCGGGGGCTCGCCTCTCGTGGTCGGCGATCTTCCCGACGAAGCCGGGCACCGACATCCCGCCCGAGGGGTTCCTCCACCTGCCGCAGAAGCAGAGATTCACGCCGACCGTCTTCCTCAACCGGACGAGCGTCGTCATCCGCGAGGCCAACGTCGCCGCGGACGAGTCGGGCGGCGGCCGGATCGTCCTGACCGACGGGAGCGCCGTGACCTCCGGGGGCGCGTTCCGCGACTGGGCGAGGTTCCTCGACTGGACGCCCCGACCCGCGATCGAGCGCCTCGGCCGCCACCGCGCCGGGCCGCTCGACCTGGAGACCGAGCTCCAGGACGAGGTCATCCTGCGCGACTACGAGATCGGCCCGGCGGTCGACGGCGACGAGCCTGGCCATCTCGCTTATCCGATCGCCGCCGGGCCGCTCGCCCTGCGCGCCGTGGTCGGCCCCGGAGCCGAGGGCAAGGCCCTCAAGAAGGGGATGGACGACCTGAAGAAGCTCAAGAAGGGCCGGCCGCCGCTGTTCGGCCTGTTGCACTTCGAGCGTTGCCGACTGGTGTTCCAGCCGCTGTCGAGCTTCGGCGACGACGGGCCGGACTACCTGACGATCTCGAAGGACGACGTCAACAAGGCCGCCCTGCTGAAGGCGATGTCGTTCACCTGACCCATCCCCAACCACCCGGCCCCGAGCGCCATGGCCAAGAAGACCGCCGCCAACGAAGTGCCGAAGCCCGCCGCCGCCGACGTCTTGCGCGAGCCGGCCGAGGTCCGCTACGCCGACCAGCTCGAGGCCCTCCGGCAGAACGACCAGGAGGCCCCGCCGGCCAACTGGCGGCTCTCGCCCCGCGCCGTCCTGGCCTACATCGCCGGCGGCAAGACCTTGAAGGCCACGATCGACGGCAAGGGCGTCGACGTGCCGATCACCCGCAAGTTCTTCGGCGACGACGGCATCGTCGAGCGGTCGATCGTCACCCTGGCGTCGGAGCGGGCCCTCCTGCTCGTCGGCGAGCCGGGCACGGGCAAGAGCTGGCTCTCGGAGCACCTGGCCGCCGCCATCGGCGGCAGCTCGACGATCACGATCCAGGGGACCGCCGGCACGACCGAGGAGCACATCAAATACGCGTGGAATATCGCCCGCGTGATCGCCGAGGGGCCGACGCCCGAGAACCTGATCCCCTCGCCGACGATGATCGCCATGAGGCTCGGCGCCCCGTTGCGGTTCGAGGAGCTGACCCGCTGCGTCCCCGACGTGCAGGACGCGCTCGTCTCGATCCTCTCGGACAAGGCGATCGCCGTCCCCGAGCTGCCGGGGTCGAACATGGTCTTCGCCCGCCCCGGCTTCAACATCATCGCCACCGCCAACACCCGCGACCAGGGGGTCAACGAGCTGTCGGCGGCCCTCAAGAGGCGATTCAATTACGTCTTCATCCCGATCGTCGGCGACCGCAAGACCGAGGTGAAGATCGTCCAGCAGCGCTCCGAGGAGCTCCTCCGCCGCTACGACCTGCCGGCCCGGATCAACCCGTCGGTGATCGAGCTGCTCGCCACCGTCTTCCGCGAGATCCGCGACGGCAAGAGCTCCGACGGCGTGAGCCTCAAGAAGCCGAGCACGACCCTCTCGACCGCCGAGGCGATCGGCGTGGCCCTCGACGCCGCCCTCCACGCCCGCTTCTTCGGCGGGGGCGAGGTCGGCCCGGCCGACCTCGCCCGCAACATGGTCGGCGCCGTGGTGAAGGAGGACCAGGAGGACCGGGCCGCCCTCAAGGAGTACGCCACCCTCGTCGCCAAGAAGCGTGCGGCGAAGGACGCCGCGTGGAAGGAGTTCCACGACGCGCTCGTCGACCAGCTCTGAACCGACCCGATCCGCCTCCGAGAGACGTCCTCCCATGACCGACGCCCGCCTCGCCGTCGCCGAATCGGGCCTCGACCCGGCCGAGATCGCGCGTCGAGTGGAGGGGGTGCTGGCCGGGCCGCTCTACTGGTTCCCGGTCCGCCACCATTCGCCCACGGTCGCCCGACTCCTGCGGGCGGCCCTGCTCGAACGCCGGCCGAGGCTCGTCCTGATCGAGGGCCCGAGCGAGGCGAACGACCTGATCCCTCACGTCGTCGACGCGAGGACCGAGCCGCCGGTCGCCATCTATTCGTCGTATCGCGACGACGACAACGTGCTCGGGCTCAATGGCGTCGTCAGCCCGGCGCCGGACCTCCCGGCACGGTTCGCCGTCTGGTATCCGCTGACGATTTACTCGCCCGAATACGTGGCGATGAAGACGGCCGAGGAGATCGGCGCCGACGTCGTCTTCATCGACCTGCCGCACCATGCGCAGATCGCGAGGAACGGGCCGGACGAGCGGCTCCCCCACACCCCACCGGCGGCGGACGAAGACCGGCTGATCACGACGAGCGGGTTCTATCAGACGCTCGCCGACGCCGCCGGCTTCAAGTCGTTCCCGGAGGCGTGGGACACGCTCTTCGAGGGCCCCGAGACGGCCGATTTCGAGGCCTATCGCCGCGACCTCGCCGCCTTCTGCCTGGCCGCCCGGATCACGGCCGACCCGGCGGCGGAGCGGGCCGGGGAGACTGTCGAGCGCGAGCGGCACTTCCTCAAGTCCATCCGCGAGGCGCTCGGGGCCCGCGGCCTCCGGCCCGACGAGGCGGCCGTCGTCTGCGGGGGGTTCCACCTGTTCCTCGACCGGGACGACCCGACCCCGCCGCCCGAGCCCCCGGCCGGGACGGTCTACACGGCGGTCGTCCCCTATTCGTACTTCCGGATCTCCGAGCTCGCCGGCTACGGGGCGGGCGTGCGGGCGCCGCAGTTCTACGAGACCTGCCACGAGCTGACCGCCGCGGGCCGGGCCGGGGACGTCGCGATGGAGCACGCGATCGCCGTCCTGCGCCGGATGCGACGGGGCGGCGAACCGCTCTCGACGGCCGACGCCATCGCCGCCACCCACCACGCCGGGATGCTCGCCCGGCTCCGGGGGCGGGGGCACGCGACGCTCGACGACATCGAGGACGCGCTGCTGACCTGCTGCTGCAAGGGAAACCCCGCCGACGAGGGGGCCAAGCTCCGCCGGGCGATGGACGAGGCGGGCGTCGGCACGAGGATCGGCAAGGTCACGCCGGCGCTCGGGCGATTGCCGATCGTCGACGACTTCCACGCGCGGGTCGCCGAGCTGGAACTCGGCGACGTGCTCGGCCAGGAGCGCCGGCACGACCTCCGGCTCGACAAGCGCGCGGCGAAGGACGCCCGTCGGTCGGCCTTCCTGCACCGACTGGCCCTCCTCAACGTGCCCTTCGCGGCGCCCTCGGCGCGCGGCGGCGGCTTCTCGGGGACGATCTTTCGCGAGGACTGGGCCGTCAAGTGGGAGCCCCGGACCGAGCCGGCCCTGATCGAGCAGAGCCTCTACGGCGACACGGTCGAGTCGGCCGCCCTGGCCCGGCTCCGCGAGGCGATCGCCGAGGCGGGGACCGGCGCCGGGAAGACGTGCGAGCGCCTCTTGCAGGCGGTCGATCTGGACCTCCCCGAGCTCGTCCAGGTGGCCGAGACCGCCGGGGCCCGGGCCATCGACGCGGACCCGGATTTCGTCTCGCTCGCCTCGGCCCTGCATCACCTCAGCCTCCTCGACCGCTACGCGGCCCTGCGCGGCCTGCGCCGGGAGGTGCTGGACGACCTGCTCGTCCGGGCCTACGACCGGGCCTGCTTCGCCCTGCCCGACGCCTCGTCGGTGCCGGACGAAGAGCATCAGGGCGTCGTCGACGCCCTCGTCACCGTGGCCGACCTGATCCAGAGGTCCGGCCCCGGACGTTTCGACCGCAGCCTGTTCGCCTCGGCCGCCCGCCGGGCCGCCGACGAGTCGCCGGCCCCCTTCCTCCGAGGGGCCTTCCTCGGCCTGCTCTGCGAGATCCGCGACCTGCCGGCCGAGGCCCTGGCGGCCGAGGTCGCCGGCCTGGCGCAGGCGTCGACGGAGCGGATGGTCACGGCCGGCGACCTCCTCGACGGCATGCTCGCCGTCTCGCGGACGTCGATCCTGCTCGGGGCCGAGGCCCTCGTCGCCGCGGTGGATGACCTGCTGAAGGCGGCCGAGTGGGACCCGTTCCTGACGATGCTCCCCCGCCTTCGGGCCGCCTTCGAGCGGCTCAACGAGCCCCAGCGCGACTCACTCGCCGCGACGGTCGCCCGCCGGCACGGCCTGGCGAAGGCGGACGATGTGCGGGGCATGTCCGGCAGCCTCCGGGCCACGGCCCTGGTGGCCCGCATCGACGCCGCCGTGGCGAAGGCCCTCGAAGGCTGGCCCCTCTGACCGCCCGGAGCCCGCGCGAATGCCCACCGACCCGCACACCCTGGCCCGCTGGCGACTGGTCCTGGGCAAGTCCGCCGAGGGGCATGGCATCGGCTGCGGCGGCGACACCCGCGCCGAGCGCATCGAGGGCCTCGTCGGCTTCCTCTTCGAGCCGGGCGGCGACGGGGACGGGAGCGGGGGGGGAGGGTCGGGGCGGCGCGGCGGGCGATCGGCCGATCGCACGGGCGGCCAGGGGCCGTCCCAGCTCACGGTGCCCGAGTGGGTCGACGCCGTCAACGAGCTCTTCCCGCGGCAGTCGAAGGAGGTCATGCAGAAGGAGCTCGTCCGCCGCCGGGGGATCGCCGACCTGATGGAGAAGCCCGAGCTGCTGGAGAAGATCGAGCCGAACCTGGAGCTGGTGAAGACCCTGCTCACCCACCGCGAATTGATGAATCCGAAGACCCGCGGGCTCGCCCGGAAGATCATCGATCAGGTCGTCGAGGAGTTGAAGCGGAAGATGCAGGTGCAGGTCGAGCAGGCGATCACCGGGGCCCTGCGCAAGGACCGGCACTCGCCGCGGAAGGTCTTCCGCAACCTCGACCTCAAGACGACGCTCCGCCGCAACCTCCGGCATTACGACGCCCGGTCGGGCAAGCTGCTGGTGGACCGCCTCTACTTCTACGCGGCCGAGCGGAAGAAGCGTCCCTGGCACGTGATCGTCGTCGTCGACCAGTCGGGCTCGATGCTGGAGAGCGCGATCTTCTCGGCCGTCATGGCGTCGATCTTCGCCGAGCTGCCGGCGGTGGCGACGTCGCTGGTCCTGTTCGACACCCAGGTGGTGGACCTGTCGGATCAGGTCGGGCAGCCGGTGGACGTGCTCCTGTCGATCCAGCTCGGCGGCGGGACCGACATCACCCGGGCGTTGATCTACGCCAACGGCCTCGTCCGCCAGCCGAGCCGGACGATCGTCGTGCTCATCACCGACTTCTACGAAGGCCGCGACGAGCGGGACCTGATCGCCCAGACCCGCCTGATGGCCGACGGAGGCGTGCGGATGATCGGCCTCGGGGCGCTCGGCTTCGACGCCCGCCCCGCCTTCAACCGATCGACGGCCGGCAAGTTGCGCAAGGTGGGCATGGACATCCTCGCCTGCACCCCCGAGAAGCTGGCCGAGAGCATGGCCCAGATCATCCGGGGCTGATCCGCGGGCGTGTCGGTCCGGCCTGCTGATGTCGGCCGCGGCGCGCCGCCGCTCGTTGGCCGCGGGCGCCGAGGAAGGAAGACACGACCGATCGGGAGCCGCTTCACCCGCCCGCGATGGCGCCGACGACGAGGAACGGCTCCCGGCCGGCAAGGACCTCCTCCGGCAAGGGCGCGTCGGGAGGCTCGAGGGAGAGATCCTGTTCGCAGGCGAAGAACCGCAGGAACGGCCGACGCCGTTGCGTCTCGTGGTCGCGGATCGTCCCGCGGAGCACCGGGTAGCGGGCCTCGAGCGCGTCGAGGACCGAGCGCAGGGTCGCCGGCCCTTCGACGCGCACCACCACTTCGCCGCCGACCCCCGCCAGGTTCCGGAGGTGGAATGGGAGTACGACGCGGATCATGGCAGGGTCTGGACCTCGACGGAGAGGACGGCCGGCAGGTCGCGGACGATGGGCGTCCAGCGGTCGCCGGCGTCGGCCGACGCGTAGACCTGCCCGCCGGTGGTGCCGAAATACACGCCGCAGGGGTCGAGCCGGTCCACGGCCATCGCGTCGCGGAGCACGTTGACGTAGCAGTCCTGCTGAGGCAGGCCGTCGGTCAAGGGCTCCCACTCGCCGCCGCCGGTCCGGCTCCGATACACGCGCAGCTTCCCCTCGGGCGGGTAGTGCTCGGAGTCGCTCTTGATCGGCACGACGTAGACGGTGTCCGGCTCGTGGGCGTGGACGTCGATCGGGAAGCCGAAGTCGGAGGGGAGGTTGCCGCTGACCTCGCGCCAGGACTCGCCGGCGTCGTCGCTGCGCATGACGTCCCAGTGCTTCTGCATGAACAGCACGTCCGGTCGCGCGGGGTGCATGGCGATTCGGTGGACGCAGTGGCCGACCGCGGCGTCGGGGTCGGGGATGTACTGCGACCTGAGGCCGCGGTTGGCCGGCCGCCAGGTCCGGCCGCCGTCGTCGGTGCGGAAGACGCCCGCCGCCGAGATCGCGATGAAGATCCGCCCGGGATGGACCGGGTCCAGGAGGATCGTGTGCAGGCCCATCCCGCCGGCGCCGGGCTGCCAGCGAGGACCCGACTCGTGGCCCCGCAGCCCGGCCAGCTCGTTCCAGGTGCGGCCGCTGTCGTCCGAACGGAACAGGGCGGCGTCCTCCACCCCGGCGTAGACGGTATCCGGGTCGGTCAGGGACGGCTCGAGGTGCCAGACGCGCTTGAACTCCCAGGGGTGCTGGGTGCCGTCGTACCACTGGTGGGTCGTGAGCGGCCGGCCGGTCTCCGGGGAGGTGTCGTACTGGAACTTGTTGCTCTGGCCGATGGGCATGCCCTCCGGGGTGGCCGTCGGCCCGCCGCCGGGCGGCTCCCAGGTCGTGCCGCCGTCGTCCGACCGCTGGAGGATCTGGCCGAACCAGCCGCTCGTCTGCGAGGCGTAGAGCCGATCCGGGTCGGCGGGCGAGCCCTTCATGTGGTAGACCTCCCACCCCGCGAAGTGCGGCCCGTCGACCCGCCACTTGCCCCGCTTGCCGTCCGAGGTCAGGACGAACGCCCCCTTGCGCGTGCCGACCAGGACCCGTACCCCGCTCATCGCCACCTCCTTTGCCGGGCCGTGGAGGCCCATGCGTCTCTGCCCCTTCGCACACTCGACGCCGTGCGTCCCCGGGGCGCCGATCGCCCCGGGGACGGCCATTTCACGACTTCGCGAGCCCCTCGGCCTCGGCCCGGAGCCGCCGCTCCCGCGCCCGGTGTTCGCCCATGGGGTCGCAGGGAGCGAAGTCCTCGGGGTCGAACACGGGGCGGATCTCGATCTCGGACTCGCCCGGCATCGGGTTCGGGCAGCGCTTGACCCAGTCGATCGCCTCGTCCATCGACTCCACCCGCCAGAGCCAGAAGCCGGCGAGCAGCTCCTTCGTCTCGGCGAACGGCCCGTCGGTCACGGCGCGATCCTTGCCCGAGAACCGGACGCGGGCCCCCTTCGAGCTGGGTTGCAGCCCCTCGGCCGCGAGCAAGACGCCGGCCCGGACGAGCTCCTCGTTGTACTTGCCCATCGCGGCGAGGAGCTGCTCGTCCGGCATCACGCCCGCCTCGGAGTCCGCGTTCGCCTTGACCATCACCATGACCTTCATCGCCCGTCCCCCTTCGATCGTCGTTTCGAATCGCCGAGTCCCGATACTCGGCCCGGCATGTTGTCGATCGCCGACGCGCGTTCTCGACAAGGCCCCCGTTTTTTCTCCGACCGGGCCCCGTCGCGGGATCACGCCCGATCCGGGGGCAGGCCGGGGAGCTCCAGGATCGGTCGGATCTCGACGGTCCCCACGCGGGCGCCAGGAATCCGGCCGGCGATCGCGATGGCCTCGTCGAGGTCCTTCGCGTCGACCAGGAAGTAGCCGCCGAGCTGTTCGCGCGTCTCGGCGAACGGGCCGTCGGTCACGAGCCGCTTGCCGTCCCGGACCCGGACGCTCGTCGCCATCGCGACGGGCTGGAGCGGGGCGGCACCGAGGAACCGGCCCGTCGCGTGCAGGTCGTGGGTGAGCCGGGTCGACTCGACGTAGCAATGCTCCCGCCCTTCCTCGGTCAGTGCGTCCTCCCCCATGTAGATGAGCAGCATGTATTTCATCCGATTCCCTCCAAGATCTTCATTGTCGCGCGATCGGTTGCCCCGCCCTTCACCACCGCAACGTCACGAGCGCCCGCAGGCGGGGTTCGCGCAGGTACAGGCCGCCCCAGACCATCGCGGCGACGAGACTCGGGAAGAGGATCGGAAACACCGGCCCGCCCATCCGCAGGTGGGCCCACGTCGCCCCCCCGAGATAGCCCGTCAGCACGATGGCCCCCAGGGCTGAGGTCCTCGGGAACGCATAGACCAGCGTCGCGGCGATCAGGACGACCCCCAGGCCCGGGATGACCCATTCGGGCACATCGAGCCGGGCGCTCGCCTCCAGGACCGGCGCGAGCTTCAACACCTTCGCGACCCCGTCGAACAGCAGGAACAGCGCCGCAAACGCCGTCAGCGTCCGACCGGCCCACACCGCGAGCCCCGAGGTCGGGGCCACCCGAACGTCCGGGTCCGTGCACGTGCTCATCCCGATCCTCTCCCTGCGAGACATCGTCCGGCTCAGTGAAAAGCGCCGCCCACCCAGAGGATCGCCTGCCCCGCTCCGGACGGGGCATCCCCCCGGCACCGAGGCTCCTCGACTGCACTCGTCACCCCGTAGTCGTCCCGCCGGGGCCCGGATCGACATCGATTCGGAGGATTCCGCCGAAACTCAGCCGAGGTCGCGGGCCTGTCCCGACCGTCTCGACCGCGTGTACGGCTGTAAATCGTGATCCGAGGGGAACTTGGGAGCAGGCCCAGCGGGATCGGACGAGTCATCCATGCTATCAGGCCAGCTCGCGAAGCCGGCGCTCGAGGAAACGGCGCTCGGGTTCTTGCCTGGCGAGGCCGAGGGCCCGGAGGTAGGAGTCCCTGGCGTCGTCGGTCCGCCCCAGCCTTCGGCAGAGGTCGGCCCGCGCCGCGTGGGCGAGGTGGTAGTCGGCCAGCTCGCCGCGTCCGAGGATGGAGTCGATGAGCTCCAGCCCGGCCCGGGGGCCGTCGCGCATCGCCACCGCGACCGCGCGGTTCAGCTCGACGACCGGGGACGGCTCGGCCCGCGCGAGCACGTCGTACAGGGCCACGATCTGCGGCCAGTCCGTCGCCGTGGCGCTCGGGGCGTCGGCGTGCACGGCCGCGATGGCCGCCTGGATCGTGTACGCGCCGAACTGCTGCGTCGCGAGCGCCCGCGCGACCAGGTCCCTGCCCTCGGCGATCCGCGACCGGTCCCAGAGCGAGCGATCCTGGTCCTCGAGCAGGATCAGGTCGCCCGTGGGGGATGTCCTGGCGGTGCGCCTCGACTCCTGGAGCAGCATCAGGGCGAGCAGGCCCGGCGCCTCAGGGTCGGGCAGGAGCCCGACGAGCAGTCGCCCCAGGCGGATCGCCTCCTCCGACAGGTCGGGCCGCGTCAGCGACTCGCCCGAGGAGGCCGAATACCCCTCGTTGAAGACGAGGTAGATCACCGACAGGACCGAATCCAGCCGCCCGGGCAGGTCGGCGAGCGCGGGGACCTCGTACGGGATCCGCGCCCCCCGGATCTTGGCCTTGCCGCGGACGATCCGCTGGGCGATCGTCGCCGGGGCGGTCAGGAAGGCGCCGGCGATCGCCTCGGTGGTGAGGCCGCAGACCTCCCGCAAGGTCAGGGCGACCTGCGTGCCCTGCGGCAGCGCCGGATGGCAGCACGTGAAGATCAGCCGGAGGCGATCGTCCTCGACCCCATCGCCCTGCTCACCACCGGCGGCGTCCTCGACGCGATCGATCCTCGCGGCGAGGTCCGCCAGCGCCGCGTCGAGGCGGGCCCGACGGCGCAGGGCGTCGATCGCCTTGAAGCGCCCGGCCGAGACGAGCCACGCGCGCGGATTCGACGGCACGCCCTCCCCGGGCCAGCGCTCGACCGCCGCGGCGAAGGCCTCGTGTAGGGCCTCCTCGGCGAGGTCGAAGTCGCCGAGTAGTCGGATGAGGGTGGCGAAGACGCGACGGGACTCGGAACGGTAGACCTCGTCGACCGCTCGTCGCGCCCCATCGCCGGCGCGATCATCCATGGTTCCGGCACTCCGATTCGAGGCGACGTCGCGCGGGCTCACCGCGGCATCCCCGCGGCGTGCGCCCCGATCGCGGCCCGGATCTCGCATGTTCTCATGAAGACTTTATTCTGTGGTGATTACGAGTAGGGTCGCGCGACGATGTCCCGGATGACCTGGCCGGCGACGTCGGTGAGGCGGAAGTCGCGGCCGGCGTAGCGGAAGGTGAGCCGCTCGTGGTCGAGGCCGAGCAGGTGCAGGATCGTGGCGTGGAGGTCGTGGATGCTGACCGGGTCGCGGACGGCCTTGAACCCGAAGTCGTCGGTGGCGCCGTGGACCGTGCCCCCCTTGATGCCGCCGCCGGCCATCCAGACGCTGAAGCCGTAGTGGTTGTGGTCGCGGCCGAGCTGCGACTTGCCGTCGGCGTTCAGCTCGACGGTCGGCGTGCGGCCGAACTCGCCGCCCCAGATCACCAGCGTGTCCTCCAGCATCCCGCGACGCTTCAGGTCGGTCAGCAAGGCGGCGATGGGCCGATCGAGATCGTTGGCCAGGCGCCGGTGGTTCTTCTCGATGTTGTCGTGGTTGTCCCACGGCTGCCCCGCGCCGTGCCAGAGCTGGACGTAGCGGACGCCGCGCTCCAGGAGTCGGCGGGCGATCAGGGTCTGCCGGCCGTGGACCCCGGGCCCGTAGAGCTCGCGCGTCGCCCGCGACTCGCGGGCGATGTCGAAGGCGTCGGCCGCCTCGATCTGCATCCGGAAGGCCATCTCGAACGACTGGATGCGGGCGTCGAGTCGGGCGTCGAGCCGCCCCTCGCGATGCTCGGCGTTGAGGGCGCTCAAGAGGTCGAGCTGCCGGCGCTGGGCCTCGCGCGAGGCGTGCGGGCTGCGGATGTTCTCGATCAGGCGGTCGAGCTCGGTGTGCTGGGGGTCGACGAACGTCCCTTGATATGTCCCCGGCAGGAAGGCCGACTGCCAATTCTCGGCGTCCTTGATCGGGTAGCCGCCGGGGCACATGGCGATGAAGCCCGGCAGGTTCTGGTTCTCGGAGCCGAGCCCGTACGTCACCCAGGCCCCGACGCTCGGCCGCGGCAGGACGGAGTTGCCGCAATTCATGAGCATCAACGACGGCTCGTGGTTCGGCACCTGGGCGTACATCGAGCGGATCACCGCGATGTCGTCGACGTGCTCGGCCGTCCTCGCGAAGATCTCGCTGACCTCGATGCCGCTCCGGCCATACCTGCGGAACCGGAACGGCGACGGGAACGCCGCCCCGGTCTTGCGCTCGGTGGCCAGGTTCAGCGGGGCGGGCTTGCCGGCGTACCTCTCCAGGGCGGGCTTGGGGTCGAAGGTGTCGACCTGCGACGGCCCGCCGTTGAGGAAGAAGTGGACGACACGCTTCGCCCGCGCGGGGAAATGCGGGGGCTTCACCGCCATGGCGTCGCCGACCGGGCCCGCATCGGCCAGGGCCCCCTGCTCCGCCAGCAGGGAGCCCAGGCCCAGCGCGCCCAGGCCCAGCGCCGAGCGTTGCAGGAGGGAGCGGCGGGTCAGGTAGGGCGGGAGGTCGCGCATGGGTCGGGCCCCGCATTCAATCGATGAACATGAATTCGTTGGCCATGAGGAGCACCTGTGCCAGTTGCTCCCGGGGCGAGAGCCGCGGGTCCCGCGGCCCGGCGAAGTCGCGCGCCGCGTCCCAGCTCGGGTCCGAATCCGAATCCGACCCGAGCATCCGGATCGACGGCGCCCAGAGGAAATCGTCGCTGTTGAGACCCTCGCGGAGGTCGACGACGAAGTCGATCGTCTCGCCGGCCTCGACCTCGATCGAATCGACGTTGAATTCGGCCTGGCTGTTGTGGAGCGTCTTCGAGCCCAGGACGCCCCGGCGACCCGAGACGACCCAGCAACGGATGCCGTCGCCGGCGGCGGTCTCGTGGGACGTGGTCGATCGGATCGACACGACGCCCTTCCTCGGGGCCGTCCAGCGCCGGATGGCGGCGTGCTGGAGGTCGTTGCCCGCGTGCCCCCCCCGGGCGGTGAGCCGGACCCACCCGAGGGCGGGGTCCGGCCATTTCGGGCCGCCCCCCCACGCCGAACCGTCGAAGTGGGGGAGCGGGTGGAAGCCCGACACCCGTCCGGTGCCGGGATCGACCGCGCCGAACCCGTAGCTCCAGGCGAGGGTCTCCGGGGCCGGCGGCGATTCCGGCGGGGCCGAGTCGAGGAATGCGAGGGCCGCGGCGAGCTGGGAGTCGGTCGGCGGTCGCTGATAGACCAGGCGGTACAACCGGCGGACCGCCGCGGCCGGCTCATCGTCGCGGCAGCGGGAGGCGAGCGCCTTCGCCCGGCCGGCGAGGAACGGGTGGTTGAGCGCGAAGAGGGCCTGCTGGGGGACCGTCGTCTCGCTCCGCGCGGGGACGTGCAGGTCGGGGTTGGCGAAGTCGAAGACCCGGAGCACGCCCGGCAGGAACTGGCGATCGACGAGGCCGTAGATCGTCCGCCGGACGTTGGTCCCGCCGTCGGGGAAAAGCTCGGCCGCCCGCCCGCCGATCCGCCGGTCCAGCTCTCCCGAGGCGGCGAGGAGGCTATCTCGAACCTCCTCGAAGGTCAGCCGCCGCGGGTTCATCCTCCAGAGGAGGCGGTTCTCGGGGTCGTCGCGGACGACCCGCTCGCGCCTCGTCCGGTCGTCGGGGGCCCCGGACCCTTGCTGGTAGGCGGCCGAGAGCACGATCAGTCGATGGAGCGACCTGGTGCTCCAGCCGTCGACGACCAGGCGCCGCGCCAGCCAGTCGAGCAGCTCGGGGTGGCTGGGCGGCTCGGCGCGGAGGCCGAAGTCGCTGGGCGTGCGGACCAGGCCGGCCCCGAAGTGGTGCATCCAGACCCGGTTGACCCAGACGCGCGCCGTCAGGGGGTTCGCGGGGTCGACGATCGCCCGCGCCAGCTCCAGGCGCCCGCTCCCGATCGAGAACGGTTTCGGGTCGGGCCCGGCGATCGCGGGGAGGAAGCGGCGGGGCACCACGTCCCCCGGGTTCGTCGGGTTCCCCCGCCGGAAGAGGCGCGGCTCGCGCAGCTCCGCGCGATCGACCAGGGCCACCGCGTACGGCGGCGCCGCCGGGGACTGGACGATCCAGCGATCCACGTCCCCCTGGAGCTTCCAGAGCCTCTCGACGGTCGGCGTGTCGAAGAACCCCTCGGTGCTGACGAGCGCCTCGTCGGGGATGCTGCAAGGCGAGCGGGGCCCGCGGAGGGCGTCCCGGAGCGCCAGGGCGTCGACGTCCGGCAAGGTCGCGGGACAGGACGATCGGCCATCCTCTTCCAGCAGGCGATCGACCCCGGCGAAGAGCGTGCCGTAGCGGTCGGCGACTTCACGGATCGTCGAGGGCGGCTCGGCGAATGCCCGGGCCACATGCCGGTTCAAGGGCGTCGGGCCTGATTGCAACAATTCCCGGGTCACCTCGGGGGCACGGGCGGAGAACTCGTCGTCGCGGAGAGCGACGAACCGCCGCCAGGGGCGGAAGATCGGGTCGTCGGCCCTGGCCGCGTCGGCCAGGAAGGCGGTCCAGCGTCGGACGAAGGCCGGGTTGAGGTCGTCCTTGCCGAGGATGACGTCGAAGCCCTCCGGCGGGATCGCCCGGAGGTTCCGCTGCGCCATCAGGTAATCGGCCACGCGGCCGCGGGCCCGCCGGGATGCCTCGGCCCATCCCGATTCGAGCGCGTCGCGGAGGGCCTTGAGCCGTTTGTCCCGCTCGTCGCGGAAGGCCCTGGGGGCCGCGTCGACATCGCCGATCGGCACCATCCGCTCGGTGCCGTTCTGGAAGACGCCGTAGAGGCCGTAGTAGTCGGCCTGCTTGATCGGGTCGTACTTGTGGTCGTGGCAACGGGCGCACGCGACGGTCAAGCCCATCGTCCCGCGGGTCAGGACGTCGATCCGGTCGTCGATGATGTCGTGCGTCACCCCGAGGAAACGGCGGCCGAGCGTCAGGAACCCCAGGGCCGCCAGGGCCGATCGATCGTCCGGCGCGACCTGGTCGGCGGCCACCTGTTGCAGGAGGAAACGGTCGTACGACATGTCCTCGTTGAAGGCCTTGACGACCCAGTCGCGATAGGACGGCGCGTGGACGAAGAACCGCTCCTCGCGGGCATAGACGTATCCCTTGGTGTCGGAGTAGCGGGCCACGTCGAGCCAGTGCCGGGCCCAGTGCTCGCCGTATTGCGGCGACGCGAGCAGGCGGTCGACCACCCGGGCGAAGGCATCGGGATCGGGGTCGGCGACGAACGCGTCGACCTCCTCGGGGGTGGGGGGCAGGCCGGTCAGGTCGTAGGTCGCGCGGCGGATTAAGGTGCGCCGGTCGGCCGGCGGGGACGGCTCGATTCCCGCCGCCTCGAGGCGGGCGAGCACGAAGGCGTCGATCGGGGTGCGGCACCAGTCGCGGCGCCGGACCGGCGGCGGGGACGGGGCCCCGACCGGCTGGAAGGCCCAGTGGCGGCGGCGGGCCTCGTCGCTCCGGTCGGCGACCCGGGCCGCGGCCGGCCACGGGGCACCCGCGGCGACCCAGCGCTCCAGGGCGGCGATCTGCTCGTCGCGGAGCTTCCCTTTCGGCGGCATGCGCAGGTCGCCCCGATGCCGGACGGCGGCGATCAGCAGGCTCCGATCGGGATGGCCCGGCTCGATCGCCGGGCCCGATTCGCCCCCTTCGAGCAGGGCCGTCCGGGAATCGACCCGGAGCCCGGCCTTCTGCGTCTTGGCGCCGTGGCACTTGCCGCATCGCTCGATCAGGATCGGCCGTACTTCCTTCTCGAACGCCTCGGCATCTTCGACCGCCGACCGCGCCGATGCCGGCAAGGCGGCGAGGACCACCGCGGCCAGGAGGGGACGACCGATCCCGGATATCCTCATCGCCCCTCTCCGCGGTTTCCAGGTCCGACCGTCAACCAGGCCGGATTGTACCATCTTCGACGAGCCGCCACCCGCCTTCATGGGTCGCCGATGCCCCCGTGTTTCTCGGCGAGGCCCTCGAATGCCGCGCGGAGCCGCTTGGCATTCTTGTCGAGCGCCGAGGGCCAAACCTGGACCGGTCGCCGTCCTGCTCTTTGAAGCCTCGCGATGGCGCGCAGAGCGTCCCAGAACGAATCGTCCGGAGGGAGTACGGCCAGGCGGGAGGGGCGGCGGTTGCGCCGGGGCCTGGGCGTGGCGGCCCCTTGACTGGGAACGACCGGGCATTACAAGAGGACGTGCTGACAACGCTCCATCGAACAGACTGGGCGATTATGAGCTATCTCCATCCCCCCCGCCTTCACTTCTCCGGTCGCTTCCAGGCCAGCCCCTCCACGGTCAACAACGACCCGGTCCATTACGACAACGACCGCTTCCGCCCCGAGTTCCAGTTGCGCCAGAACGGCCGCGGGCGGGACCAGTGGAACGGCTGGTGGAACCCCGACGGCGACGGCGCCTGGCGGCTGATCGGGTGCCGGGTGACCGCGGCCCTGATGCCGGACGGCCGCCCCGCGGGCCAGGACGACCCGGTCCTCTGGTGCCTGGTGGCCGACAGCGACCGCGCCGTCGCCGCGAAGATCGTGGACCTCGACCCCGAGCAGCAACTGGCCTCGCAAATCTGGGGCTCGAGGTCCGGGTCTGCGACGCGTTCGGGGAGGACCTCCTGCGCGGCCAGTTCGCGACGGCGGCGTTCATGGACATCTGGGACCGCTCCGCCTTCGGCGGCGGCGACTCCGGCGCCGGGGCGATGTGGCAGTCGGTCCTGACGGATCTTTGGTGGGGGGATGTGGCCCGATCGGCATTCCTGCGAGAGTTGCAGGGAGCGGCCGGCGCGGGGGCCCTGTCGATCAAGTTCAACGTCGACGGCTATAACATGGACCCGCGGTCGCCCGAGTTCACCCGCGGGCGGATCGTCGGGACGATCGGGCCGGCGGCCGAGGGGGAGCCGCGGCACTTCGTCCGGGGCCGCCAGTTCCTGACGACCGGCCTGCCGGACGGGCGGTTCTTCGCCCCGGCGGGGAGGATCAACGTCTTCGCCGCCGTCCTCGACCGCGAGGCGGGGAAGGTCCGACTCGACCTGGGGAACGCCTTGCCGACGGCCCGGCCCGGCGGCGACCCGTCGGACGTGGGGCCCCTGTCGCTCGTCGGCATCATCGGCCCAACGAGCGGCACGACCACCGTGCTCCCGCTGGGCGACATCCCGTACTCCGTGCCGGGTTGGTACGAGAAGACCGCCGGCCTGGTCGACCTGCCCGCGGGCCGACGCCTCAGCGAGGCGGAGGTGGACGCCCTGGGAGAGAACCCGCTGGAGGTCCGCCGGCCCGGCCCCGACGGCACCCCCACGACAGTCATCGCCGAGTCGCCCGGCGGGCTCTTCGTCCGGGCCGACCAGTTCGTCTTTCGCCTCGATCCGGGGGAGACGGCCGACGTGGAACTCCACGCGACCCGATTCGGCCTGGCCTACGAGGGCGCCAACGTCCTCGCCTTCCGCGACCCGGCCCTCCTGCGAGTCCAGGCGTCGAGCCCCCTCGGCGACGCCCCGCCCGTGGCCATCCCCGCCGGGGCCATCGACTTCCCGGCCAGGGTGATGACGGACGCCAAGGGCGTGGCGATCCTGAAGATCAAGGCCGGCAAGCCCGAGAATCCGCGCGGATACATCGACGGCCAGGTCTACGGCGTCCGGGTGGCGCTGGAGGAGACGTTGGCACCGTCGCTGGCCTACCCGTTCCACCGCTGGCTGTTCGTCAGCCTGCTGGTCTTCGACGCCTTCAAGCCCGACCGGCCGACGACCTGGCACGGCAGCATGCGGGCGATCTTCCAGCAATATGCAAATCTTTATCCCGTGATGAAGCAGTTCCTCGACCTCGGCAGTTACGAGGACGTCCGCGAGCACCGCGACCTGCTCGCGATGGTCTTCGGCCTGGACCCGACCGACCCGAACGCGATGCCGGTGACGAGGGACCTCTCGAAGGCGAAGCGGGAGGCGATCCTCGACTGGCTCAAGGGCGAGCCCCCGTTGGAGGGCCGGCCGCCCCGGAGGCGGAAGGGGGTCCCCGAGCCGGTCGCGCCGTCGGCCGCGCCCCCGGCGGCGCCGGTCGAGGGGCGGCTGTCTCCCGGCGGCAAGTCGGTCGCCGCGGACGACCAGACCGTCGGCGTGCTCGCGCTCGGCGGGGGCGACTGGTGGGACGAACCGACCTCGAAATGGCGGGGGTACACCACATGATCGTCCTGGAATCGCGGCTATTCGAGGACCTCGGCCGGGGCGACAAGCCCGCGGTGATCGAGGCGCTCCGCGCGGCGATCCGGCTCGAGCACGCGACGATCCCGCCGTACCTCTACGCGCTCTATTCGCTCGACCCGGCCCGCAACGCCGACGTCGCGGGCCTCCTCCGCTCCGTCGTCCGGGAGGAGATGCTGCACATGGCGCTGGCGTGCAACGTCCTGAACGCGCTCGGGGCCGACCCGGAGCTCGACCGCCGGGAGTTCCTCTGCCCTTACCCCGGCCCGCTGCCCGGCGGCGTCGAGGGTCAGCTCACCGTCCACCTGGCGCCGTTCTCCGCCGACCAGCTCGAGGCGTTCCTGACCATCGAGTCGCCTCGGAAGCCCATCGACATACCCGTGCTCGCCAGGACGTGGGACATGGCCGCGGAGGCGCCGCCGACGATCGGCGAGTTCTACGGGGAGATCAAGGCGAAGATTGCCGACCTGGGAGACGCCGCGCTCTCGAAGGAACCGCGCCACCAGGTCGGCCCCGAGTTGTTGCGCGGGGCCGTCGTCGTGACGGACGTCGCCACCGTCCGGCGGGCCATCGAGGTCATCGTCGAGCAGGGCGAGGGGACGGCCCAGTCGCCGCTGGCCGCCGCCCAGTCGAATCGGTTCGCCCACTTCTACCGGTTCATGGAGATCAAGAAAGGCGGGCGGCTGGTCGTGAATCCCGATGCCCCGCCCGACGCGCCTCCCGAAGAGAAGTACGCGTACGACCGTAACCAGCCCATCGCCTTCGACCCGGAAGGCGTCTATCCGGTCCCGACGGACCCCTCCTCGGCGGCCTACCCGGCCGGCGGCGCGGCGCGGAACGCGTGCGACCGGTTCAACTCCACCTACACCGACCTCCTCAAGGTGTTGCAGGCGACGTTCACCGGCGAGCACGGGCGATTCCGCGCGGCGATCGGCCTGATGATGTCGTTGAAGCAGCAGGCGCAGGCGATGATGTCCGGGTCGAGTCCCGTCGGAATCCACGTCGGCCCGAGCTTCGAGTGGAGGCCGATCCTCTGATTCGTCGGGTGGCGCGCCCTGCCAGGGCGTGGTCTGCGGCCCGGCCACGCCCTGGCAGGGCGTGCCACCCGACCGCGGACCCTCTTCGAGTCGTCGAGCCACTACGAAGCAGGATCCATCCCCGCCATCCCGTATGAGGGCCCAGGGCGGGTCAATGGGGCTTGTGGCCGTTGTGGAACGTGTGGTTGGTGAGGAACTGGATGCCATTGAGCGTGGCGTCGCGGGCGGTGTTGATGGCGGTCGTGGCGTTCAAGGTGTAGAGGGTGACGGTCTGAGGGTCGTTCGAGCCGGGGATGTTGCCCCGGAGCGCGGTGCGCAGGGCGCCGTTGATCTGGCGGTTGAGGAACGACTGGACGACGAGCGACCCGCCGCCGAACGGGCCGGAGGGGACGTAGTTGAGCCCGCCCGGGACCGACCCGAAGGCCGC
Source organism: Isosphaeraceae bacterium (assembly GCA_035551935.1). GTDB lineage: Bacteria > Planctomycetota > Planctomycetia > Isosphaerales > Isosphaeraceae > DASZMJ01. The sequence goes on from DASZMJ010000379.1 coordinate 45,852, forward strand.
CACGAGCTGTTCGCCAAGGAGCCGCACGCGCTGGTCGATGTAGGCGAGGAACGCGTTGTACTGCGGGGTCGCGGTGTTCCCGACCCCCGCACCGACGGCCGCCACGTACGTCGCCTGCGCGCGGAGGTAATCCTCGGTGAACGAGTCGAAGGCCTGGTTCACCTGGGTGACGACCTGGGCCTGGAGGCCGGCGCGCGCGACGCGGAACGTGACCGGGTGGACGGCGACCGGGCGGATGTGGGCGAAGCCGCTCGGGGCCGTGCGGGCCTCGAGTCGGTCGGCGACGGCCGGACGGAACCGAAACCTCCTGCGCATGGCACCCCCCTCCTGGCGCGCGACCCCCTCGCTCGACGGAGACGCCCGGCCGACTCTCACATCGACTCGACGGGTCGCCGCGCTCCACAAGAATCCGGGGCCGTCGGGCACGGCGGTTTGACCCCCCCGCATTCCTCGGCTAGGTTTCCGGTCGGGCCCTCCAACCCGGCCGGCGGCCGGGAGGGCGAGCAGGACGTCGCGCCGCGGGCCTTCCCAGGATCGCAAAGACGCCCCAGTCGTCACGGCGGTTCCATGATCCACCGATCCTCCGCAGGCCGACGAGGGCCCCGCGCGCGGCCCCGCCTCTCCCCAACGTGCGAGGCCGTCGAGCCCCGCGCGCTGCTCGCCGCCATCGACGGCGTCACGGCCAATCCGATCCAGGTCACCAACGACCGGAACCCGACCCTCTCCGGCACGGCGACGCAATACTCGGTTGTCCAGGTCTTCGGGCAACGGGCCGGGGACGGGGCGCCCCGCCTCCTCGGCCAGACCGAGGCCGACCCCGGCGGCGCCTGGGCGCTGACCGTCGGGCCGCTCGCCGACGGGATCTATCGCATCACGGAGTCGATGACCGACCCGAGCGGCTTCCCGTTGACGCCCACGGACCTGTTCCCCGCCCTGGTCGTGGACACGTCGGCGCCGAGGGTCGCCGCGTTCTCGGTCAACGCGCCGGCGTCGCAAGTCACGGTCGTCTTCCAGGACGCCGGGGCGGGGCTGAACCCGGTCGTGTTGAAGAATCCCGCGGCGTACACGCTCGTCTCCCGCCACAGCCCCCGGGGTGTGAACCCGTCGACGGTCACCCTGGACCCTTCTGTCTCGGGGGACTACACGACGGCCGTGGCGGTGACGCTGACGTTCCCGGGCCTGAAGCCAGGGCCCGGCCATTCCACCCTGGGCGTGACCTCGGGCGGTCCCTCGGGCATCTCCGACGCCGCGGGCAACGCGCTCGACGGCGAGTTCACGGGGATCTTCCCCTCCGGCGACGGCAACCCCGGCGGCAACTTCCTGGCCAACTTCAACGCCCCGGGCCGGCCCGCCCCGGCGCGGCCCGCCCCGAATCACCCGCAGCCCCATCGGCACGGGCACCGGTAGCGCGGCCGCGCTCAGCGCACGGTCGGGATCGACTCGTCGAGTTGGTTCGCCTGGGCCTGGGCCTGCTGGACGAGGTTGTCGCGCGCCCCCTGGACGGCCCGGTCGGGGGGGCTGGTCAGGAGCTGGGCCCCGGGGACGAGCCGGACGACCTGCACGACCGGCGTGATGACCATCTTGCCCACGTCGTGGACGCGGTCGGCCGCGTTGCCGACGACCAGGCGGGTCTCGCGGGCGACGGCCCTCCCGGCGGCGGTGATGCCCATGCGCTGGACGAGCCGGGCCGTCGACGTCGTGACCCGTTCCGTGGTGATCCTGGCCCGGTCGGCGACCGACAGGCCCTGGCGGTAGAGGATCCGGGGCCGGCCGTGCGCCCCGAACCGGAGCGTGACCGACTGGACCCCATAGTTGTACTCGACGGAGTGGCGGGTGTAGAAGACGCGCGGGGCGCCCGGGGGGAGCTGGAGCTCGAGGTAGAGCCGCTCGCCGTCGGCGGGGTGATTGATGACGACGACCGTCGGCCCCCCGGGCAGCAACGGGGCCTGGAACGAGCGGTCGCCGGTGTAATAGTAGCGGTGGACCAGGACCGTCGGCGGGATCTCGACGCGGGCCTGGCCGTCGGGGCCGACGACGGGGATGACGGCCGGCTTGCCCGTCGGGTCGACGTTCGGGTCGAGCACCTCGATCTCCAAGGTCGGCGGCACCGGAGTCGAGGCCGGTGGGTGGGCGCGGCGCTGGAGGGCCTGGACGACGTCGACCTTGACCGGCCTGACCCCCGCCGGGGCCGGCGCGCTGGAGAGGACCGAGGCGCCCGGCGGGGTCGAGCCCGGCACCCCGCCGGCGATCGCCGGCCGCGGCGTCGACGGGACCGCCACGCCCGGCGGGTCGGCGGCCTCGGCCCGCGCGGCGAGCCCGGCGGCCAGGACGATCCCGACGAACCGTCCGAGAGACTTCCCCGACATGGCCGCCCTCCCGGCCCCGCCGCGCGGGCGGGGCGCCAAGCTCACGGGGCCTTCCGGCCCGCGCTAGCGGTACGAGAACTCCATCTCGACGCGGTCGATCCGGTCGAAGTACAACCCCGCGTCGGGACAGTATCCCTGCCGGACCAGGTCGTACGGGACACCCCGCTGCACCCAGAACGGGATCGAGCAGAGGTCGAGCAGGACCGGCTTGCCCAACGGCGGTGGCGCCGGCGGCGTGGGGAGAGCCTCCCGATAGAGGCCGAGGCCCCGGAACTTCACCACGAAGAGGTTCCGCTTCAGGTAGATCGTCTCCTTCAAGCGGACGGCCGGCAAGGCCCGGATGGGCGCCGCCCCGACCGGGGGCGTCACGACGTTCGGGGCCGTCACCTGGGGGTTCTGGTCGGCCCGCAGGTTCACCCGCCAGAAGCCGTCCTCGCGGATCGTCAGGGCGATCCGCGAGGCCGAGCAGTGGTCGATCGTGACCCCCGCCGTGGGGAACTGGAAGACCTTCAGGCGCAACCGCCTGGGGTCGATGCCGCCTGGGATCTGGAGGCTCATCGCGGCCGCGCCGTCGGCGGCCGCCGGGGGCGGGTCGAGCGGCACCCCCGGGCTGCTCACGAGCAGGGCCGGCACGGCCGCGGGGGGCGGCTGCGGCGGCTGATAGTCGGCCGGCGGCAGCCCGCAGAGCGGCGTGGGTCGGGCGCGGTGGCGCCGGACTCCCGCCTCGGCCGCGGCCGACGCCACCGCCAGGGCCGCGACGAGGATCATGATCCGCCACTTGGTCGGCACGGCCACCCCCTCCCGGGCTCGAGGTCGAACGGAAATGCGGGCCATCAGTCGTCCCCCCGGAGCCGGGACAGGAACGCCCGGGTCCGCCTCAACGGGCCGGATGGGGTCGCGGCCGACGGCGTCGCGGGCGCGGCCCTGGGCGTCGCGACTTTCGGAGTCGGCATCGTGGGCCGAGGGGGCGCAGGCGACCTCGCGGCTGGGGGCGACCCGACGGCGGGCGCGGTCGGTCGCGTCCCGGGCCGCACGGGCGGGACGTTCCGCGACGTCGGGGCCGGGCTCGCGGCCCTGGCCTGTCCGGGTCGAGCGGCCCCGGGCGTCGCCCGGGCCGCGGCGATCGGCGCGGCGGGGCCACCCCGGGGGGCGGGCCGCGCGGGCAGGGCCCCGGGCGTCGCCCGGGTCGCCGAGGCCCGCATCGAGGAGGGGTCGCGCCGCGGCCGTCGCGGCGTCATCGACGCCGACGGGCTCCCCTCGATCGTCGGACTCGCCCCGGTCGTCGGCGCCGGCCGCTCCGATTCCGAGTCCGACGGGGTGAACCGGCTCGGGGGGTTCGCCCGCGTCGGGTCGTAGCCCTCCTGGAGCTGGCTGTCGAACTGGTTCAGGCCCGGCCCCTGGTAGCCGTCGGGGTGGATGTTGGGGATCGTCTCCTGCGTCCGGTAGAGGTCGGGCCGGCGCTCGGCGGGCGGGATCCGCAGGAACCCGTCGACGCTCGACGTCGAGTAATCGAACACGTGATTGCTGACGTCGCGCGCCCGGCCGCGGACGATGAACTCGGAGTTCCGCATCCGCATCGTGTCGATGTCGGCGACCGCCGGCGCGATGCGCAATCCCATGAGATCAAATAACGTCGGAAAGATCGTGGATTGGGCCAGGATGACGTTCTGCTGGAGCGACGAGCTGGCGCTGGGCAGGGGGCGGAAGAGGATGCCCAGGCCCGGGATGTCCTGGAACAGCGGGACGCCCTGGCCGGTGCGCGACGCCTTCAGCGCGACGGTGTAGCGGCTGACCTCGCGGAGCTCGTAGTTGCCGAGCTGGACCTCGGTGTCGATGAACTGCCGCTTGACCCGCCCCAGGTGCTTCTCGTCGGCGCGGACGGGCTCGCGGACGTTGGTCGTGTACATGTAGTTGAAGTGGAACACGACCGCCTGGCCGTCGGGCTGGATCACCGGGCTGATCTGGAAGCCGGTCCCGGTCTCGAATTTGTAGATGGCCGGATCCGGAATCAATGCCTCCAGCGGCGAGCCGAACTCGCGGCGGCCGGCGGGGGCCTGGCTCAGGACCTGCTCGTCGTTGGACCTGGGCAGGCCCGGCAGGACGTTGCGCACCGTGTTGGCCCCGCCGCCGAAGCCCGCCGCCGGCGAGCTGGTCGGCTGGCCGCTCTGCATCTTCGCCAACGCCAGGAAGTTCGGGTCGGCGACCAGCGCCCCGTACGAGTCCATCAGGGCCTTCGCCCCGTTCATCGCCTCGTTGATGAGGATGTCGCGCTTGGGCAGGTCGAACTCCATCGTCGCCGCGGGCTCGACCTTGGCGAACATCCGGTTGTTCGTCAGGATGTTGGTCGTCTCGACCTGCGCGAGCTGCACGTCCCAGTAGCTGCTCGACTCGCGGATCTGCCGGAAGGCCGGGTAGTAGAACTGCGTGTTGAAATCGTCGTCCAGCGCCGTGGCGATCGACTTGACGTAGCCGTCGATGTTCGCCGTGTGCGACCGGAACCCCTCCAGCAGCTCGATGTACTTGTCCTCGATCTCGGCCAGCAGCATGTCGAGCAGCTTCTTCGTGTCGATCGGCCGGCGCGACTCCTTCGCCTCCTGATCGGCGATGCGGTAGGTTGTGTCGGCGGCGATCAGCGCGTTGAAGGCGACGTCGATCTCGTTGATCGGCTTCAGCGCTTCCTCCAGGTATCTCCCCCGGAACCGATACAGCAGGGTCCGCTTCAGCCGCTGCCACCGGCCGAATGTTGCCTTCACGGCGCTCGCGTTGACGTCGGTCGCATCGCTCAGCTCCGTGGTGATCTGCGTCGTCACCCGCTCGGTGCTCTGCAAGAACACGGTGGCGCTGTCGAAGACGGCCAGGTAATAGGTCAGGACCTTCGCGTACTCGAAGATCTGGTGCCTCGTGAGCAGGTTCGGGTTCTCCCGGGCGTCCTTGAGGAGATGCTCGAGCAGGTCCGAGCCCTGCGTGGCGATCTGACCGATCTCGGCCGGGGGGTTGAATTGGTTGACCAGCTTCCGGAACGAATCGGCATTGTCATACCAATTGTGAAATTGCCTGGTCAGTTCCCTGAGATGTTCGGGAGTGCTGGAATTCTCGCCGGCGTCGCTGACCGTCTCGACCGTGCCGTTCTCGTCCCTCCCGATCCGGAATTTCCTCGGGACGTTGTCGATCGGGTAGTAGAAGACGACCTCGCCGCCGGCGCCCGCTCTCCTGGCGACCTCCTCGGCCGCCTGCCTGACCCGGTCGAGCCGCGTGATCTCGTCGTCGGCCTCCTTCGGCCCTTTCGGGGCGATGAACCTGGGCCTGAGTTCGGCGATGCCCTCCTCTTGTTGCTTGCCCCTGTTGGCCTCCCTCTCGATCGTCTTCGACAGTTCCTCGTTGACGTTCAGGATACTGAGCACCACATCCCTCGTGGCGTTGTAGTCCCTCTGGACCAGGTTGAGGACGCCGGAGTCGTCCTGGAGCAGTTGGCTGAACGAGGCGAGCAGGGGAAACATCCGGACTTGCTGGCGGCGCCGCTCCTCGAGGTTCTTCAGCTTGAGCTGCTTGGCCTTGGTCTCGCGGTCCTTCTGGTCCCTCAGCTCCTGGAGATAGTCCCCCAGTCGGTCCTCGATCAGCCCGCGCTCCTTGAACCGCTGGGTGTACTCCAGCTCGGTGACGAGCCGACTCTTGAGGATCTGGGCGAGCTTGATGAACTCGCGCTGGAGCGGGTTGAGGGTGTCGGTGCCCGACAGTTTCGCGCTGAAGAACCCCTTGAACGACTCGAAACGGGTGTTCATCGCCAGCGGGATCACTTCCTTGTGGTGGCCCAGGTTACCGCGGTTGGCCGAGAGCTCGTAGTCCGCCTCGGCCTGAGGGAGATCGGCCCGGATCTTGGCGTCGAACCTGTCGAGGATCTCCATCCGGATGTCGTTCTTGGCCAGGGCCAGCAGGAAGAGGGCCGAGGCCAGGCTGGTGGTGTCCATCGAGTGGAGCGAGAGCAGCTTGTTGCCGGTCTTGAGGAACTCGGCGTCGATGTCCTTGAGCTCGAGGATGAAGTCCTCGCCGAAGAACGCCCGCTGGTACTTCAGGTCGCGCGCCGTCTGGGTCGCGGCGTACTGCTCAGGGGTCATGTCCTTCGCGATCGGGTACGCGGCGCACGCCTCCTCGGCCTTCTCGCCGGCGACCTCGACGATGGCGTTGCGGAGCATCTGGCTGGACTGGACCGTCAGGAACCGGGCGTGGTCGACGTACGCCTGGATGCGCGAGGCGACGCGCTCGATCCGCTTCTCCTTCTCGCCGTTGATTTGAACGGTATGAATTGCGATTCTCACTTGTCCCGCCGGGGTATCGATTTCGTTGATCATCTTGCGGATGATGTTGACCCCCTTGATCGGCCCGCGGAGCTGGATGAGCCCCTCGCCGATGACCGAGACCGAGACCTGGAGGACCGGGTCGATGCTGTTGGGGTCGCCGGGGGCGTAGGAGTTCGGGTCCTCGTGCGCCGCGGCGACTTCGAGGCGGAACTGGCCCTCGCGGGCGCGTTCCTCCTTCTGGTTGTCCTGGAGCGCCTGGTCGCTCTGCTGGGCCTCGGCGGTGCGGGCCGACTGGAGGTCGTTCTGCGCCGCCTGGATGGCAGACTCGGCCGCGGCCTGGTCCTGCTCGGCCTGGGTCTGCTGGTCGACGAGCTGCTGGCGCCGGGCCGTTTGGTCGGTGATCTCTTGCGCAATCCTGGGGTCCGGCGCGGCCGGGTTCTGTTGCTGCTTCAGGATCTGGAGGCGGGCGTCGATGGCGGTGATCTGGGTGAACGAGGTCGTGCGGGTCGTCCGGGCCTGGGCCTGGTCGGCCTGGGCCTGGTCGAGCCGCCGCTGCGCGTCGCGGCTGGCGCCGGCGGCGCGGACGGCCTTGACCTCCTGAGCCTGCCGCTCGTCGGTCAGCGCGTCGGCCTCGTCCCGCGCCCGGTTCGCCAGCCGCCGGCGCGTGTCGACGGCGGCCTGGTTGTACGACTTGAGGTCGCGGTTGATGATCTCGGCGACCCGCCGCGCATCGCGGTAGAAGTAGAGTCGGGAGACCTTCGTCTCGACGTGATCGGCCGGGTTGAAGCCGTTGGTCGGCGTCCTCGGGTTGTTGAACTCGGGGAAGGCGACGTTCGGCGCCTTCTCGGGCTTCGGGATGCCGTTGACGTCCAGCTCCCCCTGGACGAGCCCCTTGGTCACGGTCCTCGCCAGCGGCGGCTGCACGGGGTTGCCGTAGAGGTCGAGGAGGCCCTCCGGCGACTTCGACGACGGGACCTGGACGACGAGCTGATAAATGTCGGGCTTCAGGGCGTTGAAGTAGAGCGTGACGCTGTTCGGGTCGGGCGTCTTCGCCTTGATCGAGTTGACGGCCACGGCGGCGGCCAGGTTGGGGTCGAAGACGCCGGTGCCGCTCGTCGGCTGGAGCTGGAAGTTCGTGGGCTTGATCGTGGCGGGGTCGAGCGCGTTCCCCTTGAACCGCACGATGATCGCCTGCTGGCCGAGGCCGGGTTCCGGGCTGTCGGTCGCGTCGACGGCGTCGATCGCCGGGCCCGTCTCGCTGTAGAGCAGCGCGACCGGCTTCGAGTACACCTTGGGCTGTTCCCCCTGGCCCAGGCCGACCTGGATCGGGTGCGGGCGGTTGGTCGCGAGCGTCGTCAGGATGGCCGGTTCGATCGCGTTGAGGTCGATCGCCGCCGTCCAGTTACCCGCGGCGTCGGTCAGCGGCCCGGCCTTGGCGAGGACCGTCGACAGGTCGTCGAGGTAGACGAACACATACCCGCCCGGGCTCCCCCCCGTCCCCGTGAATGTCAGCTTCTTCGTGTTGACGTAGTAGGTCGTGCCGCGGACCTCGTCCTTCCCCGCGATCGTGACCAGGATCGGGGCCTGGGTCTTCGGGTCCACCCCGGGGACCTGGACGGCGGTGAGCACAGGGGCCTGGCCGGGCGCGACGGTGATCTTCGCGCGCTGCAAGTTCACCGGCTTCGAGAACTGAGTGTACCCCAGATTGGGGTCGGTTTGAGCGACGACGGCCACGCGGCCGAGGGCGTCGAGCGAGAGCTCGGGGACCTTGAGGTCGGTCGCCCAGAACGCCGTGTTCGGGATGATGGTGATCGGGGCCTCGGCCTCCTCCTTGAAGACCCAGTTCCCGCCGCTGTCTCGCGAGTAATACACGAAGCCGAATCGCCCCTGGGGCGCGGCGGGGGCGTCCTGGCCCCGGAGGCGCAGGTAACTGCCGAAGACCGTCACCGGCTTGTCCGAAAGTGCCGGCACGGCCTGGAAGTCGCCGCCCTTCGTGTTGACGTAGTCGGTGATCAGCGGCCCGGGCTGGGGATTCTCCGCCGGGACGATCAGGTCGCCGTAGGTGTCGCTGCCGACGTTGAGGCTCGACTTGCCGGCGACGAGGGGGACCGTCTTGTCGGGGAGGAAGTGCGTGCCGGTCGGGTCGTTCGGGTCGGCCTTCAGCGGGACGTTGCCCAGGGTCACGGCCTGCGGCTTGGAGGGGACGACGACCGTGAAGGCCCGGGACCGCAGCGGCACGATCGCGGGGGCCTCCTTGGTCAGGTAGGCGATGTATTCCGGGGCGGCCCCGCTGGCCGGCTTCGGGTCGTCGTTGTCGACCTCATGGACCTCGACGGCGCCGGCCGGGCCGGTGCCCTGTTGCCCGACGGCCGTGGCGGCAACCGCGAGGGGGACCTGGCCCCGCGCGGGGATGACCTGGCCGTCCAGCGGCGCCGGCGGCGGGACCTCGGCATGCGCCGGAACGGTCGCCTCGGCCCGCGCCGGGGGCTCCGCCGCCCGCCCGCGATCCGGCGGCCCGAACCGGACCCAGCCGCTCCCAAGGCCGTAGCCGCCGAGCCCGAAGGCCACTACGCCGAGGACCAGGGCGACCGCAACTCTTGCGTTCATGGAGTCGTCCTTGACTCGTGGGCCCATCGCGGGAAACCACCGGGCCCGCGCGGCGACGCGACGGACCCGGCCCGGCCGAACCGGTGGTTCGTAAGGGAGATGGTACGCTCGGGATCGCCTCAAGAGGGGCACGGAGTCGACGCTATCGACAATCGTTATTCACATGGCCACCCCGATTATCGGCGCGAACCTATGCCGACTGAAGGGGAAGTGCCGGCCCGGTCGCGATGGCGACGATCGCGGCCCGGCTCAGTAATCCTCGTTCTTCAGGGCGCGGACGCCGCTGCCGAATCGCGCGGTCCCGATCCGTTTGACCACCAGGAAGTTCCTCTTGCCGTCCCTCGCGTATTTCGAATCCGGCGCATGGATTTCCTTGATGACCTGCGAGTAGCCGCGCACGCTGACCAGGTAGGAGGGGGGCTGGATCCCTTCCCCCGGGTCGCGGGCGTCCGGGAACGGGTCGGAATCCCAGGGGCGGAGCCAGATGGGGGGGAGCGTCAGCGTCTTCGGGACGTAAGGCCGCGAGTCGAGCCCGGGTGAGTCGAGCCGCTCGAAGAGGATGAGCTGGAGCTTCAACATGACGGGCATGGCCGGCGTCGTGACGTTGAACCGCACTTCGTACTGGCCGTCGACCCGCGCCAGCAACCGCATCCCCTCATGGATGACGGCGCCGTCCCCCTCGAACGCGCAGCAGCGACTGCCGAACTTCGTCAACGGGAACCGCGCGGGGAGGTCGAAGGGATAGGTCCAGTACGGGGCCTGGGGGTTTTCACCGATGAGCCGGTTGGTCTTCGGTCGGGGATTCGGCGGGCCGAGTGGCATCTGCGATTCGTCGTCGTCCGGCGCCGGCACCTTCAGGATCGTCACCGTCGGCAGGTTGGGGAACGAATCCCGGGAGAGATGGAGGTCGTCATCATCCTGGCCCGGCGGTCGACTCGGCTGCGTCGGCCCGGGAGGCTTGGGACCACCCCGATTACCCGGGGCCTGCTTCGGTGCCGGCGTGTTCGCGTCCGGTTTCGCCTGGGGCTCGCCCGGTGCGGCGCCCTCCTTCGCGGGGGGGGTCGTCTCGTCCGGGGTCAGCCCGAGGGCGCGAGAAAGAGCCTGTGCGAGCCTTTCCAGGACCAGCGAGAAGAGGGACTTCGCGGGAGCTTGCGCCGACGTCAGCCAGACTCCTCCGTACGCGCCTTCCAACCAGGCGGACCGTGTGGGAGCTTGGGGCTTCGGGGTGATCCCTCCGTCCGGATTGGCGGGTGTCCCTGGCAAGTCGGGCATCGTCGCCGTCGCGCCGAAGTTGCGGAGCTCGCGGATCGTTCGGGGGTGCGGGACGATCCGCCCGTGATCCGGGTGAAGTGGGTGGTAGTGGGGACTGGCGTGTTCGGCGCAACGCTCGTCGGTGCAAGTCGGGCCGTGGTGGGCGTCGTCTGGCTGGAGGCGCGAGCGGTCGGCGGGCTCGCCGTCGCGGCCCTCCAGGAGGGGCGTCCAGTCGCCGAGGGGGGACAGCATGTTGCGCGGCGGAGGGGCCGGGTTCGCAGGCATCGCGTCCTGGTAGGCCACCCCGCGGACCATCCCTGTGGCGTACGGCGAGGGCCGCCCGCGCCGATCTGCGACGCTCGCCCTCCGGATGCCCGGCTCGATCGGGGCGTGGCGGGGTGGCTCGAACTCCTGGGTCTCGACCGACGGCGTCGGCTGGGGGGGGGCATGGGGCGGGATGGAAACCGGTAAGGGCGGGCCGTCCACTGTGCCCGGCTCGACGCCCACGCAGGCGCAGGAGGAGGTCGCCGAGGGCCTCTGGGTGGGGCAGAAGTCCGGATACGAGCAGGCCGGGATCGGCATCTCCGGGCAAATCTGCCCCAGCGCCGTGCCCCACAGGCCGATCCAGAGGGGCGTGTGGGCGGCGGGCGCGATCACCACCAGCTCGCCCGGCGCGGGGGCTTCCCATCCCCGCGGCTGCGGAGGCCGTTCGGCGAGGGCGGGGGGCGGCGTCGTGGAGGCCGAGGCCACGGTCTTCAAGCTCTCGACGACGACATCGCTGAACGTCATCTTGATCCCGGGGGCCTTCTTCGTCACGGCGTAGAGCACCGGGCACCAGGTGTCCTTCTGGGGCCAGTCCCCGCCGTTCGCGAGCTCGAGCGTGACCGCGGCGCCGGGCGGGTCGCAATCGTTCCAGACCGAACCGATCACATGAATTTTATTATTATCTTTTTTGATTCTAAACTTCAATCGATAGGTTGCCTTCCCCGTCAGGCCGTCGAGGCCACGTCCGCTCGAGAGGGGCGACCCGCCCTGATCGACGATGGCCGTCATGCTCGAGACCGGGGCGGCCAGGCCGTCGCCGAGCTTGCCGGTGAAGATGAGGAAGACGCCGCTCCCCTTGCCCGGCGGCTGCTTGGCCTGGAAGCCGAGGCCGACCTGGACCGAGAGGTCCGCGTTCCGCGCGGCGGCCTTGAGGAGGTCGTCCCAGCCGGTGACGGACACGGTCGCCGAGACCTGCATGTCCTGGTTCACGGGGTAGCCGAGGCCGAAGAGGTTCGTCGCGATCGGGGCGTTGCCCGACGCGTCGAGGCCCGGGGTGATCACGCCGTTGCTGACGACCCAGCCCATGGGCGCGCCTCCCGTCGGCGCGCCCCACAGGGTCGCGTTGTCGAACTCCTTGACGTCCTTCGTCGCGAGGGTCGCCGTCAACTTATCCGACGTGGGGACTTGCACCGCCGCGATCGACATTACCGGCTTCGCGCTCTGGACGTTGGAGTTCACGGTGAACAGGTCGTAGCTGTAGGTCCGGCCGGGCAGCGCCGTCGGATCCAGATAATGAGACGCGTCTTTGGCGAACTGGTTTAATGGATGTGAATCCTTTGACAGAACATCGGTCCTCACGATCACATAGCCGTCGGGATTTCCGGGGATGTTGCACCACGACAGGCGGACGCCGCCCGAGTCAGGGACCTCGAAATTGAAGCTCTTCTGGGCCGCGGCCGCCGCATTCCCCGCCGCCTGACCCGGAGGTCCTTGTGGGCCTAGCGGGCCCTGTGCCCCTGGCTGTCCCTGCGGGCCCTGAGGCCCTTTCGGCCCCGGCGTTCCATTCCGGAGAAACAGGATTGCGACTCCGATCAAGGCGAGCAGGACGATGGCACCCACGATCGACGCGATCCACTTCAGAAGGCTCATGCGGGATCTCCTCCAGGTGAGAGGACTTCGGGTTGAAGCCGATCCAACCTTCTGGGTGCGACGTGTCGGAGTCGATCCTGCCCGCCGAACGGCTTCGATCGGCACGACGTCGGATTGCTCGCCTCGTGAGAACTGTATCTAACTGGGTAAACTGCGTCAAAAGGAAAAGACAGGATATTATAGCTGAAGAAAGGGGATATAGAGACCAGATAGCGGAGGCGGTCCTCAAACTTAATCTCCACCACCCAGGAACCCGCCCCGTGAAGCGCTACCGAATCGCGGGGATCGCTCCCGCTTTGTAGTGCTCTCGCGAAGAAAAAGGGACGGAGCGGAATGGCATTAAGCTTATCGTAGCAAGTCATTTACCCGATTCGGCTTGCAGCCAGGATCGGATGTTGGGCGAGGGGGTTGAGCTGACACCGGGATTCGACGCCGGGGCTGGTTTTCAGGCCGTTTTCAATTATCAA
>DASZMJ010000380.1:0-6500 GCA_035551935.1 Isosphaeraceae bacterium
CGTGGACCCGCCGCACCGTCGCGTCCCGCGCCGCGGGGTGGACGCCGAGCAGGCGGAGGGCCTCGTCGCACCGCGCGGAGCCCCAGGCGCCGCCGCCGGCCAGCGTCGCGTCGAGCTGGCGCCACCGCGCGATCAGCCATCGGCAGCCGTCGCCGCGGCGCAGGAGGGCGTCGTGGGCGGCCATCGTGTTGGCCTGGAGCGCCTCGGTCAGGCCCCGCAGGCCGTCGGCCCGCGTGGCATCCCAGAGATCGCCGGCGGCCAGGACGCGGGCGCCGACGGCGGCGTTGTCGGCCTTGCGGACCCGCGCGATGCCGATCGAGGCGCAGACCATGTTGTACACGAGTTCGCGCTCGTACGAATCGGCGGGCTTGAGCTCGTGGACCCAGCCCTCCAGCGTGGCCTGGAACTCCTCGACGCTCTCGCCCGGCAGGACGGCCACGGTGGTGCACAGCCCATGCGTCACCGCATTCATGGAGGCGATGGCCTTGCCTTCGGGCGTGCGCGGGCCGGTCGACAGCAGGGCGTTGGCGCGGCGGGCGGCGAGCTGGGCGGCGGAGAGCTGGGACTTGGTCGTCTTGGTCGTGGCCATGATCGTCGGACCTCAAGGATTGATGCCATGCACTCGGTTGGAAACGGGCGGTCGTCGCCCCGGTCGCGATCCTGCTTCCTATAATCTCGTTTCCGGTGCCGAAATTTATTCCCGAATTTCGTCATTTTTTTCGCGAAATCCTCCTTGATCGCTTCGTAATCGGGTAGAACGCCCTGGCAGGGCGTGCCACCCGACGCGCGGCGTGGCCCTCGAGCGGGCCGGAGTGGGAACACCACGACGCTCGCGGCGGGGAGGAAGAGTTGCCGATGTCAGGGGGAGAGGAACGGCGGGGCGTAGGGTTCGTGGAGGGGGGCGACGATGGCGATCCTGCTGGCCGGGCGTTGGGCGTTCGTGCTGACGGCGCTGGCCGTCGGGGACGGGGACGGCGCGGAGTCGAAGAGCACCCGGCCGACGATCACGCTCGGCGAGAAGGTCGAGGCGATCGACCCCTCCTGGCGGGGCGCCGGCCTGGTCGACCTGGAGAAGATCGAGGTGGAGGCCCGGCGGGGGACGTTGACGGCGACCCTCAGCGGCGCCGCGTACGCGCACAGCTACCTCGGCAAGCACTCGGCCGGGGCGACGACGATGCACCTGGTGCAGCCGTTCGCGATCGATCCGGGCGAGTCGAAGGGCGGGATGGTCGTGCTGGCGCTGTCGGCCAAGCTCGACGGCTACGTCCGGAGCGTGCCGCAGGGGGCCGCGACGTTGCGGCGCGCCGGCGCGGCGGTCTACGCGGCCGGCGGCGGGCCGGTCGCCTGGCTGGCCTTCCCGGCGGCGGCGACCGTCGACGAGGGGGCCCGACGCTGCAAGTCGTCGTTCGACGCGCCGAAGGTGACGCTCCCGGCGGGCCGCTACGTGCTCGTCGCCGACCTCGCCCTCGACACGACCGTCGAGGGCATCTGCCGAGGCCACGCCGAGGCCGTCTTCGCCCCGCTGGTCCGCCGCGGCACCTGGGACCTCGAGGCCGGCCCGTTCGCCAAGGTCGACAGCGAGGATTTCGGCCTGACCGTCACCGCCGCGGTCTCCGCCCCGCCGGAACGCGACGCCGACGGCTCGAAGTAAGGCCGGTGGCCGGGGTTTGCCGTCGGGCGTGTGCCACACGCCGTCCCCGTTCGGGGTCGAGGGATGGCGTGTGGCACACGCCCGACGGGACCTCAGAAGTAGAGCTGGAAGCGGAGCCAGAACAGGTCGCTGGTCGTCTGGAGCTTGGGGCCGGGGTGGTAGTAGACGGGCTGGCCGAAGACGGCGTGCTCCCAGTCGAAGTAGAGCTTGGTCATCTTGTTGAGGTACCAGTTGAAGCCGACGTCGGTCTGGTAGACGGAGTTGGTCCAGAGGTTGGGGTCGGCCAGGCCCTGGGTGAAGACCTGGCGGCCGACGCCGAGCTGGCTGAACCGGGCGGTCGGCTGGATCGCGCCCCAGCCGAATCGGCCGTGGCGCAGGTCGAAGGGATGGATCGGGTCGATGACGGTCAGCTCGGTCTGGGTCTCGCCGGTGATCAGGTAGCCGACCTGGACGAAGTAGCCCTCGACGGGGAGGCGGACGGGGTGTTGGCCCCGGGCGGCGAAGCTGTCGAAGCCGCTTTCCCAGGCGCCGAGCAGCGCGAGGCTCTTGTAGAAGTAGGCCAGGTGCAGCTCCCAGAGCGACCGGGCCCCCTTCTCCTTGACGTCGTCGTGGAAGGCGAGGAAGGGGACCGCGGCGAAGTTGGCGCCGCCGGTGCCGGAGAGCGAGACGGTGTCGGCCGAGGCGTTGATCGAGGTCCGCAGCACGGCCGGCACGAGCGGGTTGTCCTCGTGGCCGAAGGCGCCCGAGCCGCCGAGGTTGAGGTTCTCGAGCGGGCCGCCGGTCCCCTCGAACGGCTTGACGTTGAGGAAGGCGATCAGGTCGGCGGAGCTGCTGAAGGCCTGGTACGAGTTGCGGGCGCCGTCGAAGATGCCGACGGCGTACTCGACCCGCTTGTCGAGGAACCGGCCCCAGACCTGGCCGCCGACGGCGCGGTTGGTCGAGAAGTTGACGCTGAAGAGCGACCGCTCGGGGGCCAGCAGGTCCATGGCGCTGAGCTTGTAGAACTCGTAGGTGTAGGGGGTCTTGAACCGGCCGAAGCGGAACTGGAGCTTCTCGTCGAAGTAATCGAAATCGACGAATGCGTTCAGGATGCGGGAGCTGCCGAAGCTGTCCTGGAACGAGAGCTGGTACTGGACCGGCCTGGTCATGTGGCCGGTGAAGTAGAGCCGGACGCGGGGGATGTAGAAGCCGCTGCTGACCGGGAACTGGTTGGCCTGCTGGAAGAGCTTGGCGTCGCCCTGGAAGACGCCGCGGAAGCGGAGGGTGAACTCGTCGTCCTCGGTGCTGAACTTGAAGCCGCCGTTGTCGTAGTCGTAGACGGACTTGAGCCGGAGGTTGCCGACCTGGCGGTTGCCGACGACCTGGGCGCCCTTGCGGTTGCGGAAGCCGCCGCCGCCGCCGCCGGTCGAGGAGGACGACGACTCGCGACCGGAGACCTCGACGGCGGCGGCGCGGGCCTCCTTGTCGCGCTCGTCGTCGTCGCGGTCCTCGAGCTTGTCCTTGAGGTTGTCGAGCGTCTTCGACAGGCGCGCGTTCTCCTTCGACAGCTCGCCGTTCTTCTTCGCGAGCTTCTCGAACTCGGCGAGGATCTTGCGGTTGGCCTCCTCGAGCTTGCGGAGCCGCTCGGCGACGTCGTCGGGCCTGGGCGCGGCCGGCTTGGGGGCGTCCTGGGCGCGGGCGAAGACCGGGGTGCACGCCAGGAGGGCCGCCGCCGCGAGGGCGCGGAGCGGCTCCGGGCGATCGGTCGGACGGCTTCGCATCGGGCGGCGCGCCTCGGGCCGGTCAGAAGAAGAGCTGGAACCGGAGCCAGAACATGTTCGTCGTCGCCATGTATTTGCCGGGGATGCCGGTGGTGATCGGGTTGCCGTAGACGGCGTGCTGCCAGTCGAGGTAGATCTTCGTGTAGAAGTTCAAGTACCAGTTGGCGCCGACGTCGGTGACGTAGACCTGGTTGGTCCAGATGTTGGGGTCGGCCAGGCCCTGGGCGAAGGCGTCCTTGCCGATGCTCATCTGGGCGAACCGGCCGTGGACCTCGATGGCGCCGATGCCGCGGTTGCCCTTCTTGAGGCCGAAGTCGTGGAGCGGCTTGACGAGGTTGACGCGGCGGGTGACCTGCTCGCCGGTGATGAAGTCGGTGGCCTGGATGAACCAGCCCTCGTAAGGGACGTTGACGGTGGTCCGGCCGTTGTTGGAGTAGTTCTGGAAGCCGCCGTTGTACTGGGCCAGGACCATCAGGCTCTTGTAGTACCAGACGGCGTGGGCGGTCCACTGGGCCTGCTGGCCCAGCTCGGTGACGTTGTTGTTGAACCGGAAGAAGATGGGCGAGAGCGTGGCGACGACCGGCTCGCTGCCCTGCGAGGTCTGGTCGTTGGCCACGTGGAAGCCGAAGGGCTGGGTCGGGTTGTTTTCGGTGCCGCCGCTGACGCCGCCGCCGAGGTTCAGGTAGTTCAGCGCCTTGAACTGCTCCGACTCGAGGAACGGCCGGGTGTTGAGGTAGAGGAACAGGTCCTTGGCGCTGTTGAAGTCGCCGAAGCTGCGGCGCGGGCCGTTGTAGATGCCCATCGAGTAGCCGATGCGGTTCTTGGCGAGGTTGCCCAAGAGCATCAGGCCCTCCTGGCGGTTGCCGGAGAGGTTGCCGTCGTAGACCGAGCGTTCGGGGGCGATCAGGTCGCCCTCGGCGATCGCGTAGTACTCGTAGCTGAACGGCGTCTTCATCCGGCCGGCGCGGAGGCGGAGGGCCTCGCTGTAGCTGAGGGTGATGAAGGCATCTAAGAGGTCGAGCGAGCTGTAGCCGCGGTTGATGACCGTGTAGAACTCGACGTTCTTGGTCGCCCGCCCGGTGAAGTACCAGCGTTGGCGGGGGATGAAGAACTGGCTGTTGAGCGTGCCCTGGTCGCTCTTGGGGAAGCCGCGGTACTCGGCCTGGGTCAGGTCGTGGAACGAGAGCTGGAACTCGTCGTCGTCGGAGGCGAACGAGATGCCCTCGGCGAAGCTGACCTTGGCGGCGGACTTCGTCGGCTTGGCGTCGGCCTCGCGGATGGAGGTGCGGCCCTCCATCCCCTGGGCGCCCATGCCGCCGGCCTCGCGCGAGGTGCCGCGGGTGCCGGCCGGCGCCGGGGCCCGGTTCGGGCCCTCGGCGGGGGGCTGCTCGTCGGGGTTGGTCCGGCCGCCGGTGCCCTGCGCGCCGGTGGCCCGGTCGGCGGCGGGGGCCTGCGCCGGCTCGGCCGGGTCGCGCAGCGCGGCGTTGCGGACGGTCGCCGTGTCGAGCCGACGGGAGAGGTCGTCGTACTTCTTCGAGAGCGTCTCGTACCGCTCCAGGACCTTGCGGTTCATCTCCTCCATCCGCCGCAGCCGCTCCTCCAGCTCCTCCTCGCGCGTCCTGGGCTTGGGCTTGGGCTTTGGCTTCGGTGCCGGCGGGGTCGTCGGCGACGGCGTGGGCGGACTGGGAGCGGTCCGCGACGGCGACGGGTCGGGGGTCTCGGCCGGCGGCGGCGGGTCGTCGGCCCGCGCGGCGGCGGTGCCGAGGGCGATCGCGGCCAGCCAGGCGAGGGCGCGCAGGCGGGCCCGTCGCGGGCCCGGGCGGTCGGCGTGTCGGACGGATTGCACGGGCATCGCCCCATCTGAGGATCGGGGGCCTCCCGGACACGCCCGGTCTCATGGCGCATCCTCCCCCGCTCCCTAGGATCGGCACCGCCGGCCTCGCACGTTGAGGGGATTTGGCGCGATCGTGCCGATTTTGCGGAGAATAGGGGCGAGTGCCTTCAAAAGAAGTGCCGAGTGCTGAGTGCTGAGTGCTGAGTGAAGAGCTAATGGGGCGGGGTCGCCACGGGCGGTCATCCGTCTTCCCACTCAGCACTCAGCACTTTTTCCGAGGTTACTCGTCCCGTTTTCCGAGGGCGGGCTCGGTCTCGACGTCCGTCCACTTCATGGCGCGGGCGTGCCGCATCGGGGCGATCCGGAGGATGATCTCGCCCTTCTGGAAGAGGCGGACGGTGCCCGTGGACTGGCTGACGACGACGGCCAGCGCGGTCGTCACATTCGTGATCGCCGCGGCGGCCCAGTGCCGCGTCCCGAGCCCCTTGGGGAGCGTCAGCCCGGCGGCCGGCGCGTCGATGATCCGGCAGGCGGCCTCGACGGTCCCGTCGCGCGAGACGACGAAGGCGCCGTCGAGCTGGGCGATCTCCTTGATCGCCTCGCGCACGCGCAAATCGCGGAGATTTCGGTCCTTGCGGCGATAGCCCTTGAACGGGTCGAAGCCCAAGGTGCGCGACCGCGCGAGCACGTCGCGGGCGTCGCCGACGACGATCAGGGTGCCGACGGCCTTGCCCTCGCGGCCCTCGCGGCCGATCTCGACGGCGACGTCGACGACGGCCTTGAGCGTCTCGAACGGCACGCTGGTCTCCAGCGCGCGGAGGTCGCGGGCGGTGAGCCGCTCGAGGTGCTCACCCAGCCGCACGACGCTGATCGAGTCGAGCGTCTCGGCCTCGAAGCCCGAGTAGACCGCCACGACGCGGGCGCCGGCGGTCAGGTGGTCGTTGGCCACGGCCTCGATCAAGGCCAGGCTGATCCGCTCGGCGATGCCGGCCTCGGTCGGCTCGACCTCCAGCGCGATCAGGCCGGCCCCCAGCGCCGCCTCGCGGTGCCGGGCCGAGGCGACGGCCACGAGCAACGGGACGTCGCCGACGGCCGCGCGGGTCGCGTCCCAGTCCAGGGGCCCCTCGGGCACGACCAGGACCCCCGTGGCCCCGAGCCGCGCCGCCGCCTCGCCGGCCAGGGCCAGCAGGCCGGTCGTCCCCTTGGTCGGCGCGGTCGGCGTCACGGCGGCTCGCCCTCGGCTCGGCGCCCTCGA
>DASZMJ010000381.1:0-2049 GCA_035551935.1 Isosphaeraceae bacterium
GGCTGGCCGGCCTGATTCCATCAAATGAAAGCACATTCATGCATATCGGCGATCGCGGTGCGCGCGGCGGTCCCTCTTCCCGTCGCAGGCCCGCCCCGCGTGCCGTCCGCCACCCCACCCCCCGTTCTTATGGGGTCGCGGCCGGCACGCGGGGCGTGCCTGCGACGGCAGTTCGAGCCGACGGCACGCGGGGCGGGCCTGCGACGGCAGATCGAGCCGGCGGCACGCGGGGCGGGCCTGCTTCGGCCGAGCGGGCCGACGGCGCGGCGGCCTTCGTCCGATCAGGAAATGCCTCTCAGTCGTGCCGTCCCCGGCGGGCGGCGAGGCCGAGGGCGCCGAGGGCGAGCAGCAGGGCGCTGGCGGGCTCGGGGACGGTGCGGAGGTGGAGGTCGTCGATCGCGACGAAGGTGGGGGTGTTGATGCCGAAGGGGCCGACGTCCGACGACACGAACCCGAAGCCGAGGCTGGCGGCGCCGGCGAGCTTCGAGAGGTCGACGGCGGCCCAGGTGTTCAAAGGATGATCGGTCGGCGAGGTGTAGCGGGCGAGGTCGAAGTCGACCTCGCCGACGACGTTGCCGGTGGCATTGAGGCCGGAGTAGCCGAAGATCTTCAACGTGAAGAAGTCGCCCGTGGTGAACTTCTTCGAGAACTGGTCGCCGAGCAGCATGGAGTCATAGGCATAGGTGGTGTTCGTCACGTCCACCGAGGTCGGGCTGGCGCCGGCGGGGAGGTTGATGAAGGCGTCGTTCTGGTTGAAGGCGTAGGCGATCCCGTAGTTGCCCGAGCCGCCGACGCCCGAGCCGGTGATCGCGGCGTACTCGTGCGAGAAGTCCGGGGGCGTGGCCGAGGTGTCGTGGACGTTCGAGTACGACCAGCCCGACCAGTCGCCGAACGTCGGGTCGTACGCGTTGTTGAAGGACGCCCCCCGGCTGGTGAAGCCGCCGGCCAGGTCGGAGCCGTTGTTGAACGAGTTCGGCGGGAGCGACAGGTCCTCGAAGTCCACGTTGATGTCGGCCCGGGCCGCGGCCGGGACGAGCAGGGCGAGGGCGAGCAGCAGCGGTCGGAAGCGGATCGACATGGGTCATTCTCCTGGTGCATTCGAAGGTCGGTTCGCGGCCTTCGAGTCAATGCGGGCCGACGATGTCGCCGGAGGCGCGGGTGCAGAGGGCCGAGAGGGTGCGGTTGTCGAGGGGGTCCTTCAGGAAGTGGACCGAGCCGTCGGCGAAGAGGGTGTTGACGCCGCCGGGGTGGTGGCTGGCCAGCTCCTCGCCGTATTCCAGCGGGGGGCGGGCGTTGATGGGAGCGGACTGGTCGAAGACGTTGTGGCCGGAGATCCAGAGGGCGTGGATCGCCTCGGGGTCCTCGCCGACCAGGATCGTCTGCGAGGCGCCGTCGACGATCCGGGCCAGCGAGACCGGCAGGTTGAAGACCATCGGGCCGCGGGGGGGGTTGTTCGCGTCGTTGGGCGCGGCGAGGCCGCGGGGGCCGTACATGCCGCCGTAGTCGCAGTCGGCCGAGTCGAAGGGGTCGCCGACGTCGCGGTTGCGGTCGGCCGTCCGGGGCTCGGAGGGGCAGAGGTAGACGTCGAGGACGGTGCCGGCGGCGGTGGCGTTGCCCGGGTGGTTGTAGGGGAAATCGAAGTTGATCGAGTCGAAGAGCGCCCGCTGCTCGAGGCCGGGGAGCACGACGGCGGACCAGCCGATGTTCATGCGTGCCGTCTGCGGCTGGCCCGGCAAGGCGATCCAGCCGCCGGCCGGGAAGGTGGCGAAGGCGTCGTGGTAGTTGTGCAGGGCGATGCCGATCTGGCGGAGGTTGTTGATGCAACCGGTCCGTCGCGCCGCCTCGCGGGCGTGCTGGACGGCCGGCAAGAGCAGGGCGACGAGGATGCCGATGATCGCGATGACGACCAGCAGCTCGATCAGCGTGAAGCCGCCGGGCGCCGCGGGTTCGGCCTCGAACCCGAGTCCCCGACGGGTGGCACGCCCGGCGTCCTCGACGGGCGCGGGCGACGGCGACGTGGCCCGCGCCCGTCGAGGACTCCGGGCGTGC
>DASZMJ010000382.1:0-18552 GCA_035551935.1 Isosphaeraceae bacterium
TGATGATCTTCAGCGCGACCTCGCGGTTCAGGTCGTTGTCGCGCGCGACCCAGACCTCGCCCAGCCCCCCTTCGGCGTGCAGCCGCGAGAGCGAGTAGCGGAGGGTGCCCTCCGACGGCGGCTTGACGACCGTCTCGAGCATGACGTAGCCGGCCGCGGGCGGCAGCGAGCTGAGCAACTTTCGGACCTCGGGGTCATCGACGCGGCGGATCGCGTCGCGGGCCCCGGCGTCGGCGACGGCGCCGAGGCTGGCGTGGACGTCGCCGCCGAATCGCTTGAGCTTGCGGGCGATATCGCGGTCGACGTCGCGGCCGTCGTCGGCGGTCAGCACGCGGCGCTCGATCAAGACGTCCGCCAACGGCCGGTCCATCTTCAGGGCCCAGACCGCGCAGGCCTCGGCGAACTGCTCCTGAGTGATCATATCCCGCTGTAAGGCGAGGACGCCGAAGAGCAGGTTGCGGTCGATGTCGACGCGGTCCACGACGGGCCTCCCAGGTTTCCACTCCGGGGCAACGTCGCCCCATCCGGGGATGCCTCGATGATAGTGGGCCGGGCCGCGCGTCGATAGGGGGCGGCGTGCTTTTCGTCCCGACAGGGCACGACGGTCGTCGGGTGGCACGCCCTGCAAGGGCGTGGGCTTCGGCTGTGGCCTAGGGACCACGCCCTTGCAGGGGCGTGCCACCCTGCCGCCGGGATCAATGCCAGGGGGTCAGGACCGCGTCCTCCAGGGCCGGGTGGAACTCGACGAGCATGGGGAGCTTGACCTGCTCGAGGTAGGACTGGACGCCGGGCTGGGCGTCGCAGAAGCGGAGCTCGCCGCCGGCGCGGCGGAGTCGGAGCTCGTGGGCGACGAGCATGCCGATGGCCAGGCTGGAGAGCCGGGTGACGTGGGTCAGGTGGAGCACGACCCGCTTCGGCAACGGCCGGTCGAAGAGCTCGGTCAGGAGGTCGCGGAGCGGGCCGACCTGCGACTCGTCGTCGAGGTGGTGGCTCATCGGGGTCACGATCAGGACGTCCTGGAGCACCTCGGCCTTGAGCGGGCCGGGGTCGTCGCCGAGGTCGACGGGGGTGAGCCCTTCGAGGGTCGGCGGGGGCTCGGCGGCCGGCTCGTCGTCGGGGTCGGCCGGGCCGTCGTCGTCCTCGGTCAGCCAGCGGACGACCAGGTCGTCGATCCCGCCGATGCGGGCCGGGTCGATCAGGACGGTGATCCGCAACGGGCCGACCTCGACCACGTCGCCGTCGGCCAGCCGGGCCGTCGCGGCCCGGACGACCTGGCCGTTGTGGATCGTGCCGTTGGTGCTGCCGAGGTCGCGGAGGGCCACGCGCGGCCCGTCGCGCTCGATCCGGGCGTGGTGGCGGCTGACCGTCGCGGCGATGATCCGGAGCTGGCAGTCGGCCTCGCGGCCGATGTCGAAGCGCTCCGAGGCGATCGGGATGACCGGGCTCTCGCCCCGGGCGTCGCGGATGACCAGGCCCAGGCCCGTCGGCCCGGCCCAACGGTCGGGATAGATCTCGGTCTCCTCCTCGGTCGCCGGGGCGTCGGCCTCGGCGACGACCGGCAGGTCGACGCGGGTCTCGGCCTCGGCGGCGGGCTGGGCCAGCGCCGCGGAGAGCGAGGAGAGGATCGTCACCGGCAGGGCCGTCGCGGCGGGGCCGCCGGGCCAGGGGAAATCCACGGCCGAGTGCTCGTCGACGAACGTGGCGATCTCCCGCGAGAGGCCCAGAATCCCGAAGATCTCGGCGACCTGCGGCTGGAGGCCGCAGATCCGGAGCATGCCGCCGAGGAACTCGGTGCAGCGCCGATAGGCCTTGGCCAGGGCGGCGACGCCCAGGCTCGACAGCCGCTCGACCCGGCTCAGGTCCAGCACGATCCGCCGCAATCCGGCCTCGATGAGCGCGGCCAGCTCGTCGGCCAGCTCGACGATGAGCGCCTCGCGGACGAGGCTGGCGTCGCCGAGCCGGACGATCGTCACCCCGCGCCTCGTGGTCGTGTGGAACCGCGACCACTTCTCGGTGCCGAGCGGCCGGCCGGAGGCGGTGGTCGACGCCCTCGGCCCCTGGGCCGGGACCTTGCGCAGGCTCGGGAGGTCGTCGAAGGAGAAGGGGAGCCCCGACCCCCGGGCGCCGGGGGGCCGGTCGTCGAGGTGGCAGACGATCCAGTCCTCGATCTTTTGGTCGGCCTCCCGGTCGTGCCCGTCGGCGACGGCCAGGGCGCCGGGGCCGATCGGGCTCGACAGGTCGTCCAGGAAGGGGTCGTCGGGCCGCATGGGGGGGACTCGCTTTGCTTTGCGTGGATCTGTTCCGGGCGCGCAACGTCCCCGCCGCCGGCCGCCCGTGCAACGAGTCGACCCGGAACCAAGGGCGCGACAACGCCGTCGCGACCGCCGGGGCGGCTCGCCGGTGCTCGGGGCGGACGGGAGGTCCGCGCAGGTTGGTTTCCCAGGCCCGGGGGCCAGGGTCGGCCCCGGGTAGGACTCGGACATCGAGCGTCTCTACACGACTATCGGCGTTGAATCCGCGCCGGCCGTCCCCGAATCTTTCCGGCCTTCGTTCGACGCCGGCAAGGCCGCGGGTTCTCTCTGATCTGGAAACGACTTGCGGCGATTCGACCGGGCGCCGTCCCGGGCCACCGGCGGGCCTTGATGGGTTCGACCCCCTTTCCTTTCGGCCCTCCGACTGCTAGAGTGTTCGATTCCTCAACGACGGAGCCGAGGACGTTTCCCGAAGCCAGCCGCGCCCGTCGCGCCGACTGCCCCGCCCCCGAGGTCGCCGGATGATCATCGTCTTGAAGCCCCACCCCACCGTCGAGCAGGTCCAGCACGTCCTCGACCGGATCGAGGAGCTGGGATTCACGCCCCACCTGAGCAAGGGGGTGTCGCGGACGATCATCGGCGTCATCGGCGACGAGGAGAAGCTCCAGGTCGAGCCGCTCCAGGCGATCGACGGCGTCGAGAGCGTGGTGCCGATCCTCAAGCCGTACAAGATCGCCAGCCGCGAGTTCCACGCCGAGGACTCGGTCGTCGAGGTCCGCGGGGTCCGGGTCGGCGGCGGCCACCTGGCGATGATCGCCGGGCCGTGTGCGATCGAGTCGGAGGAGCGGCTCTTCGAGATCGCCGAGCACGTCCGCGACGCCGGGGCCAACATCCTCCGCGGCGGGGCGTTCAAGCCGCGGACCAGCCCATACAGCTTCCAGGGGCTCGGCGAGGAGGGGCTCCGCATCCTCAAAGGCGCCGGCGAGCGGTTCGGCATGCCGACGGTGACCGAGGTCATGGACCCCCGCCACGTCGACCTCGTCGAGCGGTACGCCGACATCATGCAGGTCGGCGCCCGGAACATGCAGAACTTCGAGCTGCTCAAGGAGGTCGGCAAGACCCGGACCCCCGTGCTCCTGAAGCGGGGGATGAGCGCGACGGTCAAGGACCTGCTCATGTCGGCCGAATACGTGCTCTCGCAGGGCAACCGCCGGGTCATCCTCTGCGAGCGGGGGGTCCGGACCTTCGAGGACTCGACGCGGAACATGCTCGACCTGTCGAGCGTGCCGAACGTCAAGGGGCAGAGCCACCTGCCGATCATCGTCGACCCGAGCCACGCCACCGGCCGGCCCGACCTGATCCCGGCCCTGGCGCGGGCGAGCGTCGCGGCCGGGGCCGACGGCGTGCACGTCGAGGTCCACTCGTGCCCCGAGAAGGCCCTCTCCGACGGCCCGCAGGCCCTGTTGCCGGCGCAGTATGCCCGGCTCATGGACGACCTGCGGCACCTGGCCGAGGTCCTGGGCAAGTCGATCGACGCCAGCGCGGGAGTCGCGGTCTGATGGGTCTGCGAACGCTGTTCATCGCCGGCAACTGGAAGATGAACCCGGCCGACCTCGACGGGGCGGTGGCCCTGGCCGAGGCGGTCAAGGTCGGCGTCGGCCAGGACGTGACGGCGCGGGTGGCCGTCTGCCCGCCGGCCGTCTACTTGCACCGGATCGACCAGGTCCTGGCCAACTCGCCGATCGGCCTCGGCGGCCAGAACATGCACTGGAAGGCCGACGGCGCCTACACCGGCGAGACCTCCGGGGCGATGCTGGTCGACGCCGGCTGCACCCACGTCATCCTCGGCCACAGCGAGCGCCGGCACGGCCTGGGGGAGACCGACGCCATGGTCAACCTCAAGCTCCACGCCGCCCTCGGCGTCGCGCTGATCCCGATCGTCTGCGTCGGCGAGACCCGGGCCCAGCGCGAGGCGGGGCAGACCTTCGAGGTCGTCGGCGGCCAGCTCGCCGGCTCGCTCGCGGGCCTGACCCCCGAGCAGATGGTCGGGGTCGTGCTGGCCTATGAGCCGGTCTGGGCGATCGGCACCGGCCTGACGGCCCGGCCCGAGCAGGCGGAGGAGGTCCACGACTTCCTCCGGAATCGGCTGGCCGCGCAGTTCGACGCGGCGACGGCGGCCCGGGTCGTCGTCCAGTACGGGGGGAGCGTCAAGCCGGAGAACGCGGCCGACCTGCTGGCCCGCCCCGACATCGACGGCTGCCTCGTCGGCGGCGCCAGCCTCAAGGCGGCCGACTTCCTGGCCATCGTCCAGGCCGCCCGCGACGTGACCCGCCGGGGCAAGCCCTGAGGACGGGCTGGGGACTGGCCCCGAGTCGTCGAGGTGCCTGTCCCCAGCCCGTCCGGGAGCCCCAACCGAAGTAGGACGGACCCGACCCGAACGCCCGCCGCCTTCCCCGGAACCGAGGACCCCGACCGTGTCGTGGCTCACCACCCTGCTCAACGTGCTGCTCGTCCTGACCTCGATCTTCCTGATCCTGCTGATCCTGATCCAGCGCGGCAAAGGGGGGGGCCTGGCCGGCGCCTTCGGCGGCGTCGGCGGCTCCAGTGCCTTCGGCACCAAGGCCGGCGACGTCTTCACCAAGATCACCATCCGCACGGCCCTCGTCTGGTTCCTGCTGAACATGCTGCTGGTCTACGGCATGTCCCGGAACCAGCCGTCGTTGCTCTCCGGGGGCAAGGCGCCGGCGTCGGCCTCCAAGGGGGACGGGACGAAGTCGGGCACGCCCGACGTGCCGGCCCCGGTGCTCGAGAAGGGCACGTTGCCGCCGGCGGGCAAGGGCACCGCGGGTTCGAAGGCGGGCGCCGGCCTGCCCCCGGTCGAGGTGCCCAGGGCGGCCGGGCCGGACGCCCCGTTGCCGACCCCGATCCCGCCCCCGGGCTCCAAGGGCCGTTGAGGCGAGGTTGCCGTGCTGTTGAGTATGACCGGCTTCGGCGCCGCGCGGCTCCAGGACGACCGCTGGACGGTCGAGGTGGAGGTCCGCGCCGTCAACAACCGCCACCTCAAGCTCTCGGCCCGGATCAGCGAGCCGTACAGCGTCCTGGAGCCCGAGCTGGAGCGCCTGGTCCGCGAGCACGTCCGCCGCGGCACCGTCCAGCTCGGCCTCCGGGTCGACCGGCCGAGGAAGGCCGAGGACTACCGCCTCAACACCGTCGCGTTGGCGAGCTACCGCGACCAGCTCCGCGCCCTGGAGTCGGGCCCGGTCCCGCTTTCGGCCCTCCTTTCCTTGCCCGGCGTCGTCGAGGAGCGCCGGGGGCCCGTCGGCGACCCGCACGACGACTGGCCGGCGCTGTCGAGCCTCGTCGCCGAGGCGTTGGGCCAGCTCCAGCGCACCCGGGCCGAGGAGGGCCGCGCGATGGCCGACGAGCTCCTGAGCCTCGCGAGCCAGGCCGCCGACCACCTCGAACGGATCGCCGCCCGCGGGCCCGAGGTCATCGCCGCGTACCACGACCGGCTCACCGCCCGCGTCCAGGGCCTGATCGAGGCCAAGGGGGTCTCGATCGAGCCCCGCGACCTGATCCGCGAGGTCGCCATCCTCGCCGAGCGGGCCGACGTCGCCGAGGAGATCACCCGCCTCCGCGCCCACTTCGCCCAGTTCGTCGCCGTCGTCGCCGAGCCCGAGAGCGCCGGCCGCAAGCTCGAGTTCATCGTCCAGGAGATGGGCCGCGAGACCAACACCATCGGCTCCAAGGCCAACGACGTCGAGATCACCCGCGACGTCGTCGCCATCAAAGGGCTGCTCGAGAAGATCCGCGAACTGATCCAGAACATCGAATGAGTCCCTCTGTCCTCTGTCTTCTGCCCTTTTCCCTCTGTCTTCTGTCTTCTGTCCTCTGCCCTCCGAAGGGGCCGCCGCCTTGTCCGATCCGAGCTGGGAGGAGCTGCCGGGCCGTTTATTCGTGGTCTCGGGCCCGTCGGGCGCGGGCAAGAGCACGGTCGCGCGCAGGGTCGTGGAGCGGGGGGATGTCCGGGCGCGGCTGTCGGTCTCGGCGACGACCCGGGCACCCCGGGGCGGCGAGGTGGCCGGGGTCGATTATGAGTTCCTGTCGAGGGACGCATTTGAAGGGTTGCGCGACCGGGGCGAGTTCCTCGAGTGGGCCGAGGTCCACGGGCACCTCTACGGCACGCCGCTCGGCCCGATCCGGCGGGCCTTGGCCGAGGGAGACTGCGTCATCCTGGTCATCGACGTGCAAGGCGGCCAGCTCGTGCGGCGCCGGGTCTCGAACGCGGTGCTGGTCTTCCTGCACGCGCCGAGCCTCGAGGTGCTCGAGGCCCGCCTCCGGGCCCGCGGCACCGACGACGAGGCGACGATCCGCCGCCGCCTCGAGAACGCCCGCCGCGAGATCGAGCTGGCCGAGCGGCATTACCCGATCCACCTGGTCAACGACGACATCGACCGGGCCGTCCGGGACCTGGCGTCCCTGATGGCCCGTTCCGGTTGCGGAGGATAGCCCGAGATGCTCGAAGAATTGAAGGAAGAAGAGATCGTCAACAAGGTCGGCGGCCGCTTCAAGCTCTCGACCCTGATCCAGAAGCGGATGATCGCCCTGAACCAGGGCGCCCGTCCCCTCGTCGACCTGCGGACCCCGGACAAGATGGCGATCGTCATCCAGGAGATCATGCAGAACAAGATCTACCTCGATCTCACCGGCAACCTCCAGACCCGCGACGTCACCGAGGAGGCCGAGGAGGGGGGCACCGTCGACCTGTCGCAGCCCTCCGAGTGACGAACCTTCCCCCCTCGCCCCCTGGGCAGACCGGCCGTCACTCTCGGGGCGGCGCCGTCGGCCCGGCTTCGTAGCAGGCACGCTCCGCGTGCCGTCCGCAATACCACACGACTCTTGGGTCGTGGCGGACGGCACGCGGAGCGTGCCTGCTCCGGGGAAAAATGCCGGCCGGTCAACTCCCCCTGGACGGGGGGGAATGCTCCTGAGCGACCGTTCAGCGAAGCCACAACACGCGTTCGGTTTGCGAAAGCCCCCGGCGTCCGATGGCCGATCTGATCTGAAGGGATGCGGCCGGCGGACGAAGAGACTCACGGTGCGGTCGCCGGCCGTGTCGCGACCGTGATGAAGAAGGCGCGCGCACCGCGAGGGGGACCGATGCTCGACCGTTCGCGCCTGGGGCGCCGGGGACGCGACGCGGCCCTGGTCGTCGCCTGGATGTTCCTGGCCCTCAGCCTGCTCGGCTACGACCCGGCCGACCCCCCCGGCGCGGTCGAGGCCCCGCCGCGATCGGCGACGGCCAACCCGTGCGGGCCGGTCGGCGCGGCGATCGCGTTCGTGGGCGTCCAGAGCCTGGGGTTCGGGGTCTACCTGATCCTGCCGGCCTCGGCCGCCCTGTTCCTGCTCCGGGTCCGGGGACGTCGGGTCCCCGAGGTCGGGCTGAGGCTGCTGGGATTCGGCCTGGTCGTGGTGGTCGCGTCGGCGTTGGTGCAGGCCCTCGACGAGTATCGGCGGGCGGCCACGTTCCCGCAGACCCCGCCGATCGGCGGCGGCGGCTACGTGGGGGCGACCCTGGTGGGTATCCTGGGCAGCCAGCTCGGCGGCGCCGGGATGCTCCTGATCCTCTCGGCCGTCGGCCTCGCCGGCCTGGCCCTCTGCGGCGAGGCCCTGGTCCTCTGGCCGTTCCGCGAGCTCTCGGCCCTGATCCGAGCCGGCCGCCCGGCGGCGCCGACGACGGTGGTCGAGCCGGGCCGGACCCTGGCGACGGCCCGCTTCGAGGTCGTCGACGAGGCCCCGCGGCTGCCTCGCGTCGCGATGGAGCCGGTGGCCGCGCCGCCGGCCCGGGTCGCGTTGCCGGAGCGGTCCCCGGCCGATCGGCCCGCGGTCGTCGGCCAACCCCTCCCCCCGGCGCCGGGCGACGGCTCGTATCGGCTGCCTCCCCTGGGACTCCTCGAGCCGGCCGCCGCGGTGCCGATCCAGGAGCAGGAGGCCAAGGTCCACGCCCGCGCGATGCTGCTGGAGCGGACCCTCCTGGAGCACGGCTGCCAGGTCCGGGTCGTCCAGATCGACACCGGGCCGGTCATCACGCAGTTCGAGATCGAGCTCGAGCCGGGCCTGCGGGTCTCGAAGATCGTCGGCCTGGCGAGCGACCTGGCGATCGCATTGGCGGTGCCGAGCGTGCGGATCGTGGCGCCGATCCCGGGCAAGACGACCGTCGGCATCGAGGTCCCCAACGAGCGCCGGACGATGGTCCGGCTCGGCGAGGTCCTGACGTCGGGAGGGCCGCGGCTCGACGGCCTGCGGGTGCCGTTGTTCCTGGGCAAGGACGTGAAGGGGAACCCCTTGGCGTTCGACCTGGCCGACATGCCGCACCTGCTGATCGCCGGCCGGACCGGCACGGGCAAGTCGGTCTGCCTGAACGCGATGATCCTGTCGATCCTGATGACCCGTCGGCCCGACGAGGTCAAGCTGATCCTGATCGACCCGAAGTTCGTCGAATTGACCCAGTTCCGCCGGGTGCCGCACCTGATGCACCCGGTCATCACCGACATGAAGAAGGCCGAGTCGATCCTCGCATGGGCCTGCGAGAAGATGGACGAGCGGTACAACTTCCTGGCCCGCGCCGGCGTCCGCAACCTCCAGACGTACAACGCGCTCGGCGCCGAGGAGATCTACAACCGCCTCCGCCCCGAGGACGAGGAGGAGGCGAAGCGGATCCCGACGTACATGCCGTACATCGTCATCGTCGCCGACGAGATGTCCGAGCTCATGTACACGGCCCCCAAGGAGGTCGAGGCCCACATCGTCCGGCTGGCGCAGAAGGCGCGGGCCGTCGGCATGCACCTGATCGTCGCGACCCAGAAGCCCACCGTCGACGTCATCACCGGCCTGATCAAGGGCAACCTCCCCGCCCGGATCGCCTTCCAGGTCGCCAGCCGCGGCGACTCGCGGGTCATCCTGGACGAGATGGGGGCGGACAAGCTCCTCGGCAACGGCGACATGCTCTTCCTGATCCCCGGCACCTCGCACATCGTCCGGGCGCAGGGGACGTATGTCTCGGATGCCGAGGTCAACCGGATCTGCGAGTACCTGGGGCAGTACCCCGTCGAGTTCAGCAAGGAATTGGTCCAGCTCCAGGTCGGCGGCGGCGCCGGCGGCAAGGAGCGCGGGGCGGCGTTGAAGGAGCGGGACGACCTCTACGAGCCGGCCATCGAGATCATCATCCGCGAGGGCCGCGGCTCGACCTCGCTCTTGCAGCGCGCCCTCGGTATCGGCTACGGCCGCGCCGCCCGCCTGATCGACTACATGGCCGAGGACGGCATCGTCGGCGAGTACAAGGGGTCCACCGCCCGCGAGGTCCTCTACACCTGGGACGAGTGGGAGGCCCTCAAGAATGGCGACGAGCCCAACGCCCCGGCGGCCTAATACGCCCTCGCCCCGGAGCAAAAGGCCGCCTTGGCGCCCGCCCCGGCGGCCTGCGATGATGGGCCGAGCCCAGGACCGACCGCCCTCGCCGAGGCCCGACGACATGCACGTCCGAGCGACCACCCGACCCGCCGCCGCCGTCGAGGCGCAGTGGCTGGCCGTCGGGCTCTTCAATGGCAAGGATAAGGACAAGGACAAGGACGGCGGCCCGATCGAGCCCCCGGCCGCGCTCCGGGGGACGCCCCTGGCGGATCTCATCAGCAAACTCCAGGGTTCGAAGGACCTGGGTGCCTCCGTCGGCGACGTGACGCCCGTGCTCGGCGCCTCGGGCCTGGCGGCCCGGGGCCTGACGACCTTCGGCCTCGGCTCCCGCGACAAGTTCGACCCCGGCGCCGCCTACAACGCCGGGGTCGCCCTGGCCCGCAAGCTCGCGGCTCGGCCGCGCGAGTCGGTGGCCGTCGCCCTGCCCGACGCCGGCGACCCATCGGCGATCGCCCCGGCCTTGATCCAGGGGCTGATCGTCGGCACCCGAGGGACCGACCTCCGCAAGAGCGAGCCGGCCCGGCACCCGTTCGGCGACCTGATCCTGGTGGTCCCGGAGGAGCTCGCCATCGACCTCGAGGCGGCCCTCCGCAAAGGGCAGGTCGTCGGCGAGGCGATCAACCTGGCCCGCGACCTGGCGAACACGCCCCCGTCGGACAAGGCCCCCCCTGCCCTGGCCGGTCGGTTCCGCGAGGTCGGCCGCGAGGCGGGCCTGGAGGTCGAGGTCTGGGACGAGGACCGCCTCCGTCGCGAGCGGTTCGGCGGCCTCCTGGGCGTCGCCGCCGGCTCCGACCAGCCGCCGGCCTTCGTCGTGCTCCGGCACCGCGGCGGCGACGGCCCGACCACGGCGCTGGTCGGCAAGGGGGTGACGTTCGACTCGGGGGGGCTCTCGCTCAAGCCGTCGGCCTCGATGGAGGACATGAAGTGCGACATGACCGGCGGCGCCGTCGTCCTGGCGGCCCTCCAGGCGATCGCCCGGCTCGCCTCGCCGGTCAACGTCGTCGGCTACGTCCCCATGGTTGAGAATATGACCGGCGGTCGAGCCCTCAAGCTCGGCGACGTCCTGACCCACCGCAACGGCAAGACCGTCGAGGTCCTGAACACCGACGCCGAGGGCCGCCTGATCCTGGCCGACGCATTGTCCTACGCCGTCGAGCACGACCCGGCCCGGGTGCTCGACCTGGCCACCCTGACCGGCGCCTGCATGGTCGCCCTCGGCACCAAGGTCGCCGGCCTCTTCAGCAACGACGACCCGTGGGCCGACCGCGTCCTGGCCGCCGCCCGTTCCGTCGGCGAGCGGGCCTGGCGGCTGCCGCTGGACGCCGACTACCTCGACGGGCTCAAGAGCGGCGTGGCCGACCTCAAGAACGTCGGCGGCAAGTGGGGCGGGTCCATCACCGCGGCCAAGTTCCTCGAGCAGTTCGTCGGCGAGACCCCCTGGGCCCACCTCGACATCGCCGGCCCGAGCTGGGCCGACTCCGACAACTCCACCCGCGACGCCGGCGGCACCGGCTGCTTCGTCCGCACCCTCGTCGCCCTCTGCGACGGCTGAACCCGGGCCCCAGCCGGGTAGGGTGCATCGAGTCCGCGACGATGCACCATCTCTCGCACATTATTTCATGTCTGACCACGAACATGACAGCCAAGCTTGTCCTTCTGAGCAACGATTGCCGACCAGGCGCTCCAGGAGTCTCGGGTGCCATTGATGATACGATCCGCGTTGTCATTGGCTTGGCAGCGAAGTTTGACACCGACCATGTATCTACCGTGTTCGAAGACGAAAGAATGCGGATATTCCTCGACAGCATCATCGTGAAACGCTTGAATAAGCTCTGCTCTGCGATCCGACATCTGGTGTGCGAAGAACATGATCCCCGCCGTACACTCAGCATCTCGATACAGATTGGTGAGCCAACAAATGTGGGCAGTGCTGTCTACCTTTCCCGCCCCAGGAGCACGATGCCCGACGTATGCATCAGGATCGAGAAAGCCTATTCGAATCTTGCATGGTTTGCGCCAATCGGCCATGGCCTGAATACTGTCCGGAAACCCCAAGTCACAGAACACGTCGACTTCCGTGTTTTCGACGCCACCGCCCGAGAGCGCAGCTGCGTATTTGCTGGTGCGCGGACATTCGGTGGCCGAGTTAGGCGCAGGTGCTCCGCGATAGCGGGCTTCTCGATCATCGACGAGGTCGTTCGACCATATGCGGGTAGCCAGCCCGTGCCGATGTCTAAGCATTGCGACCAGTAACGCGCCGTTCGGCCCGCCGAACGGATAGAGATGCGCGGTGTCAGGCGGACCGTCATGCGGATCGTAAGGCACGACGTGTAGCCCCGGAGCATTGCGGAGGCAATCGAGCAACAGCGCATAATAGGACGTGGGGTCTCCGACCCTCAAATCACTTTTGAGCAGTTTCTTCATGACGTCCGCGTTGAACCTCGGATTATTACATAATTCTTGACACTTCTCATGCCAGAACTGGGTCAGCGGAGGCATGGCAAATGCACATGCGAACTCAAGGGCTGTGTCGGCGGCCGTTGCCAGTACGCGACTCACCTCAAGCACAACAAGGTTTTCCAACAAGGTACCGTGATTCAGACGAGGCATGGCGCTGGTCCTGCCAATTCATTGGCTTTCTTCAATCAGATCGAAATGTGGTCTTCCATTGAAGTTTAATCGATCACACAATTTAAGAATCATATGATGCGTGGTCTCCAGTGTCGTGAGGAGCCTCGGCACGAAGCGAAGACGGCGTTTTTCACTCGTCGCTCTCCGCGCCGACGATCGGCCCCGTCAGGCCAGGTGCTCGACCGAGTCGGCCGTGGCCACGCTGGAGACGGCGTCGAAGGTGCCGAAGAGGCGGATCGAGCCCGAGATGACGTAGAAGTCCGGCGACCCGGCCTCGGGGTCGAAGGCGATATTCTCGGGGTGGCCGATCGTGACGCGGTCGCCGTTCTCCATACTCAGGACGAAGGGGCGGAACGGGGCCTGGTGGACCATGCGTCCAACCTCGGCGCGGATGGCATCGGCTCGCATCGGGGCCTCGAGGGTTCGGTGTCAGCGGGTTGGCCGTATCCCAGTATACGTAGGGGCAGGCCAACCCGCCACATCGGAGCGGCCGGCGCCACTCATCCGTTGTTGAACGCGCCCTTGACCGTCGCGACCAGGCCGAGGATCAGGAGGATCGGCGGGTAGAAGAAGATCCGGTTGAGATAGTAGAGGCCGGCGAAGAACCAGATGACCGCGATGACCATCATCAGCAGGCCGGCGAGGACGCCGCCGTTGGTGCTGCCGAACCAGCCTTTCTCCAGCGCCATCGTCTCAATCTCCTCTCCGAGAAACCCCGGGGCGACCGCCCGCAGGGGGATGGTGTGACTCGCGTCGTCGGGCCCGACGTCGGGCTACCATACAATCCGGCACGCCCCGATTCAACTAGCTGGCCT
This sequence comes from Isosphaeraceae bacterium, assembly GCA_035551935.1. Taxonomy (GTDB): domain Bacteria; phylum Planctomycetota; class Planctomycetia; order Isosphaerales; family Isosphaeraceae; genus DASZMJ01. Next base: position 13,169 of record DASZMJ010000382.1, read on the forward strand.
GCATGTGCGCAGGCCGGGCGCAGAGCCGGCACTCGATGCGGCGGGCGTTGATATCGAGGGTCTCGAGGATGTCGATCACATCCTCCATCGGCAGGTCGACGTCGATGGCCCAGTTGAGGATGCCGAGGTTCTCGTCGCCGCACTTGAGCCGGGCGAGGATCTCGTCGAGCAGCCAGGAATCGCGGTACCAGCGCTGGAGCAGGCCGAAGTCGTCGTGGTCCAGCTCGATCCAGAAGGCGCGGCCCTGGAGGTGCTCGATCCAGCGGGCGCGGAGGAAGCCGTTCCAGTGCTGGCGGATCCAGTCCAGGATCGGCGCGTCGCCGAGGTCGTGGCCGGCCCTCTCGCTCTCGATCCACTTGTACTGCAGCGCCTCCAGCGCACTCTGGTCGTGGACGCTCAGCCGCGGCTCGGGGCAGCAGAACTCGAGGACCGTCGGGCTGTCCTGCTGCATCGTGGCCTCCGGACTCACGGCGGGGCGATACGCATCACCATCCTAGCACCCTTGAGAGGGACGTGCCAGGGACCGACCATGCGCGCCGAAGCTCTTTCGAAAACCTTGCGATCGCGGGGCCACAAACTACCAGAAGCCACCGCGATGGACCAGGCGGATCGGTTTCCAAGCGGCCCGATCGTATCCTAACCGGACGGATCTGCTGATTGCAAGGGTCCATGACATATCGAGGGGATAAGGCCAGGATCGGGACCTTCCTCCGATTAGAGATCGTGAAGACCGGCCTCCGGGGCGACACCTTCCTCCGCGGGGGACGCGAACCACGCGAGCGACCGGCCGAACAGGGCGGCGGCGCCGGCGCGGCCGAAGGCCAAGGGGCCGATCGGCTCGTCGGCGACGGCCCGCCAGGCGACCCGGCCCGACAGTTCGGAGCAGATCAGGTGGACACCCTGCCGCGCCAGCCGCCAGGGGCGGCCGCCGGGGCCGGGGGCGTACAGGGCCTGCGGCTCGGCGTCGCGGCCCTGCGACCGGGGCCGACCGGCGCCGTCGAAGGCCACCGAGCGGCCGTCGGGCGAGGCGACCACGACCGAAAAACCGACCACAACCAGTTGCCAACCCTCCCAGGGGACGGGCGACTCCCAGAGGACTGTTCCGTCGGCTCGATGACCTCGGAGCACTTGCAAACGTCGCGCCAGGGTGATCCAGGCCACCCCCTCGGGCGACCCCGGCGGGGCGGCGATCAGGCCGAGCGGCTCGGGCGGGTCGGCCGGCCGGCCGCCGACCGGCTCGCCGTCGGGGCCGAAGATGCGGAGGCGGCCTTCCTCGGTCGTCACCGCGGTCAGGTCGTCGGGGCCGAGCGCCAGGTCCTCGACCGGGGCGTTCAGCTCGCGCCTCCAGACCCAGCGGCCCGAGGGGTGGGCCCGCCCCACGCGGTCGCGCTCCTGGACGATCGCCAGGCCGTAGCCGTCGGGTCGGATGGCCAGGTGCGTGACCTCGACGAGGCTCAAATCGACCCGGCTGGCGCCGTTGCGGCGGGCGTCGTAGAGGAGGATCTGGCGATCCGTCGCCGCGGCGATCCAGCCGGGACAGGTCCGCAGGAACCGGCCGACCCCGGCGATCTCGGGCGCCTGGCCGAGGGCCTGGCCGGCGACGGTGAAGGCCTGGAGCCGGTTGCGGCGGTCGACCAGGCCGATCCGCGGCGGGTCGTCGAGCACCGCCAGGACCGCCGTCTCGGCCTCCTCGTCCGACTGCGCCACGACCTGCGACCAGTCCGGCGGCCGGACCCGCCCCGCCGATCCGGCCGCGGCCCCCTTCGCCCGCGACGGGCCGGCGGCCGAGGGCCTGGCGCCGGAGCCCTCCTCGAGGTCGACGCGGACGACCTCGCCGGTGGCCAGGCCGTAGACGAACGACCGCCCCAAGGCGTCGACCTCCAGGCCGATCGCCGCGCGGGGGGCGGCGGTCTTCCAGCGGACGTTGCCGGCGCCGTTCATCACGGCGAGCTCCCCCTCGGTCGTCGCCGCGACGATCGTCCGGCCGGCGAAGTCGGGGACGGCGTGGGCGGCGGTGCCGCCGAGGTGGTACGAGCCCTCGCTCCGGCCGCGGAGGTCGAACCGCTGGATGCCGTGGGTGTAGCAGGACGTCAGGATCATGCCGCCGTCGCCGGTGGCCGCGACCCGGCCGATGTTGGCCATCAGGCTCTGCTGCCAGATCGGGCTGCCCGCGAGCTTCCCCTGGCCCGCCGCGCGCAAACCCACGCCGACGAGCATCCCGTACGACCCCGCCGCGATGATCATCGGCGCCGAGGCGACGAACGCGAGGTGCGCCAGCGGCTCCAGGGTCTCGAACCGCCCGGCCTGCTTGCCGTGGCGGTTGTAGAGCTGGGTGGCGCCGCCGACCTTCGAGGCGATCGCGACGAATCGCCCGTGCGGGTCGATCGCCAGGGCCGAGGGCTCGCGGATCGCGGAACGTTCGGCGATCGGCTCGAGGTCCGGGCCGAGCAGCCAGAGCCTCGGCCCCTCGCCGACGGCCGCGACGAGCGTGCCGGTGTCGCTGATCGCCGCGTGGGAGAGCTTCGCCGGCGCCCGGCTCGACGCCCGCGTCGTCCCCGACGGGTCGATCAGGTACAGCCGGTCCCCCTCGTCCCACGCCAGGACCGTCCCCGACTCCCGCGCCAGCCCCACGCCCCGCAACGGCGCCTCCGTCACGATCGTCCAGGCGACCGCGGGCGCGAACCGGGGGCGGGGGGTGTCGGTCATGGGCCACCGTCGCGGGCTGCGGCCGCGGTCCTTGGTCACTCGATCCTGGGTGGCCCCGGTCGCTTGCGACCGGGGCCACCCAACAACCATCGTTTACAAGAGCAAGAGCCGGCCACTTTCCGGCCGATCGAGACGCGGGATCGGGCCTGTCCTCCAGGGACTCGGGGGCGGGGACCGCGGCCACAAGGCCGCTCACCTCATCGATTGAGCTGCTTCCGCGCCAGCGCCACCGCCGCTTCCAGGATGGGGTCGGAGGACGAGGCGGCGGCCGGGGGAGGGGCGTCGGCCGGGGGCTTGGCGGCGACGCGGCGGCGATCCTTGGCGGGGGCGACGGCGAGGTCGGGGTCGACGCCTTGCTCGGAGTAGGCGCGGTCGCGGGGCGAGTAGAACTTGGCGGTCGTCAGCTTCAGGCCGGCCTCGGCGGCGCGGAGGGTGAAGATGCTCTGCACCGACCCCTTGCCGTAGCTCCGCTCGCCGACGACCACCGCGCGGCGGTTCTCCTTGAGGGCGCCGGCGAGGATCTCGCTGGCGCTGGCGCTGTCGCGGTCGATCAGGATGGCCATCGGCATCCGCCAGGGGGCGCCGGCTCGGGCGCGGTAGATGGCGCTCTGGCCGGGGGCGCGGCCGCGGGTCGAGACGATGACGCCGTTGTCGAGGAACCGATCGGCGATGTCCACCGCGACGTTCAACAGCCCCCCGGGGTTGCCGCGGAGGTCGAGCACGAGGTAGAGCATCCCCTGCCGTTGCAAGAGGGCGATGGCCGCGTCGAGCTCGTCGGTCGACGACTTCTGGAAGCCGCCGAGCTGGACGTAGCCGACGGCCGTGCCGGGGACCATCCGAAGCTCGGTGACGCTCCGGACCTCGACGGCGCGACGGACCAGGCGATACGACCGCTCCGAGCCGTCCTGGCCCAGCACGGCGATCCGCGCCTCGGTCCCCTCGGCCCCCTGGAGCCGCCCCGCGGCCTCGTCCAGCCCGAGGCCGACGATCGGCTTGCCGTCGACGTGCGTGATCCGGTCGCCCGCCTTCAGGCCCGCCTCCGCCGCCGGCCCGCCGGGGATGACCCCCACGACCCGGAGCCCCCGCTCGTCCTGCTTCAGCTCGACGCCGATGCCGACGAAGTTGCCGTCGATCATCGCGAAGAGGTCGTCGAGCCGGTCGGGCGTCAGGTAGCACGAGTAATCATCCAATGCGTCGCAGGCCCCGAAGGCGAACTCGAGCAGGACGGCCGTCGGGCTCAGGCCGAGCAACTGTCGGCCCTGCTCGCCCGCGGCCACGGCCAGGCCGAGGGCCGCGGAGCGGTCGCGGGCGGCGACCCGACCCCGACGGGCCCGGTAGGCGTCGCGGAGGGCCTGCACCTGGGTGGCGTCGCGGCCGGGGGCGTTGGCCCGGAGGAAGACCGGGTCGCGGAGGGCCACCTCCAGGTTGTCGAGGCCCCGTCGCAAGAGCGGCTCGAAGGCCACCGGCTCGACGTAGTGCGTCTCGATCCGCTCCAGGAGCTCGTCGTAGAGCTCCAGGGCCCGCTCGGTGGGTAACCCGAGCAGGTGGGCGCGGAAGCTCTTGTCCTGGTAGCGGCGGCCGAGCCGGTAGTGGATCTCGCAGAGCCGGAGCCGGTGGCGGAACTCGGCGCGGGCGGGCCAGTGCTCGACGGCCGACTCGTAGGTCTCGATGGCGCCGACCCAGTTCCGCTGGAGCTCCAGGTCCAGGCCCTTGCGCAAGGCCGTCGCCGGGTCGTCGTCGGCCACGGCCTTCGGCGTCGCATCGACATCCACATTGGTGGAAGCCGCGGGCGGGTCGGTGATCGGCGGCTTCAGCGGCGGGTCGGTCGCCGGGCAGGGCCGGGGGAGGGCTAATGCCAGGGCCCAGGCCAGGGCCAGCAGGGCCGCGAGCGATCGGGAGGGTCCGCGCCAGGCCGGGCCGGGGGCAAGGCGAAGGGGTCGCATCGCGGTCGATCCTCCCACACCGGGTCGTCGCGGCGAGGATCGGCGCGGCCGGGGGGTCGTCGGGGCCGGGGGCTCTCGCGTCGCGGCCACCCTCCGGCGCCGGGACCGCGACCCGTTGGCTCCGACCGACCCGAGGCGACGAGTTCCCGGCCGCGGGCCGCTCCTCTGGTGCTGGTTCGTGGTAGCTCTGGCTCGGAAGGCCGGCGACCGCGCCGGCATCGGGCCCGCTCCAGGCCCGTCTCCGGCCGGTCCCGCGGGCAAGGCAAGCCAGGCCCGGCCCGGCTCCCCTCCCCCTGCTCTTGCTACTGTACCATACTCCTCCCCCGCACGCCGGACCGGCGAAAAGGGACGAGTGCGGAGTGCGGAGTGCGGAGTGCCGAGTGACACTCGCATCGGCGTCGAGACACGACCTGACGGTCGGAGTGAATGAGTGAATCCGCGTGGATCGGGTGGCACGCCCTGCGAGGGCGTGGTCCCGAGGCCGGCCACGCCCTCGCAGGGCGTGCCACCCGACGTGCTGGCCGATCCCCGTCGCAGGCCCGCCCCGCGTGCCGTCGGCTCGAACTGCCGTCGCAGGCACGCCCCGCGTGCCGTCCGCGACCCCATAAGAACGGGGGGTGGGGTGGCGGACGGCACGCGGGGCGGGCCTGCGACGGGAAGAGGGACCGCCGCGCGCACCGCGATCGCCGATATGCATGAATGTGCTTTCATTTGATGGAATCAGGCCGGCCAGCC
>DASZMJ010000383.1:0-1629 GCA_035551935.1 Isosphaeraceae bacterium
AGGGAGACGAACCCCGCGGCGGCCGGGCAGATCCTCGACGGCCTCGACGCGCTGGAGAACCAGGGCGCGCTCAAGTGGCTCGACCGGGATAAGCCGGTCTCGGCCACGGCCGACCTGGTCCCGCAGGCGCCGGGGGGCCCGCCCTCGGTGCCGGCGGTCACGGTGTACCTGCCGGTCACCGGCCGCGACGCCTTCCTCGACGCGCTCAAGGGGCTGGGGCTCACGGTCGACGACCGGCCCGGGGCCGAGGGGTTCTCGCACAAGGTCGTCGCACAGGGGGGGGCCGGGCAGGCGTTCTACCTGCTGGCCGACCCGCCGGCGGGGTACGTCGTGGCCACCACCGTCGCCTCGGGCGCGGACCGGCTCCGCGCGGTCAAGCCGGCCGACCTGAAGCCGACCCGGCCGGGGACGGTGCTCGTCGGCGTCCGCATCGACCAGGTCCCCGACCAGCTCAAGGCGGCGTTCCTCAACAACGTGATGCAGCGCAACAACGCCTCGCGCCAGCGCAAGGACGGCGAGACCGACGCGCAGTACCAGGGCCGCCTCGCCGGGATCAAGTTCACCGAGGACGCCTTCAAGAGCCTCCTGCGCGACGGCCGCGAGATGACGCTCGACGCCGACGTCGCCGCCAAGGCCGATCGGCTCACGCTCGCGCTGGCGGTCGACGCGAAGCCCGGCACCCCGCTGGCCGATTCCCTCAGCACGTTCGGCGCCCGCCGGGGCCGGTTCCTCAACCTCTGGGGCGACGCCGCGGTCACCCTCCAGGGGGTCTTGCCGGTCCCCGAGGCGCTCCGCGCTCAGATCCGATCGACCATCGAGCAGGCGCGCGCCAAGGCCGAGAAGGAGGACGCCCCCGAAGACCGCCGGCTGAGCGAGCTGATGATCGACGCCCTGACGCCGACGCTGACCGCCGACGCGTACGACGCCTGCCTGGCCATGGGCACGGAGAAGGGCGGCGGCAAGGGGGAAGCGAACGTCGTCCTCTTCGGCGTCGGGATGAAGGACTCGATCAAGGTCGAGGCCGCGCTCCGCGAGGCGATCGCCAGGAAGTTAAAGCCCGAGGACAGGGACAAGGTCGCGCTCGACCTCGACCGCGGGCCCGACGGGACGAAGATCCACCGGGTCACGCTCGACGCCAAGAACCTGAAGGCGGAGGAGTTCGGCGCGCCGCTGATGTTCCTCGCCTTCCCCGACGGCGCGGCCCTCGCCGCGGTCGGGGGCAACGGCCTCGCCGTCTTGAAGCGGGCGCTCGGGGCGCTCAAGAAGGCGCCCGCCTCGGGCGCCGCGCCGGGGCCGCAGGTCGGGTTCGACTTCTCGGCCGTCCGGTTCTCGCGCATCCACTCCGCCGAGAACGGGAATCCCTTCCGCGAGGCCGCGCGCGACGCCTTCCCGGGCGCGGACTCGGACCCGTCCAAAACCAGGGACCGGATCAAGGTCGGCCTGACCGGCGCGTCGTCCCGCGCCCGGCTCGTCATCGAGGCCGACCTGCCGGCCCTCGGCTTCCTCGTCAAGGCCAACGTCATCCAGCAGAAGGCCAAAGCGGCCAAGGCGCCGTGAACGGGTTCGTCAAGAGGCCGATCCGCCAATGGTCCCGCTCGACCCGGCCGCCACGCGAGACGTCATCAGCCG
>DASZMJ010000384.1:0-1700 GCA_035551935.1 Isosphaeraceae bacterium
AAGAAGGGCAAGGATAAAGACAAGGAGAAGGACAAACCGAAGCCCCTGCCCGCCGAGGGGGACGCCGACATCCGGGCCCGCGTCGACCAGGTGCTGAACCGGCCCGTGACGGTGAACGTCGAGGGGGCCCCGCGCAAGGACGTGCTCTCGCTGGTCGCGGGCCAGGCGCGGTTCCGCTTCGAGGTCGACGACCCCACGCTCGCCAAGGCCGACGTCGACCTCGCCAAGCCGATGAGCCTGAAGGCCGGCCAGCTCGCCGCGCGTGACGCCCTGGCCGAGATCCTGGGGGCGGTCGGGCTGAGCTACCGAGTCACCGAGGACGGCACACTCTTCATCACCACGGCCGCCCGGCTCGCCGAGGAATCGGGCAAGAAGGGCGCGGTGATCGAGGGGCCTCCGGTCAAGCTGACCCTGGCCAAGGCCGTGCGCCCGACCGATTCCTCCTACCGCGAGCTGACCCGCGACGCCTACGCCCGCCGCCTAGCCGCGCAGGGGATGCGGAAGGAAGCCGTGCAAATGTACCTGGATCAGTACGCGAAATCCCTGTTCGAGCCCGACGCCCTGATCGTGATCGCCCATCTGTCGCGCGACGCGATCGACGAGGTCGTGCTCCTCGACGTCTTCCCTGCGCCGAAGAAGCTGGTCCGCACGGCGGCCGTGGTCGCGCACGGCGTCGACCCGCGGCTGCAGGATCGGGCGCGGACGCTCGTCAAGCAGCTCGGCGACCTGGCGCCCAAGGCACGCGAGGCGGCCGAGACGCAGCTCTTCGAGATGGGGCCCGTCGCCGTGCCGGCGCTCGAGGACGCGCTGCGTGAGAAGGACGTCGAGGTCGTCTTCCGCGCCGAGCGGATCCTGATGCGGCTCAACCGCCCGGTGCCTTGACCGGCCGCGCGGCGTCGGCCTCGGCGGGGGCGATCAGGCCGTCGCGGTCGCGGTCGAGCCGCTCGAACTGCTCGCGCGAGCCGAGGAACTCCCGGCGCGACACGTCGCCGTCGCGGTTGCGGTCCATCCGGCGGAACCACGCGGGCCCGGCCGTCGGCCGGGGGCGGGGCGGGACGACGACGGCCTGCACGGCCGCGGCGTTGGCCGGGCTCGCGGCGATCAGGCGGGAGAGGTCGCCGCGCGCCAGGGTGATCTGGATGTGGTGCGGGATCTCCTCGGGCGCGATCCGGCCGTCTCCGTCGCGGTCGCACGCCGAGATCCGCGCGAAGGTGTCGAGCACCTCGCGTGCGCCGAGCTGGCGGTCGCGGTCGAGGTCGAGCATGCCGAAGACGGCGCGGCCCTCGTCCGAGGCCGTCAGCGTCAGCCGGCCGCGTGCGGAGGCGGCCTGGTGCGTCACGTAGTCGTCGAGCTCGCGCGGGTAGAGCTTGCCGTCGCCGTCGTGGTCGAGCGTGGCGAAGAGGCCGGAGAGGGGCGAGGGCAGGCCGTTGTCCTGGGTCAATTCCGATTGCTCGACGTAGCCGTTGCCGTCGCCGTCGGCCGCGTCGAACTGGGCGCGGAGGGCCTTGCGGGCCGCGTCGGCCGCGCCCGCGCCGTCGTCGACGTGGATATCGAGACGGATCAGGCCGGCGTCGATCTCGACGACGCCCTCGGCGAGCTGGCGGACCTTCACGCCCGCGGGCGGCCCGCCGTCGGCGCCGCGGACCCGGGCCAAGGCGTGGCCCTTCGCGTCGGGCGTGAGCGCCACGTCGAGGATCGCG
>DASZMJ010000385.1:0-2863 GCA_035551935.1 Isosphaeraceae bacterium
GGGTCCCCTGGGTGCGGTCTCATCGGATGCGTAGAGACCGATGTTCTGCCCCAGGGGGGCCTCGTTTCCCACCCCCTACCGCCACAACTCCTTATCAGCAAACGAAGTCCAGGGGAGCGGGCGGCGGGTCACGCCCTATAAAGATGCTCACAGAGACAAGGCGAATATTCACACTTATTGGGCGTGGTTAGATGAACCGGGAATGTCGTTCAAGGTGGCAGTAGAGAAAAACGCCGTCGAGATCGGAACACCCCTCGGGCAGCGCTTCGTCCGCTGGTTCATTGATCTGTTCAGCCTGACACCAAGGCCACCCGTCCTCTTATGAGACCACCACGCACTCTCCCGCCACCCCTTCGACGACGTCGGGCGTGATGATTTCCAGCCGCCGGGCCGAGCCGGCCAGGAGAGACAGGGCGGCGAGGCGGTCGAGGCCGCGGGGGTTGCCGGCGGAGAGGGAGTGGAGGAGGGTGACGGCGCGGGGGGTGAAGGTGGGCTCGGGGCGGCCGGCGAAGGTGAGCTTTTGGGAAAGGTAGAGGTCGGCCTCGGAGCGGGTCAAAGCAGCCAGCCGGACGCGGAGCGACCAGGGGGCTTCGGGCAACGGCCCGCGGCCGACGAGCAGGAGGGTCGCGGCCGGGTCGAGCCGGAGGAGGCGGTCGATCGCGTCGGGGTCGGCGAGGGCGTGGGCGTCGTCGATCGCCAGCGTGACAGCAAGCCGCTGGGCGCGGCAGAGCCGGAGGGCCTCGGCGAGCCGGCGCCAGGCCGAATCCCGGCCCGAGACGCGGCGGCCGAGGGCCTCGGCGAGGCCCGTGGCGAGGGCGTCGCCGTCGGCCGGGCCGACGACGCGCGCGAGGCGTCGCGACGGCCCCTTCGCCCTTGCGAATGCCCGCGCCAGCACCACCGACTTGCCCAGGCCGGCCGGGGCCTCGAGCACGGCCAGGCGCTCGGCGGCCTCGACGGCGAAGGCGAGCCGTTCGGTCGCCTCGACGTGCGCCGGGGTCGCCACGAACGCCGAGCCGGCGTCGGCGAACGGGTCCCCCTCCAGTCGCCAGTGCCGCCAGGGCATCCGCGCGCCTCGACCGGCCGAATCGACCGGGATGGCCGGTCGCACCCTCCACGACGATCGGTTAGGATGATGCCCCGGCTTGAGCCCCGCCGACCGACCGACCCGGAGCGCCCGGACCCTTGGCCGACCGCGTCTTCGCCCCCGGACCCATCACCGCCGGCCGCGCGACCCTCACCGGCGACGAGGCACGGCACCTGGCGCGGGTCCGGCGGCTCGGGCCCGGCGACGCCGTCGAATTGCTCGACGGCCGGGGCGGCGCGTGGCTTGCGGTGGTCGATCGGGTCGAGCGGGACCGGGTCGAGCTGGCGGTCGGCGAGCCCTTGCCCGAGCGGCCCGACGGCCCGCACTTGACGCTCGCGACGGCCGTGCCCAAGGGGGAGCGGTTCGACTGGCTCGTCGAGAAGGCGACCGAGCTGGGCGTCGCGCGGCTGGTGCCGATCCTGGCGTCGCGGTCGACGGTCGATCCGAGATCGTCGAAGCTCGATCGCCTGCGCCGGCTGGTCGTCGAGGCGTGCAAGCAGTCGGGCCGTCGGCGGTTGATGGAGATCGGCCCGACGACCCCGTGGCCCGACGCTTGCCGGTCCGAATCGCCCGGGGCGCGTTTTCTCGCCCATCCCGGCGGCATGCCGGCGGCATCGGCGATCGCCGGGGCGCCCGCCGGCCCATTGGCCCTGGCGATCGGGCCGGAGGGGGGCTTCGACCCGGACGAGGTCGCCGGGGCCGTCGCCGCGGGCTGGCGGCTCATCGACCTCGGCCCGAACCTGTTGCGGATCGAGACGGCGGCACTCGCCGGCGCCGCGTCGGTGCTGGCCATCGCCCGGTCGAAAGGGGAACCCTCGTGAGCGGCTCGTCCTTCGGCGTCATGATCGCGCTGGGCCTGGGGGCCGGCATCGTTGGCGGCATGTTCGGCATCGGCGGCGGCCTGATCATCGTGCCGTTCCTGGCGCTGGTCGTCGGCCTGGGGCAGAAGGAGGCCATCGGTACCTCGTTGCTGGCCCTGACCTTGCCGGCCGGCATCCTCGGCGCGCGGGAATACTGGCTGCGCGGCGAGTGCCGCATCGGCGCCGCCCTCTGGATCGCGCTCGGCCTGTTCGCCGGCAACTGGATCGGCTCGAAGCTGACCGGCCTGATCCCGCCCTTGACGATGAAGCGCGTCTACGGGATCTTCCTGCTCGTCATCGGCACGTATTACGTCGTCTCGAAGCCCAGCAAGGCCGACCCCGCCAAGCCCGCGCCGCCATCGGCGCAGGCCGCGGCCGATCAGGCCCACTGACCCCCCGACTTGTCCTCGTAGATCGACCACACATAGCCGTCGGGGTCCTTCAAGGCGAACTCGCGCCAGCCCCAGGGCTGGTCCACCGGATCGCCCGAGACGCTGAGGAACGCCCCCTCGTCGATGCAGTGCTGGTGGAAGGCGTCGATATCATCCACGCGCAACTGCAAATGGATACCGACGCCCATGCGCTGGCCGGCGAACTCCTGGGCGTGCTCGCCCTGGGGGTGGAGCATGAGGGCGAAGTCGCCGAGGCGGAGGATGGCCAGGGTGATCGGCCCGCCTTGTTGCTCGGCGTGGAGCTGGCCGACCTCGGCGCCGACGATCTCGTTGTAGAACTCGAGCGACTTGACCACGTCGTCGACGTAGAGGAAGACGCTCGTGACCCGCGCCGCCATGCCGCACCCCCCTCCGCCCCGATGCGGCCGACCCTCCCGGTCGCCCCGCCGCATGCGGAGGATACCCCGAGGGCCCGGCCCTGGCAATGGCGGCCGGCGGCGCCGCTTTCCCCCGCCTCCCCCTGGGAG
>DASZMJ010000386.1:0-5340 GCA_035551935.1 Isosphaeraceae bacterium
GCCAACCCCGGCTCGGCGGGAGCCTCGCCCTCCCGGGGTTGGTCGGTCATCCGAAACCCTCCCCCCGTGAGGGGGAGGGTAGGGTGGGGGGTCGCTCCGCCATTGCATCCTATGAACCTCCACACCTTCGAACTCCGCTCCCGAGGCCACACCACCCGTCTACCCCTCCCCGAGGGCATCGCCCTCTCCCGCGCCCGGCTTGACGCCGCGCTCGCCGGGGCCGCGAAAGAGGCAGGCGCAACGACCGTGTTCGAGACGCACGCCCACGTCGGAGCGATCGGCGAGGGATCGCGCCGCGTCCGCCTCACTCATCGCGGGCGATCGGCGCACGTCACGGCCCGCGTCGTCCTCGATGCGGCTGGGCTCGGCGGGAACTGCCTCCCGGCGGGTGCAAGGCCGCAGGTCCAGATTGCTCCGCGCTCGCGGGTCGGGGCCGGGTGCGTCGTCGATGATGCACCGGGCGCCTACCATCCCGGCACTATCTTCATGGCCGCCGGTCGAGATGGGTACGTCGGGCTCGTCCGGGTCGAGGACGGTTCGTTGAACATTGCCGCTGCTTTTGATACGGAATTCGTCCGCTCGCTGGGCTCGCCCGCCCGCGCGGCCGCGGCGATCCTGGGCGAGGCCGGGTTCCCGCCCGTCCCCGCGCTCGAGTCCGCCGAGTGGCGCGGCACGCCCGCGTTGACCCGCCGGGCGAGCCCCCTGGGCGACGAAAGGCTCCTCCTCCTCGGCGACGCCGCGGGCTACGTCGAGCCGTTCACGGGCGAGGGGATGGCGTGGGCGATTGCCTCGGGGCTGGCCATCGCTCCGATCGCCGTCCGCGCGATCGAGGGGTGGACGCCGTCGTTGATCCGCGAATGGTCCTCGCTCCATCATCGGATCGTCGGCCGTCGCCAGCTCGTCTGCCGGGCCGCGAGCGTGGTGCTGCGGCGGCCGTGGCTGATGCCGCTGGCGTTCGGGGCGCTCGCGCTATGGCCCGGCGCGTCGGGATACGTGGTCCGACGCCTCAACGCCCCCTCCCCCTTGCCGGCGAGCTGCCCATGATTGGCCTGGCCCTCCTCGGGATCGGCACCGCCGTCCCCCCGCACGCGATCCGCCAGGGCGACGCGGCGGAGATCGCCCAGGCATTGACGTGTTCGCGTGAAGACGAATCCCGATATTATCGCGACGTCTATCATGCCGTCGGCGTCGACTCGCGCCATAGCGTGATCCTGGATCGATCGGACGGCGACCTCGCGGCGCGGCAGTCGTTCTACGCGAGGGATTCGCCCACGACGGGCGCCCGGATGCGCCGGTATGAATCCGCGGCGAGCGACCTGGCCGTCGAGGCCGGCGCGGGGGCGCTCTCCGATGCCGGCGTCTCGCCCGATCGGATCACGCACGTCGTCACCGTGACGTGCAGCGGCTTCTATTCGCCGGGCCTGGACGTGGCGCTCATCAAGCGGCTGGGGCTCCGGCGCTCGGTCGAGCGGACGCAGGTCGGGTTCATGGGCTGCCACGGGGCGATCAACGGCCTGCGGGTCGCACGGGCGGTCGTCGGCTCGGACCCATCCGCGTGTGTTCTCCTTTGTTGCGCAGAATTATGTAGCCTGCATCACCAATACGACCTCGACCCCTCGACGATCATCGCCAACGCCCTCTTCGCCGACGGCGCGGCGGCCGTGGTGTGCGTCGCCGGGGATGATGCCGACGAATCCGCCTATCGCGTGGTCGCGACGGGCTCGACGCTGGTGGACGACACCGAGGACGTCATGTCGTGGCGGATCGGCGACCACGGCTTCGCGATGACGCTCTCGGCGAAGGTCCCCAAGCTGATCGCGCGGCACCTGCGGCCCTGGCTTGATGTCTGGCTGAGCTCGCATGGGTTGAGGGTAGATCTGGTGCCCGCATGGGCCGTCCATCCGGGCGGTCCTCGAATCCTGACGGCCTTCTCGGAGGCGACGGGCGTCGGCCGCGAGGGGGTCGAGGCGTCCTATCGCGTTCTCGCCCGGTATGGGAACATGTCGTCCCCGACGGTGCTCTTCGTCCTCGACGAGCTGAGGAAGGATGGGGCGCCACGGCCGTGCGTGGCGATGGCGTTCGGGCCGGGGCTGGCGGTCGAGGCGGCGCTGTTGGTCTAGGCAACCGGCCCCGGCCGATCTGCCACCGGCAGACGCGACCTATGCTTGAGTGCCGGTCGCGACGAGACCAGGCAGTGCTAAGGCGCAGGCCTGGGAAACAGGCAGTTCGTGCCTCCTCGAGAAACATCGAGGCCGTTCCCCCGTGGACGTAACGTCCGGTCCTCGAGACATCTCCCGGCGGTCAGTCGCCCCAACCCGGAATCGGGGATGGCTTTGTGAACGGACTTCCCTTGGGAACGAAATTGTTAGAAAATGGACTGACTGTTGCAGGAAGACTTCGTTGCGAGTGAGTCGGGCCGGCCGACGTTGCTCGTTCTTCTGGCGAGAGCTCCTGCGATCGAGTGGCCCACCATCCCCCGGCCGGGTAGCGCCCCGGGCCGTGCGGCGAAACGCGACTTGCCCGAATCCCGCCCCGGCGATCACTTCCTGTCCCGAACATCGACGCCACGGAGGTCTGCATGCGACCGACTGCGCCGCTCTCTCTCGCACTGTTCGCCGCCCTCGCGCTCGCGCCGCTGGTCCCGGCCGCCGACGGGCCCAAGCCAAGCGAGGCGAATGACAAGCTGGTCGGCTCGTGGAAGCTGACCACGGCCAAATACCGGGGCCAGGAATTCCCGTTCCCCGAGACGTTCACGACGATGAAGATCGTCACGGCCGGCCGGTACGTCCTGGTGATCTACGGCAAGGACGGCTCGGTCGCGCGGGCCTCGGGGGGCAGCTACAGGCTCGTGGGCGACACTTACGAGGAGACGCCCGAGTTCAGCACGACCGAGGGCTTCGAAGCCCTCAAGAGCAAGCCGCAGTCGTTCCACTGCAAGGTCGAGGGCGATAAGTGGATCCACGACGGGACGCTGACCAGCGGCATGACCGTCGAGGAGGTCTGGGAGCGGGCCGACAAGAAGTGATGCGCCGGGATCGTCAGCGGCGACGCGAGGCGGGGGCCTTCGCCCACGTCGCCGCATAGAACACGGCGCCGTCCTCGAGGTAGCCGCACACGAGCGAGGGGAGCAGACCGCGGCCCTCGCGGCGGGCCAGCTCGTCGCGGAGGGCCTCGGCGGTCAGGTCGAACCGCGCCTCCCACGCCCGGCCCGGGGCGTGGCGGACGACCGCGGCGAAGCGGGTCGAATCGCCCACCGGGTAGGCCGTCAGAGCGACGGGCAGGTAGCCGTCGTACCGCGACTGCTCGAGGAAGACGCGCAACGGCGCGGCGGCCAGGTCGAACTGCCGGCGTCGGGGCTTGCCGTCGCCGCGGGCCCAGGCGACGGCGAAGCGGACGCCCTCCTCGGTCGGGTATCCGGCGAGGTGAACCACCTTGCGGGGCACGCAGTCGAGGTCGACGAGCCGGGCGCGGAGCGATTCGGAGGTGAGGTCGATCTCGCCGCCGTGGGCGTCGTCGGCGTGGCGATAGAGCGTGACCGAGCCGAGCCTCGGGCCGGCCGCGTAGCCTGCGAAGAGGGCGAGCTTCATCCCCTGCGATTCCTGCCGCTTCGCGTACTTGGCGTGCTCGACCGCGTCGGGGTGGAGCATCACGTCCCACGGGACCTCGTCGCGGCCGGATGCCGCGATGGCCGCGAAGTGGGGCCGGCCGCCGCCGTCGAAGGCCGAGATGCAGGTCGGCGCGGCCTCCTCGGCGCGCACGAGGTCGATCCAGCGGCGGAATCCGATGGCGTCGGCGCCGTGGATCGTGAAGACGCGGCCGGACGGGTCCACGCTCCGGAAGCCCGAGCCCTCGTCGTCGACCCCGGCCGGCTCGGGTCGGGGCGTGTTCGAGAGCCGGGGGATCGGGGTCGGGTCGACGTCCGTCGGCCGGGTCGATCTGCGCCGGCTCGATCGCGGCGCCCGCGCGGTCGGCGTGGGCTTGCCGTCGTCGAACACCTTGAGGACGCGCGGGGCGGCCCTCGGTTTCTCGGCCATTTCGAGGCGGCACGGCTCGAGGAGATCGACGACCTCGGCCATGCTGGCAGGGCGGTCGGCGGGGGTCTTGGCGATCATGCGGCGGAACGCGTCGTCGAGCGCGGGGGGGACGTCGGGCCGGGCGGTCCGCAGGCTGGGGATCGTCCCCTCGCGATGGCCGAGGAGCCGCTGCATCAGGCTCCGGCCGCCGTAGACGGGCTTGGCGGTCAGGAGGAAGTGGAACGTGCAGCCGAGGCTGTAGATATCCGAGCGGGCGTCGGCGAGCCGGGGGTCGAAGGCCTGCTCGGGCGACATGTAGTCGGCAGTGCCCAGGAAGGCGTTGGTCAGCGTCAGGCCGCCCGCGGCCGCGTCGGAGACGTCGGGGTCGTCGAGCCGGGCGAGGCCGAGGTCGAGCACCTTCACCGTGCCGCCGGAGTCGAGGATCAGGTTCGACGGCTTGATGTCGCGGTGGATGATCCCCCGCGCGTGCGCCGCGGCGAGCCCGCGCGCGGCCTGGAGGATGGCGTCGACCGCCTGTCCTGCGGCCAGCGGCCCGCGCCCGCGGACGAGCTTGCCGAGGTCGCGGCCGTCGATGTATTCCATGACGAGGAAGTGCATCCCGCCCGCCTCGTCGGCGTCGATGGCGCGGACGAGGTTCGGGTGGTCGAGCTTCGCCGCCGCCTCGGCCTCGCGGCGGAACCGGATCAGTGCTTCGGGCTCGCGCGTGATCGACGGCGGCAGGATCTTGAGCGCGACGACGCGGCGGAGCTTCTTCTGCTCGGCCTTGAACACCACGCCCATCCCGCCCGCGCCGAGCTTGTCGAGCACGACGTACCGGCCGATCGCCAGCCCCTTCGCCTTCCCCTGGCAGATCGCCCCGGCCTGGTACGCCGTCAGCCGTTTCGCCGTCACGAGCTCGCGCGCCAGGCTTCGGGCGTCGCGCGGCCGCTTTGCGGGAGGGAGGTGATCCAGGAAGGCGCGGATCTCTGAGGCTTCGAGCACGCCGATGTCGGCGGAGTCCTTCACGAACCGGGCGAGGTCCGGGTCGTCGACGGCCGGCGGCTCGGGCGGCGATGGGCGTGCGTCGCCCGGCTCCGGGGCCGGCGGCCGCCAGACGTCCGTCGCCTCGGGGTCGCGGCTCTTCGCCCGTTCGTCGGCGTCGTCGGGCACGGTTCCACCCAGGGACGCGGGGCCATCGTCGAGCGGTTCGGGGGATCTGTGCTGATTGTCTCATCCGAACGGAGTGTGGGCAAGGAATCGGGCGGGGCTATGGGGGACGAGAGGTCATTGCGTCGGGCGGGCCATTTCGGGACAACGGCATCTCCTG
>DASZMJ010000387.1:0-20921 GCA_035551935.1 Isosphaeraceae bacterium
CGTCACCACGGCCGCCACCCCCACCAGGACCCCGACGTTCGGCAGCGAGATCAAGTCCACGAGGCCCCGCCAGCTCAGCACCCGCGCCTCCTGTCGCGCCTGGCCGTCGGCCGGCAACGACTCGGGCAGCGAGGTGATGACCAGCGCGGCGGCCAGGGCCGAGAACCCCGCCGCGACCAGGAACGGCAACCGCAACTGCCAGGCGTGCGGCACCGGCGCGCCGGCGAGCAGGCCCCCCATCAAGGGCCCGAGCACGAAGCCGACCCCGAACGCCGCGCCGATCAGGCCGAGGCTCCGCGCGCGGTGCTCGGGCTTGGTGATGTCGGCGATGTACGCCTGCGCGACGATGATGTTCCCCCCCGACGCCCCGTCGAGCATCCGCGCCGCCAGCATCACCCAGAAGTTCGTCGAGAGGCCGAGGATCACGAAGGACAGGGCGGTCCCGACCTGGCTGATCGCCAGGACCGGGCGGCGGCCGAAGCGGTCGCTGAGCTTGCCGAGGACCGGCCCGGCGGCGAGCTGGAGCATCGGGTATGCCGCCAGCAGGAGGCCGATCTGCGTCGCGTCGAAGTCGTACTCGCGCGCGAACCGCGGCAAGAGCGGCATCACGATGGCGAACCCGAGCAGGTCCACCAGCACGATCGCGACGACGATCAAGAGCGGCGACATCCCCCGTGGCGACATCAGCGGTCGTCCTCCTCGTTGCTCAAGGTCCCGCCGCGAGCCCCTCGCGCTGGCGGTCGGCCCGCGCCTTGACCTCGAGCAAGAGCCGCGCCTGCGCCACGATCGCGACGTATTCGGCCACGTACGCGCCGAGGTTGAAGCCGATGGTCAGGGTCGCCGCCGCCAGGTGCAGTTCGCGCGCGACCGGCCAGTCCCGCGTGTGCACGGCGCCGCCGGCCCAGGTCGTCAGGGCGATCGCGACCATGCTCCCCAGCTCGAACGGGAAGGCCCGGCGCTTGTTCTTGAGCGCCTGGGCGTACACCCACTCGGGCATCCCGTAGACCTGCACCACTTCCTTGACCCATCGCGTCGTGCCGAGGAAGTAGGTGAAGGCGATCGAGTGGACGAGCAAGGTCGCCAGCATCGCCACCAGGCCGAGCAGCAGGTGGACCCCGTGCCACGGCTCGCTCGGGCCCCTCGGCTCGTTCGCCGCGGCGAAGCCGACGGCGAGGCTCGCCACCAGCAAGGTCCCGTTCGTGACGGCCAGCCCCAGGAAGATACGATGCATGGAGGTCCCCGTCTCGATCCGGTCGGGCCGGCGCCGCGACTCCCCGAGCCTACGCGATGGCCGCCGCCGTCGCAACGCGGGCCTTCCCTTGCGGCCGGGGGTTCCGAGGGCTATCGTGGATGGGGACGCAAGCACCCCGCGGAATCCCTCATCATCTCCGACGATTCGAGGTGTCGCATGCCACTCGGCCTCCGGCGAAGGGCCGGCCGACAGCGGTTGCTGCCGTTCCTGGAGCGGCGGCATCGGCTCGAGCGCCGCTTCAAGTGGGCGATCGCGGCGATCACCCTCGCCGCCCTCTCGGCCGCGCTGGCGACCTCGCAGGCCGCGCGGGACCTCGTCGACGCCGCCGCCACGCTGCCGAAGCGGGCCGAGCTGGCCGTCCTGCGGCTCGTCGGCGTCGACCGCGACGACGCGTATTATCGCCGCCTCTATCGCGAGCTGCGCGACGAGGACTGGCGCCGCCGGCGCCGACAGCAGATCGGCACGGCGGTGGCGTCGCTGGAGCAGACCGACCGCGACTCGCCGATCTTCCGGCGCGGGTTCCTGAGGGCCGCCGGCCTGGCGCCGGGGATGGGCCTGCTCCGGCCCGGCAACTTCGACCGCATCCTGCTGCTCTCCGGCCTCGTCTACGAGCCGGACGACCGCGGCCGGTCGTATCGCCTGAAGCCTGACACGCGGTCGGTCTGGGTCCGCAAGGTCGACCTCGGCAACGCCAACGAGGGGCCGATGCTCCTGCCCGACACCCCGGAGCTGCGCGCCGCGGCCGACGCCATCGGCGGGATCGTCGTCGACGACTCGGTCCAGGTCACGAATTCCTGGGGCCTGCGCGGGCCCGAGCCCGACCCCGACGCCCCGCTCCGCGGCCTGGTCCTCGGCGACTCGTTCATGCAAGGGATGTTCCTCCCCGAGCAGTCGACCCCGCCGGCCCTCCTGGAACGGGTCCTGAGCGACGCCCTGAAGACCCGGGTCGCGCTGCTCAACACCGCGGTCGCCGGCTACTCGGCCGAGCAGTACTACGCCTGCCTCCGCGAGTTCCGCGGCCGGTTCAAGCCCGACTTCGTCGTCCTGAGCGTCTTCTCCAACGACTTCGGCGGCGAGGACGACGGCGTGCCCGAAGGGGGCGGCGACTGGGAGGAGGCCGGCTACTGGCTCCGCCTGATCCAGCTCGCCTGCCGCGAGCACGACACGATGCTCGTCACCGTCCCCGTCCCCAGCCGGACCCAGGTCGCGGCCACCCGGAGCGACTACCACTATCCCGGCCGGCTCTCGACCGTCATCGACACCCCCGCCCCCTACGTCATCAACCCGCTCGACGACTTCATCAACGCCAACATCCGCCTGATGTCGACCGGCCCCGTTCGCCCCGAGTCGTCCCCCCTGTACAACGGCCACCTCGACAACGACGGCCACTTCTCCGCCCTCGGCTCCCGCGTCTGGGCCGAGTCCGTCGGCCGCCGCCTCTCCCTCCTCCTCCGCCGTCGCCTCGACCGCGTCCCGGCCGTTTTCCCCAACAAGGCCCTCGCCGCGGCGCGAGAATGATCGACTCGGTCTCGATCGGTTGACGGTCGCCTGGCCCACGCGGCGCGATGGACGCGGTCGCGTAGGGCGTGTCGCACACGCCGAACTCGCCCGGCGACGCGGATGGCGTGTTTCACACGCCCTACACGCCGGATCGACCCGAGCGTGATCCGCTCCGAGCCTGTCGGATGGCGCGGCGCTCGGCCTCGTCTCCGGCGGCGAGCCCACCGCCGGCCATCGAACCGATCGCGAGGCCCGACGCCGTCGCCAGCCTCGCCGACAACGTCGCCTTGACAGGACGGCGCGGCCGCGTAGTGTATTGGGTCGGAGGAGTAGCCGCCGGGCGACGAGAGCGGGGCGGCGACCGTCTCAACCTCGGATGAGAGCGCCATGGATCGACGCATCCTCGTGGTGGACGACAACGACACGACCTGCCAGCATCTCTGCCAGATGCTGGCCCGCGACGACCGTCGCATCAAGGTCGCCCACGACGGCACCACGGCGCTGGAGTGGCTGGTCGAGGGGAACTTCTCGCTGGTCCTGACCGACCTGGTCCTCGGCCCCGAGGGGATCAACGGCCTGGACCTCATCCGCGAGGTCCGCCGCCGCGACCTGCCGGTCACGGTGATCGTGCTGACCGGCTTCGCCTCGATCGACTCGGCCGTCGAGGCGATGCGGCTGGGGGCCTACGACTACCTGCAGAAGCCGATCGACGGCCCCCGGCTCGAATTGCTCGTCGAGCAGGCGCTGCGCGACCGCCGGCTGCACGACGAGGTCGCGGCGCTCCGGCGCGACGTGCAGCAGCGGTTCTCGTTCCACAACCTCGTCGGCAAGGCCCCCCGGATGCGCGAGGTCTTCGCCAAGGTGGCGCGCGTCGCCGCGGCGGCCGACACCGTTCTGATCACCGGCGAAACCGGCACCGGCAAGGAGCTGGTGGCCCAGGCGCTGCACCACTTCGGCGGCGAGGGCCGGCGCGGCCAGCTCGTGACCGTCAACTGCGCCGCGATCCCCGAGGCGCTGATCGAGAGCGAGCTGTTCGGCCACGAGAAGGGCGCCTTCACCGGCGCCGACCGCCGCAAGTTCGGCCGCTTCGAGCTGGCGCACGAGGGGACGCTCTTCCTCGACGAGATCGGCGAATTGCCGATGGCGATGCAGGCGAAGCTGCTCCGCGTGCTCCAGGACGGCACGTTCGAGCGGGTCGGCGGCGGCGACTCGATCCAGGTCGAGACGCGGGTCGTCGCCGCGACGAACCTCGACCTCGACGCCGCCGTCGCCGCCGGCCGGTTCCGCGAGGACCTCTTCTATCGCCTCAACGTCGTCACGATCGAGCTGCCCCCCTTGCGCGACCGGCTCGATGACCTGCCGCTGCTGGTCGAGCATTTCCTCAATCGACTGCGCGAGCGCCGCTACCCGGCCAAGACGTTCGCCAGGGCCACGCTCTCGCGGCTGGCGCGGTACGACTGGCCGGGCAACGTCCGCGAGCTCGAACACGCCGTCGAGCAGATGATCGTCACCTCGCCGGGGCCGGTCGTCGAGCCGGAGAACATCCCGTTGCACGTCGTCTCGACCCGCGAGGAGCCGTTCGGCCTCGACTTCGACCCCGACCGCCCCTTGCAGGCGATCACCGACGAATTGACCGAGCGCGCCGAGCGCGTGTACCTCCAGCGCGTCCTGGAGCGCTACCGCGGCCGGATCGACCGCTGCGCGGCGCACTGCGGGCTGTCGCGGCGGAGCATCAGCGAGAAGCTCCGCCGCTACCGGATCGACAAGGCCGACTTCAAGCCCCACTCCGCCCGACGCCGCGAGGTCGGCGTCGGCGACTGAGCGGGCGCCCGACCCGGCGCGATCATTTGAAGGAATAGTCGCTGATTTTGTAGTCGTCGCCGACCCTGGTCAAGGTCATCGTGAACGTCCCGTTCTTCCCGTCCTGGCGGACCGTGATGCCGCTCATCTTCAGCGTCTCCGGTTGCCCCTGGACCGCCGTCTTGTTGAAGCTTTGCGGCCCGAGGCTCGTGATGGGGCCGGAGGCCTTGATCGCATCGCTGTCGGCGACGAGCTTGTCGCGCGCGATGCCGGTCGTCCTGGCCATGGCCGCGTCGACGTCCCCGCGACTCAATTCCTGGGCGAACTCGATGGCGGCCTTCGTCGGCTTGCCGAAGGCATCCCACCCGACGTACACGATCGCACCGAAGCCCCCCCAGCCGATGAGGCTGATCACGCCCAGGACCAGCCCCGCGATCGACATCCCCTTGCCGCTGACATACGGGTCGCGCGCCTTGTTCAGGCCGACGATGCCGAAGATCACCGCCAGCAGGCCGGTGACCAACGGGATGCACCCGAGGATCCCGCAGACCAGGCTGACGACCGCCGACGGGTTGCCCTGCGGCACCGGCTGCGCCCCGTATCCCGCCTCGCCCTGATCGTAGTAGCCCTGCGACATCGCCTTCCCTCGCGTTGATCGGTTTCCCGGATCGCTCGCGCCGTCCCGGACGTCGGGCGGCACGCCGAATACCGTACCACAGCGGGACGGCCCCGCCGATGCAATTCGTCGGCAACAATGCATTATTCCGCGGGTTGCGCGGTGCGGCCTCGTCCGTCTCGGGCGTCGAGCCCGTCCCTCGTAGGGCGGGTGAAACACGCCATCCATCGATATCGACAGGGGATGGCGTGTTGCACCCGCCCTACGGCTCGACGCGGCGCGTCCGCACGAGGTTTCGAATCGTGGAGAGCGGCACGAGGGGATTCGGGATGGTGGCGGCGAGGGGAGAGAGAGCCGCGGCGTTCAGGGCGGATGTGAGGGCGGCCTCGTCGCCGGACGGGATCAGGGCGGTGGCGTCGAGCGTATCGCGGGCGCGGCGGATGGCATCCCGTTCGATCGGCAGGGTCGCGAGCCGGAGCAGGACGACGACGGCGACGAGCGCCAGGCCGGCCACGAGGCATTCGGGCCAGTCGAGCACGATCCCGGCGACGACGACCATCCACGCCACCCCCGCGCCGATCCCCACCAACGGCACGAGCCAGGCCCGCGCAAGCGTCGACCACGGCCGCCGGCCGTGCCGGATCGCGTGGCCGGCCTCGCGCACGGCGACGGCGAGGCTCGCGAGCGTCCGGCCGTCGTGGACGGATTTCGAGAGACGCAGCGTCCGCCGGCCCGGGTCGTAGAAGTCGCCCAAGGCGCCGTCGATCGCGACGATCGCGACCCCCTCGATCCCCGCCTCCCGCAAGACCGCCGCCGCGGCCTCGGCCCCGCTCGACGACGACGGCCGGCGCCGTGCCTTCGCGAAGGCCAGCGTCGTCCGCGCCCGGGCCCAGAGCGGCACGAGCACGGCGGGAGCCAGGGCGATATAGACGAGCGGGTCGATGAACATAAATCAAATTCTCATTCATCGACGCAACGGTTGACGGGCGTCTCCTCGGCCGTCGCGGGGGCGTGGTGCGCGGCGGGGGGCGTGGGTGAGGCGGGGTGGATGCGGAGCGGCTCGAGCTCGCGCGGGCTGCGGTCGTCGGCGCGGACGCGCAGCTCGTAGATCGGCACCGGGATGTCGATCCCGGCGGCCTCGAGCCGGCGCTGGATCTCGCCGGAGAGCCGGTGCCGGACGCGGCCGATGAGGCTCGGTTCGGGGACGTGGACGCTGAGGGCGAACTTCAGCGCCGAGTCGCCGAATTCCTCCATCATCGCCACCGGGAGCGGGTTCTTGAGCGCGTCGGGGTCGTCGCGCGCGATCGTCAGGAGCAGGTCGGCGACGCGGTCCGGGTCGCTGCCGTAGGCGACGCCGATCCGGATCGTGAACTTGACGACCTTATCTTTATGCGTCCAGTTGACGAGGTCGCCGGTGATGAAGGCGCGGTTGGGGACGATCATGCTCTGGTTGTCGCCGTTGATGATCGTCGTGGCGCGGATGTTGATCCGGTCGACGCGGCCGGTCGTGCCGTTGACCGTCACGACGTCGCCGACGCGGATCGGCCGCTCGAGCAGCAGGATGATGCCGCTGACGAAGTTCGACACGATCTCCTGGAGGCCGAAGCCGAGCCCGACGCCGAGCGCCGCGACCACGACGCCGACCTCCTTCGACCCCAGGTGCAACGCCGAGAGCGTCGCCAGCGCCCCGACGCCGAGGATCAGGTAGCGGCAGAGCGTCAGGACCGCGAACCGGACGCCCGGGTCGTCGCGCATCCTCGGGTAGACGACCAGCGCGAAGAAGGCCCCCAGGTGCCGCCACGCCGCGGCGGTCGATGCGGCGACGACGAGGGCCTTGGTCAGGTCGCCGACCGTGACGATCCCGGTGGCGTCGGCGCCGGGGTGGAGCGGCCAGAGCGGCGCGCGGCCGAAGACGTGGAAGAGCGCCAGGTCCATCTCCCAGACCCACGCCAGCGCGATCGCCGCGAGGATCGGCACGACCCGCGCCGTCAGGGCCCGGAGGCGCCTCGGCAGCTCGTCGGGCCGGTCGGCCCCCTCGGCGGCGTCGCCGTACCCCTGGCTCGACGGCGTCCAGCGCCAGCCGTGGTGCTCGATGACCCGCAGGATCAGACGGTACGACCCGCGCGCGACCGCCAGCACCAGCAACGATTGCCCGCCCGCCGCCGCCAATCGCCGCGCCGAGGCCCCGTACCCCCGGGCGTCGAGGCCGATGATGGCGCCGATCGCCGCGAGCACGAGCCAGGTCGTCGGCCCGTGGTGACGCGCCAGCCAACCCCGCGACTGGCGATCGACCCAGAGCCATTCGACCGCCGCCGACTTCCTCCGCAGGAGCCACGCCGCGGCGAGCCAGACGACGACCTCGAAGCCGATCCCCAGCAACCGGCACGTCGCCGGCGCCGCCACCGGCCGGTCTCCCGGCGCGATCAGGCCGCGCTCCAGCAACGCCTTGGGCAGCAAGAGGACCAGGGCCGCCGCGGCCACGAACAACGACGTCCGCCACGCCTGCCGGCCGACGGCCGCCGGCGCGTGTAGCTCGGTCTCGATCCAGCCCCCCGGCCGGAAGAGCATCCGCGCCACGCCGACGATCCCCGCCGCCAGCGCCAGCGCCGACAACGCGAACCCCGCCGGCCTCCCCAACGACCCCGGCCACGGCCCTACCCGCGCCGCGAACCCGAGCACGAACAGGTACGCCGGCCCGAGCGCCGCCCGGCCGAGACCGATCAAGAATCGATAGAATGAACGCATTTCCAATCGTGCCATCATCACGCTCGGGGGGGAAGGGGACGATCGCGCGGACCGCGGCCGGACTCGGCACTCAGCACTCAGCACTCAGCACTTCTCGGAGTGCCCGTCGGCCCCGGAGGATCGGCCAGGGCAGCGCGACGAGGCCGACGGCGGCGAGCAGGAACTCGGACGAGGCGCGGCCCCATCGGGCGCGGTCGGCCGGCTCGGCGGCGAGGCGGAGGCCGGCCTGGGCGAGCCGGGGCAGCTCGTCGCGGGCGTCGGCGAGCGTCTCGGGGCCGATCGGCTCGGCGTCGCGGACCCAGAACATCCGGGTCCGGAGGAAGGTGTACTGCTCGTCGAGCAGTCGGAGCCGGCGCTGGACCTCGCGGAGCGCGGCCTCGTCGCGGGCCGACAGGGTCACGAGCTTGCGGCGGCGGTCGTCGAGCAGGCGGCGGTGCTCCTCCTCGAACTTCGCCACGACCGCCATCGCCTCGGCGTGTCGCGAGGGAGGGAGGGCCTCGATCAGCCGGTCGAGCCGGGCGCGGTCGTCGCGGACGTCGTTGACGAGGTCCATCTCGACGTCGGTCAGGTCGGCCTCGTGCCGCGCCAGCTCGCGGGCGGCGCGGGCGTGCTCGCCGCGGACGATCGCGTCGCGCTCGAAGGCCAGGCGGCGATACGTCGAGTTCAGCCGCAACGCGACCTGCGTCGTCGACCGCCCCCCTTGCACGAGCTGGCGGAGGTGCTCGAAGTCCTCGGCGGCGCGGTCCGCCAGGTCCGCCTGCTCGCGGGGCGAGACGACCGGCGCGGCGTTCAACGCCTGCTCGTCCTTGAGCAGCCGGCCGCGGAGTTCGAGCATGTCGGCGGAGCGCTCGGCCCGGTAGCGTTCGAGCGGGTCGGCGGCGCGCTCGGCACGGGCCTGCTCGGCGGCGGCGGCACGGGCGAGGTCGCGTTGCCGGCGATCGGCCAGGGTCCGATACCGCTCGCGCATCAGGGCCAGGGCCTTCTCGGCGAGCGTCGAGCAAGCGGTCAGGGCCTCGCGGCGGGCATCGGCGCCGGCCGCGCGGCGGCCTTCCAGGGCGATCCGGGCCTCGACGGCGGCCAGTCGCGCGGCCTCGGCGCGGCCCTCCCAGTCGAACGTGGCCAGGCGCTCGCGGGCCAGCTCGCGCGCCGCGGAGGTCGTCGCCGCGGCGAGGGCCGCGTCGCGCTCGGCGCGGCGACGGTCGAGCGCCGCGACGCGCTGGCGGATCTTGTCGCGATCGGCGCGCAGGGTCGCCAGCGGGCCGGCCTCGGGGCCGCCGGCGGCGAGGCCGTCGACCGCGGCCTTGCGGTCGCGGACGTCCTCCTCGGCCGCGTCGATCGCCTCCTTCATCTCCTTGAGCGCCGCGTCGATCGACCGGCCGGGATGGGCGCGGAACGCCTCGGGCAAGAGCGCCTCGGGGTTCTTCGACGCCTGCTCCAGCCCGGCCCGCGCGCGTTCGAGCTCGGCCTTGAGGTCGGCCGCCTCGCGCTCGGGGCTGACCTTCGGCCGCTCGGCATCGCGCCGAGCCTTCGCGGCCTTCTCCCGCTCGGCCAGCCAGTTGAGCCGCTCTTCCAGCGTCGCGCGCAGCTCCTTGTCGGCCGCGCCCTTCGCGTCGCCCGCGGCGAGCTGCTTGAGCCGCTCGGCCGTCGCCGCCCGCGCCGCCACCGGGTCGGCCTCGGGATTGTCCTTGCCCTCGTCGCCGACCGCGGCCCGGGCGATCATGCCCAGGGCCGCGACCAGGACCCCCGCTGCGATCCTTCGCATCGGTGTTCCGCCCTCCCTGGAATCCGCCCCGCTCGGCCGGGCGGCGTAAGGTAGCCCAACCCCCCGGCGCGGGCAAGCCGAGATCGGGTCGCGTCGGCGTCCCGGAGTGTGAGCGGTACCCTTGTGGCCGACTCGACTCCCGTAGGGCAGGGCTCGCCCTGCCTCCGCGCGCCCTCGATCGCGCCCTCGACGAAGAGGCAGGGCGAGCCCTGCCCTACGGGAGAGGGCCGACAGAGACGGGGGGTGAACCGCTCGAGACGACCTCGCCGGCGAGCCAGCCGGTACTCCAGGCCGCCTGGAAGTTGTAGCCGCCGATGAGGCCGTCGAGGTCGAGGACCTCGCCCGCGAAGTGGAGGCCGGGGACGAGCCGGCTCTCGAGGGTGGCGGGGTCGACCTCGTCGAGAGCGACGCCTCCGCTCGTGACCTCGGCCTTGGCGAAGCCGAGCGTGCCGGCGACCGGCAGGCGGAGCCCCTTGACCGCCTGGACCAGCCGTCTCCGCTCGTCGCGCGCCAGCTCCGGCCCGACGCGATCGACCGGCACGCCGGCCGCGACGACGATCGCCTCGGCCAGCCGTCTCGGCAGCGCCGAGGGGAGCAACGTCACCACCCTCGGCCTGCCGACGCGGCCCGCGCCCTGAAGATGGGCGTCGAGGGCCTCGGGCCGCTCGTCGGGCGCGAAGTCGATCGTCAACGTCAACGGCCCGTTGCCTTCGTGTCGCGCGACGGCGCGGCTGACGTCGAGGATCGCCGGCCCCGTCAGGCCGAAGTGGGCGAACAGGATCGCCTCGCGACGGGACAACAGCGGCGCGCCCGACGGCCCGACGATCGCCGCATTCGCATCGGGCACCGTCAATCCCTTCAGCTCCGTCACCCACGGCTCCACGACTCGCAATGGCACCAGCGCCGGCCTCGGCTCGACGATCGTATGGCCGAAATGGCGCGCGATCGCGTAGCCGTCGCCGGTCGTGCCGCAGCCCGGATACGACCGCCCGCCGACGGCGATCACAACGCGTCGTGCGTACAATTGTCCCTGCTCGAAATGAACCACGAAGCCTTCGTCATGCCGCTCGACGCCGACCGCCGCGCTTTCGCAACGAAGCTCGGCGCCGGAGCGACCGAGCCGTCGCACGAGGGCGTCGAGCACGTCGACGGCGCGGTCGGTGACGGGGAAGACCTTGCCGTTGCCCTCGACCTTGGTGGCGACCCCCTCGGCCTCGAACAGCGCGACGGTCCGCTCGACGCTCAACGCCTTCAACGCCGGGCCGAGGAACGACCCGCCGGCGCCGAAGGCCTGCCGGATGCTCCGGGCGCCGCGGGCCTGGCGGGGGTCATACGCCGGGTCGATCGGGCCGGAGACGACGCCGAGGTCGCGGAGGCCGCGCGCGTTGGTCAGGTTGCAACGCGTCCCGCCCGACATCAGGATCTTGACGCCCGGCCGGCGGTTCTTCTCGACGAGCACCGTCCGCCGCCCCCGCTCCGCCGCAAGGATCGCCGCGAGCAACCCCGCGGCCCCGGCGCCGAGGACGGCGACGTCGTAGAATTCGGAGGCGTCGGGCGTCGTGGCGAGCGTCATCGTTGTGTCGGTATCACATTTGCAGAAGATGAATACAAGACGGCCGAGCCGCCCCGGGACCCGAGGGGTCACACCGCCGCGACGCCATCGTAACAGCCTTCAGGACGCGATTCTCATGGCAAGCAACTTCCGCCCCGAACGGAACGGCCTGGCCGCGCCGCCGACGCCCCCGCGACACGACCTCTTCAACCGCGTCGCCTCGTGGACGATCCGCGCCACCGGCGGCCGCTGGGGGTTCCTGACCGCGCTGGCCGCCGTGATCATCTGGGCCGCGACGGGTCCGTACTTCCATTTCTCCGATACGTGGCAGATGGTCGTCAACACCGGCACGACGATCGTAACGTTCCTGATGGTCTTCCTGATCCAGAACGCCCAGAACCGCGAGTCGAAGGCCGTGCACCTCAAGCTCGACGAGCTGATCTACGCCGTCAAGTCCGCCCGCAACGAGCTGATCGACGTCGAGAACCTGACCGAGGAGCAGCTCGACCAGCTCGCCGAGCGCTATCGCGCCGTCGCCGCCAAGCACCACGGCCGCCTCCGCGATCGGCTCGAAGGCGTGGCCGACGAGGTCGGGCAAGTCGAGGGGAAGGTCGAAAAGGTCGAGGGGAAGGTCGAGGAGGTCGAGGACGAGGTCCGGCGGATCGGCAAGCCGACCCGCTGAACCCGGCGAAACGCCCCCGATCGCGACCCGTTCACTCGCACCCTTGCTTCTTGCCGAACTCCTCGGCCCTGCGCCTCATCTCGTCGGGGGGGACGTCCTCGACGTGGGTGGCGAGCGCCCAGACGTGGCCGAAGGGGTCGACGAGCATGCCGCTGCGGTCGCCGTAGAAGCGATTCTCGATCGGTCGGCGCACGGTCGCGCCGGCGTCGAGGGCGCGGGCGAAGGTCGCGTCGACGTCCTCGACGTAGAACATCAGGGTCACCGGCGTGCCGCCGACGCTCTTCGGGCCGAGGATTCCCATCTCCGGGTGCTCGTCGGCCAGCATGACCGCCGCGCCGTGGATGCGGACCTCGGCGTGCCCGACCTTTCCATTCGGGCCGCTGAGCCGCTCGCATTCGACGGCGCCGAAGGCCTCCTTGTAGAAGTCGATCGCCCGCGCCGCCCCGTCGACGATCAGGTACGGCGTCACGCCCGCATACGTGCTCGGGATCGCCTCGACCGCCATCATCCACGCTCCTTTCCGGACCGAAGCCGTTGCCGGCCGCGCCCGACCACCGGGACGGCGGCAACTGAACAAATTCATACCACGGTTCATCGGTCGAGGCCATCGGAAAACTCTATGAAGATTCCCGCGGCCTCGGCTCTCGTCGGGGCCCGAGCGGGGTCGCGGGCCTTTCGTCCGAAGAAGCGTCGCGCGAGTCCGAGAATTCCCGCCGGTTTTCGCCCCGGATTCCAACTGAGGGGGTAGCGGCTCCTCGCGGGAGGGGCATCGTCCGCGCGGCGTTGGCACGGGAACGACGTGACTGGCCTCCAGGTCTCCCAGAATCGATCGCCATCTCCACCGGACCGGACGGCGCCTTATCCGCCTGGTCGTCCAGGGGCCGGCGCGGCACGAGCCCACATACCGCGGCACGGCACCACGACCGAGGGACGGTTGGGCCTCGGTTGCCACGGGCCGGCGTGGAACGAACCGACGAAGCGGTTTGGTTCACAACGCGGGAGGGGCCGGGGGCCGGCGAGGCGCGAAACGAACCCACTTCGGGCGTCGGCGCGGCGCGAAACGAACCCACTTCGGCCGGCGCCGCGGCGCGAAACGGACCCAATTCGGCCCCCGGCCCGGCTCGCGCCCGACGAACCCACGGGCCCGGCGCGGAACGAACCGAAGACGCCCCGGTCCCTGGTCCCCGGCCCCCGGCCCCTCGCCGTTCGGAACGAACCGAACGGGGCACTGGGAGGCCTGGGAGGACGGTGCGGGCACCACGGCCGGATTCGGAACGAACCGAACGGCACGCTGGGAGACATGGGCAAGCTCTACCGAGGATTCCCGCCCGCGCCGAACGAACCCACCGCGCGGCGATCGGCCCCGAAAACGAACCCAATTCCGGCCCCCGCGCCGTCAAAACGAACCCAATTCGGGGAGGCTGGGTCCTCGCTCGTCGCGGCGCCCGACGAACCCACGTCGCGCCCCGGCCCCGCTCGCGACGAAACGAACCCAACGGCCCGATCGGGGGATCTGGGCAAGATCGGCGGGAAGAGGGGACAGCCCGAAAAAATCGGCACAAGCGATTCAAGTTCGCTGACCCGCAAAGTCGATCTCAACGTTAATGCCCGGAGACCGGGCGGTCGATTGTTCGTTTTTGTTCGTCGGCGTGAAGGGAGGGCTCCAATGACCTTCACGATGGGTCGAGGCGGGATGGGCGACGGGAAGCTTCGCGGTCGGCGACGGCCGGCGCGGGCGTGGCGGCCGGGCGTGGGGGTCGAGCGCTTCGAGGAGAGGGCCTTGCTGTCGGTCGCCCTCGTGAGCGTGGCCAGCGGCGGACAGGCGCCCGGCGATGGGTCGTCGAGCCTCGCGCCGCCGACGCCGGGGCCGGGCGGGGCGCCGATCTCGGCCCAGGGGATCAGCGGCGACGGCCATCGCGTGGTGTTCGAGAGCGCGGCGACGGACCTCGCCGGCGGCGTCCAGGACGCCAACGGCCAGCTCAACGTCTACGTCCGCGACCTCGCCTCGGGCTCGACCCTGCCGGTCAGCGTCACCCCCGACGGCAAGAGCACCGGCGACGCCGCCTCGATCAACCCGATCCTGAGCCCCGACGGCCGTTACGTCGCCTTCCTGAGCGCGGCCAACGACCTGACGGCCGTCGCGCCGGCGACGCCGGGCATGCACCTCTACCTGCGCGACCTGTCCACCGGCACGACGACCCTGCTCGACTCCAACGTCGCCGGCCAGGGCTCCGACGGCCACGCGTTGCCGGGCTTCGTGTTCAGCCCGGACAGCCAGACCTTGGCGTTCGTCGATTCATCGACGAACCTGACCAATGCCCCCGCCCCCGCGACGGCCGCCGCCTCGGGCACGGCCTACGTCTACGCCCGCAACCTTGCGAGCGGGACGACCAGCCTCGTCAGCGCCACGCCGAACGGCCAGCGGTCGCAGGGCGACCCCGCCGGCCTGGCGCCGGGCAACCTGGCCTTCAGCCCCGACGGCACCCGGCTCGCGTTCACCAGCGCCGCCACCGACCTCACGGCCAACGCCCCGGATTCCGGCGTCAACACGTCCGGCTCGCCGGCCGTCAACCTGTTCGTCCGCGACCTCGGCGCCGGCACGACGAGCCTGGTCAGCGCCACCGGCGGCGGGAGCCTCTCCAACGGCCAGGCCTCGGGCGTGGTCTTCAGCCCCGACGGCCGGCACGTCGCGTTCATCGGCACGGCGACCGACCTCGTCCCCGGCGTCACCGGCAACACCACGGGCACGCCGGCCCAGGACGTGAACAACCTCTTCGTCCGCGACCTCTCCCAGGGGACGACCGCGCTGGTCAGCGCCACCGCGTCGGGCGCCCCCGCGGGCGGG
This sequence comes from Isosphaeraceae bacterium, assembly GCA_035551935.1. Lineage (GTDB taxonomy): Bacteria > Planctomycetota > Planctomycetia > Isosphaerales > Isosphaeraceae > DASZMJ01. The sequence continues at coordinate 14,755 of DASZMJ010000387.1, forward strand.
ATCACGACGCCGGGCGTCTTCAGCCCCGACGGCACCCGGCTCGCGTTCACGAGCACGGCCAACGACCTCGTCGCCGCGCCGGCCGCGCCGGGGAATGGGTCGAATGCCTTCGTGTACAACGTCGCCTCCGGGTCGAACTCCCTCGCCAGCGCCACGCCCGCCGGCGCCCAGTCCGCCGGCGTCGTCAACGACCTGGTCTTCAGCCCCGACGGGTCGAAGCTCGCCTTCGTGAGCACGGCCGACGACCTGACGGCCAACCCGGCCTCGGCCGCGGGCGCCAGCAACGTCTTCGTCCGCGACCTGAACGCGAAGGCCACCGCCCTCGCCAGCGTCACGACCATCGGCACGCTCGCCCCGGGCTGGAGCACCAACCCGGTCTTCAGCCCCGACGGGTCGAAGCTCGCCTTCACGAGCACGTCGAATGTCCTGACGAGCAACCCGCCCGACCCGGCCCCGACGACCATGACCCCCGACAAGCTCCTGCCCGGTCAGCCGACCGTCGCCATGCCGAGCAACGTCTTCGTCCGCGACCTCGCCGCCGGCCAGACCGCGCTCGTGAGCGCGACCCCCGCCGGCCTCGCCGCCAACGGCTCCGTCGCCGGCCCGGTCGCCTTCACGCCGGACGGCGGCTCGCTCGTCTTCACGAGCACCGCGGGCGACCTCGCGGCCGGCGCCTCGAAGGGGACGAACGTCTACAAGGCCGACGTGCCGGCCGCCGTCCCGGACCTGATCTCGTTCGCGACCTGGCAGTACGCCGCGAACGAGTCGCAGTCGGGCGTAACGATCACCGTCGACCGCGCCGGCCCCGCCGACACCACGGCGCTGGTGCGGTTCGCGACCGCCGACGGCACCGCGAAGGCCGGCACCGATTACGCCGGGACGACCGGCGTCCTGACCTTCACCCCCGGCGTGACCGCGCAGACCTTCTCGATCCCGCTCGCCCCCGGCGACCGCTTCCCCGGCACGAAGTCCGTCCAGCTCTCGCTCTCCAACCCCATCGGCGCCAACGTCGGCTACCCGACCGCGACCCTCACGCTGACCGGCGACACGACGCCGTTGCCCGTCGTCCCGCCGGTCCCGACGCCCACGCCGCCCATCATCGCCAACCCCGTCCCCTCGCCGAAGCCCGGTTCACCGAGCACCCCCGTCGTCATCCCCGTCTACGTCGCGCCGACGCCCGCGCCCGCGCCGACGCCAATCCCCTCGAACACCACGACGACGCCCACCACGACGACGACGCCGACTCAGACCACCACCCCGACCACGACCCCGACCACCAGCACGAGCCAGGCCCCGACGACGCCCGCGGCCTCGGCCACCACGATCACCACGCCGGTCGCTGTCGGCCCGATCGTCTCGGCCGTGAGCGAGCAGGCCGTGCGGCGGCGGCTGACGGGCCTGGTCCTGTCGTTCAGCGCGGCGCTCGACCCGATCACCGCCGGCAACACGGCGAACTACCTCGTCAGCATCGCTCGCCCGTCGCGCAACCGTCGCGTGCCCCCGGCGTCGCGGCTCGTGCCCGTCACCTCGGCCACGTACGACCCGATCTCCCGGACCGTGGCCCTGGGGCTCCGGCCCGGGCTCCGCGTCGGCCAGCGCTACCAGCTCATCGTCAACGCCGCCCCCGGCGGCCTGACCGACCTGCTCGGCCGGCCCCTGAATAGCCCCGGCGCCGGCCTTCCCGGCACGAACTTCGTCGCGACCCTGGGTTGAACGGCCTCCCGTGGGGCAGGCGCAACACGCCCTAGGAATGTTCTGATTCGAATCTTTGGATGTTTCGAAATCTGACGGTCGAATGGGCGTCGTGCCAGGCGGCGATGTCGGCGAGGGCGCCGGGGTCGAAGTCGGGCGCGACGCGGAGGGTCGGGCCGTCGGGGGCGTGGCGGAGGTCGCCGTCGTCGACGACGACAACCCCGGATTTGATCACATAACGAGGCAAGGAGAACATGCGGCGGCGGTCGGCGTCGGGGGCGTAGACGGTGACGTCGCCGTCGGCGCCGGGGCCGAGGTGGCCCTTGGCGGCGAGGCCGAGCATCCGGGCCGGCGCGGCGCGGGTGACGACGGCGACGTCGGCCAGGGAATACTCCCGGCCCAGGTCGCCGAGGCCGGAGCGGGCGCGGGCGCGCTCGGGGAGGCGGTTCCACATCTCATCGCGCAAGTTGCGGTCCATCAGGAGCGCGATGAGCTCGGGGTAGGCGAGGAACGACGCGCCGTTGGGGTGGTCGGTGCTGAGCGCGACCTGCCAGGGGTCCTCGACGCGGAGGAACCACTCCAGGCCGATCGCCCACTGGAGGGCGTGGACGAGGTTCGAATCCTTGTACTCGATCGGCACCACGCCGCAGCCGGTCTCGAGCTCGACGTCGTGCGCCAGCCACTTGCGGCCGCGGAGCGAGTGGAGGTACTGGCCGACGGGCGAGTCGGCCGTCATGCTCGTGGTCGGGCCGAAGAGGACCTGGCCGACGTCGAGCGACAGGTTTACATGCGCGTTCACATAATCGGCCAGGAGGGGGACCTGCGAGTCCATCGAGGCCGCGTCGGCGGGGTCGCCGCCGTAGCTGTGGAACTGGACGTGCGCCAGGTGGGCGCGGCGGCCGTCGAGGGAGCGCATCAGCTCCAGCGTCGTCGCCGCGTTGCCCGGCAGGCCGAGGCCGGGCCCGTGGACGTGGACCGGGTGCGGCAAGGCCAGCTCGTCGGCCGCGGTCGCGAGCCCGACGAGGACCTGCCGCGGGGTCACGCCGAAGCCGTCCACCTCGTCGTCGAGCCCGATCCGGCCCCCCTTCCCCTGCTTCCAGCGCTCGACGCCCCCCGGGTCGACGACCTTCACGCCGAAGCCGCCCGTCGCCCCCAGCAGCCACGCCACGAACGCCCGGAGCCGTTCCCGCTCGCCCCGCCGGACCTGCTCCATCACATAATGATGATTGCCCATCAGGACGAGGAACGCCTTATCGATCGCCGGCGTGTCGCCCAGCTCGTGCCGCGCGTGCCGCGCGCCCGAGGGGGCGACGGCGGCGTCGACGGCCGTCGTGTAGCCGAGCCCGGCGTAGAGGTAGCCGGTCGCGAACGTGCTCGGCACGCTGCCCAGCGTCCCCGACCGGAGCCCGTCGCGTCGGGCCATCGTCGCCTCGCGACGCTCCTCGGGCCTCATCGCCCGCGCCGCGTTGACCTTCGGCCCGGCGATGTGGCAATGGACGTCCACCCCGCCCGGCATGACGACATATCCCCGCGCGTCGATCGTCCGGTCCGCCCTCGTCCCCTCCGCCGGCGCGGCGACGACGCGGCCGTCCTCGATCCAGACGTCGCCCACCGCGTCCTCGACCCCGTTGGCCGGGTCGACGACCCTCCCCCCGGCGATCCGGAGCAGGCTCATGGGTTCAGGGCCTCATCCAGGGGGATTGCCAGGCCGGGCAAGAGCGGGGTGGTATAGGTATCCTTCGGGGTCAAGGTCCGCTCGACGTAGCCCTCGGCCGTATGCGTCAGGACCGAGACGAGCTTCCTGCGGCGGTCGATGATGACGTATTCCCGGATGCCCAGGCGATGAGAGTCGGCTCGTTTCTCGACGTAGTCCCGCTTCCGGTCGCGCGCCGCCCGGCTGACGAACTCGAACATCAGGTCCGGCACCCGATCGTCCGTCATCGGCGCCGGGGGCGTCCGGACGAGGTAGACGCCGATGTCGCCGATGCGGTCCGTCCCCGCGGCCACGCGGACCCAGGCCTCGGAACGGACCATCTGGACGACTCGGGGATGGGTCAACTTGTAGGCTCCCAGGTGGTCGCGCCAGGGCTCGGAGACGTCGTCGTGCCTCGAGCTGTCCGGCGCCCTGACGACGAGTCTCCCTTGTCTGCGCTCATATTTCCAGGGTTCGAGGAAATCGGCCTCGGCGTACTCGTCGGCCGTGACGGGACGGCCGTGGTCGTCCGGCCCGAGGACGAGGCGGCTTGTCGGCTCGTGCGTGGACATCCTCAAGATCCTCCGATGGGGGGACCGAGCCGCACGGCGAGGGCGCGGAGCAGGGTGAGGTCGGTCGGCAAGGGGGTCGAGAGCGCGGGGCGGAGGGGGAGCCACGGGCCGTCGACTCGGGCGACGACGCCGGGGGCGTCGATGCCGGGGGTCGCCGAGCGGAGGGCGACGGTGGCGGCCGGGACGCGGGCGGTCGCGTCCGGGGCGATGAGGACGCTGGGCACGTGGCCGAGGCCGTCGATGAGGGTCGAGCCGGGGTCGTCGGCGACGATCAACGCGGCGTCGATGCCGGCCAGGCCCGTCCCCTCGGCGGCCAGGAAGCGCGGGACGCCCGTGCCGAAGTCGACGCCGAGCGGGAAGCCGGTCTGCCAGCTCAACACGGCCTCGGCCCCCGCGGCGTTGGCCGGCGCGCCGAGGTCCAGGAGCACGAACCGCCGGCCGTCGCCGTTCAGGTCGCGCACGAGCAGGGCCAGCGCCTCGGCCTCCGCCTGCGAAGTCGCGCCCGGCCCGACGAAGACCGCCCCGTAACGGGCCCCCAGAAGCGTCGCCGATACCTCTCGGAGCCGGTCGTCCTCGACAGCTTCCCCGCGGACGATGGATCGAAGGGTCCAGAGCCCGCGGAACCGATCCTCATGAGGGATGATCCGATGATGATCCGCGAGCGCGGCGGTCGCGTTCGGGCGGCCGTCGTCGAGGACGACGACCGTCCTCCCCGCGCGACCCTCGGGGGTGAACCGGCCGCGCGGGGCGACGGAGTAGCGCCCCCAGTGGCGGGGGTGGGTGGTCATCGGGTCGCATTGCCAGAAGACGACCACGTCGGCGCGGGCGCGGACCTCGCCGAGCGTGGCGGTGACGCGGCCGACGCGCTGGAAGGCGAGCACGGGGCCGGGGTCGTGGCCGAGGTCGAGCCGGGCGCCGAGCCGATCGGCCAGGGCGACGGCCATGCGCTGGGTGTCGACGCCGGTCCAGCCCAGGCCGAGCACCGCGGGCGACCTCGCCCCGTCGAGGATCGCCGCGGCCCGGTCGAGCGCCTCGTCGACGCCCGCGGCCTGGCCCTCGATCATCGCGGGGGCCAACTCGTCGCGGGCGTGGTCGGCGAGGAACCAGGCCGTGGCGGTCGCGCAGGCGTTCTCCGCCGCGACGATCCGCCCCCCCTCGACGACGAGGTTGATGTCGTCGCAGAGGCAGCCGCAGGCCAGGCAGGTCGCGTCCTCGACGCGGCTCGGGCCCGGCGTCCGGGTCGTCTCACCCATCGCATCTCCCCGTTCCCGACAACGGCCGCCATCGTACCCGCCGACGCCGCGACGCGGGGCCCGCGGGCCGACCAAGAAGTGGCCGCCCGCAGGGCCCCTTGTCAGGGGAGATGGTGATCCGAGCCGCCGGGTGGATCCTCAGTCGTCGGCCGATTCGTCGAGGATCTTGCGGTAGGCGTCGCGGGCGACGTCAAAGGCGGCGCGGGCGGCGGGGCGCTCGGCGGGGCGGATGTTCTTCTCCTTCTGCGACCAGCACTTCTCCACCCCGGCCAGGCACCACTCGGCCGACTTCTTCGAGGCCCGGACCGGCTTGTCGCCCACGACGACGAAGATCGGGTTGGTGTGCGACGACGGGTAGATCCGCAGCGCGACCCAGCTCGACCGCTCGATCGGCACGTCGAAGCGGACATCGCGGAAGGTCCCGTCGGCCTCGATCTCCTGCCTGGCGACGGCCAGGCCGTTGACGACGACCTCGACCGGGACCTTCCTCGTCGAGCCGATCCGCGCCCGCTCGAGGTCCCAGTACGGCTTCTCGCTCAGAGGCCGTCGCCGGATCGCGTCGAGCTCCGGCGTCGACTCGGGCTCGAGCCGCGCGGCGACGCGGGCCGTCACCTTCACCGTCCCCGGCGCATCGAGCTTCCGCTCGCTGCCGCGCTCGCCGACGGCCACGTCATCGACCTTGAAGTCGACGAGGTGGCTCTTGCCGTCGCCGACGTACGAGCGGCCGGCCTTGATGCCGTCGGCCCAGCGGTCGAAGTCGAGCGTGCCGCCGTCGAGCTTGACGTACGCCCGACCCAGGCCGACGCGCTCGCCGTAGATGCAGGGGAAGTCGGTCTCGCCGCTGATCCTGGTCCGATAGCCGCAGTTGAGCGTGTGGTACCAGATGTTGAGCTCCCAAGGGGCCGGCGTGTCGACCGTCGAGAGGAAGTCGACCGCGTCGTGGACCACGTCGACGAT
>DASZMJ010000388.1:0-7054 GCA_035551935.1 Isosphaeraceae bacterium
GGGTCCTCTCTCACTCACGTCACACGATCGACCGGATTGTCAAAGAACCACCGCACCGAACCGCATCGACGCGATCGGCCGGCATGACCGCCCCCTGGCGAGGGCCCGTCATCCCGGCCACAACCTTCGGACGTCGGCCCAGCCCGCCCGGTTCGAAACCGGAGGGACGATTCGACCAAACGTCTTGGATTGTGCGTCTCACGAACCTCATGAGTCGTCACGACCAGGAGGTCCGCGGTGCCGCCTGTCAGTCTCGCTTCGTCACGCTTGTTCTCACTGGCGGCAAGGGAAATAATAACACGACGGGCCGGCCTGTCAAATGGCTGGCCCATTTTTTTCTCGAGTCGTCGCCGCTTCTCACGGAGTCGCCGAGACTTAAATCGTACTCCGGGCCCGGTTTTTTTCCCGGTCGGGCGGAATGACGGGGCAGGACCGGAGCCTTGACGGTGGTCCGACGCGCCTCTTACGATGGCGGCACCTCGATCCTCCGATCCTTCAACGACTTGTTCGGGAGATTCGCCCCATGGTCGGTCGTCGCCTCGCGCGCGGAGTCTTCGTGCTGGCCTGGGCGTGCCTGGCGGGCTGCGGCGGGACGGCCGGCGACGGCACGACTCGGGGCCCGGGGGCCGGGAATGAGGCGAAGGCGTCGAAGATCGTCAAGTTCGTCGGCTTCGACGCGAGCGAGGCGCTCGTTCGCGCGATGAAGGAGGGGAAGATCGAGGGCCTGGTGGTCCAGAACCCCTACCGGATGGGTCAGCTCGCGGTGCGGACCCTCGTCGACCATCTGGAGGGCCGGAAGGTCGAGCCGCAGGTCAGCACGGGGGAGACGCTCGCGACGCCGGAAACCATGGACCAGCCCGAGATCAAGGCGCTCCTGAACCCGCCCAAGGAGGGGTCATCGGGGCCGTCGACGGTCTCGGCGAGCAAGGCGAAGAAGTGGCGGATCATGGTCATCCCGAAGGGGACGACGCACGAGTTCTGGCAGTCGATCCACGCGGGGGCGGTCAAGGCGGCGACGGACCTGGGCAACGTCGAGCTGATCTGGCAGGGGCCGCAGAAGGAGAGCGAGCGCGACAAGCAGATCGAGCTGCTCCAGAACGCCGTGGCGTCGCGGGTCGACGGCGTCGCTCTGGCGCCGCTCGACGCCGAGGCGCTGGTGCGGCCGGTCGAGGAGGTCATCGAGCGCGGGATCGCCGTGGTCATCTTCGACTCGGCGCTCGGCGCGACGAAGCCGACGGCGAAGCCGATCAGCTACGTGGCGACCGACAATTACCACGGCGGCGTCCTGGCCGCGCGGCGGCTGGGCGAGGTGCTGAAAGGGGAAGGGAAGATCATCCTGCTGCGCTACGCGGTCAACTCGGAGAGCACCGAGAAGCGCGAGCAGGGGTTCATCGACACGATGGCCAAGGAGTTCCCGAAGATCACCTACCTGTCGCAGGACCAGTACGCCGGCGCCACGGCCGACACGGCGCAGAAGAAGGCCGAGAGCCTGATCGCCCGCTATCGCGGCAAGGTCGACGGCATCTTCTGCTGCAACGAGTCGAGTGCCTTCGGCATGCTCCGGGCGCTCGACGCGGCGGGGATGGTCAAGGGCCGGCCATGAGCGCGCCGCTGTTGAGCATGCGCGAGGTCAGCAAGTCCTTCGGCGCCAACAAGGCGCTCGACCGCGTCTCGCTCGACCTGCTCGGGGGCGAGGTCCATGCCCTCGTCGGCGAGAACGGGGCGGGCAAGAGCACCTTGATGAAGGTGCTCAGTGGGGCGTACCGGCCCGACTCGGGCACGATGACCCTCGACGGCGTGTCGTACGCCCCACGAGGCCCGCGCCAGGCGCGCGACCGCGGCGTGGCGATGATCTACCAGGAATTGACGATCGCGCCGCACCTCTCGGTCGAGGCCAACGTGATGCTCGGCCGCGAGTTGACCACGGCCGGGTTCGTCCGGCATCGCGAACAGAGGCGGCGGACGGCCGAGGCCCTGGGCTTGCTCGACCACCCCGACATCCGGCCCGAGGCGAAGGCCGGGGCCTTGAGCGTCGGGGCGCAGCAGCTCGTCGAGGTGGCGCGGGCCTTGGTCTCAGAGGCGCGGGTGGTCGTCTTCGACGAGCCGACGAGCTCGCTCACCGAGCGCGACGCAACTCGGCTGTTCGAGGTCATCGGCCGCCTCCGCGAGCGCGGCCTGGCGATCGTGTATATCAGCCACTTCCTCGAGGAAGTGCGGCAGGTCGCGCAGCGTTACACCGTGCTCCGCGACGGCCGCTCGGTGGCGACGGCCCCGCTGGGGGACACGCCCCAGGCGACGATCATCGCGCAGATGGTCGGCCGCGATCTCGACGAGATGTTCCCCAGGGTGCCGCACACGAAGGGCGAGCCGGTGCTCGACCTGAGTGGCCTGTCGGGGCGCCTCTTACCGAAGAAGGTGGACCTGACGCTCCATCGCGGCGAGGTCCTCGGCATCGCGGGGCTCGTCGGCGCGGGGAGGACGGAGTTACTGAGGGCAGTCTTCGGCCTCGACGCGGTGCGGTCGGGGACGGTGCGCGTCCACGGCCTGGCCGACGCCGGCGCGGGGCCGAGGGCTCGAATCCGGCAAGGCGTCGGCTTCCTGAGCGAGGACCGCAAGGGGGAGGGGCTGGCCCTCGGCCGCTCGATCGAGGATAACCTGACGTACCCGGCGCTCGGCCGTTACGCCCGGTTCGGCTGGCTCGACCTGCGAGGGCGACGGCACGAGGCGCGCCGCTGGATGGAGGCCCTCCGCGTGCGGGCCGTCGGACCGGGGCAGGCGGTCGGGGCACTCTCGGGGGGGAATCAGCAGAAGGTGGCCCTGGCGCGGCTGCTCCACCAGGAGGCCGACGTCCTCCTGCTCGATGAGCCGACGCGCGGCATCGACGTCGGCTCGAAGGCGGAGGTCTACCGGCTCATCGGCGAGCTGGCGGCGCGGGGCAAGGCGGTCCTGATGGTCAGCTCGTACCTCCCCGAACTGCTGGGCGTCTGCGACCGCATCGCGGTGATGTCGCGCGGGTCGCTCAGCCCGGCGAAGCCGGTGGCGGAATGGAGCGAACATACGATCATGGAAGTCGCGACGGCGGGATGAACCCGAGGGGGGCGGCCGTGGGCGTCGGCGTCGAGGACGTGGGGGCGAAGCCGAGGGCGGGACGTTCGGCGTTGCGGGGGGCGTTGCGCGGAGTCTGGACGGTGCTCGGGCCGTTCGTGGGCCTACTCCTGATCATCGCCCTGTTCGCGTACCTGACGCGCAAGCCGGGAATGCCGCTCGTCGAGGCGTGCCTCAACGCCATGTTCCTCGAGAAGTACAACTGGCAGATGATCGCCCAGCAGACCGTGATCCTCTGGATCGCGGCCCTGGGGATGACGGTGGTCATGATCGCCGGGGGGATCGACCTGTCGGTCGGCTCGCTTGTGGCGCTGGTGACGGTCGCGATCGCGCTGGCGGTCAAGGGGTTCGACGTGCAGTTGCCCGTCTCCCTCGGCGGCCAGCACTGGCAACTACCGGGCGTGCCGCTGGTCGTCGCCCTGATCGGTGGCGTGCTCCTGGGGGGCCTCTGCGGCCTCTTCAACGGCGCCTTCATCACGGGCCTGCGGGTCGTGCCGTTCATCATCACGCTGGGAAGCATGCGGATCTTCCGCGGCCTGGCGAAGTGGCTGGCGGGCAACAATACCGTGAATGTTCCCGCCGCGACTTGGACGACGCGGATCGGGCAGGTGCTGCGGGAGCGGGTCCTGGTTATCGAGCCCAGGCCGGAATGGCTCGTGGTGGCTCCGGGGGTGTGGCTGGCCCTGGCGTTGAGCGTCGTGATGGCGACGGTCCTGCATTACAGCCTGTTCGGCCGGCATGCGTACGCGGTCGGGTCGAACGAGGCGACGGCGCGGCTCTGCGGCCTGAACGTGCCGCGGCAGAAGCTGGCGATCTACGCCCTGGCGGGCCTGGCGACGGGCCTCGCGGGTGCCTTGCAGTTCCTCAAGCTCTCGGTCGGCGACCCGACGACGGCCGACGGCCTGGAGCTGGAGGTCATCGCCGCGGTCGTCATCGGCGGCGGCAGCCTCAGCGGCGGCGAGGGGACCGTCCTCGGCACCCTGATCGGCTGCCTGATCATCACCACCTTGCGGAGCGGCTGCACCCAGGCCGACATCCCCGACGCGGCCCAGGACGTGATCATCGGCGCCATCATCGTCGCCGCCGTCGCCATCGACCGCCTCCGCCGCGGCCGGGCCTCCTGATGGCGGAGGATCGCTGGCACGTCCTGGACCGCACCCTCCCCGGCGTCGCCGCCAACCTCGCGCTCGACGAGCTCCTCCTCCAAGACGCCGAGGAAGGCGACGGCCGCCCGACGTTGCGACTCTGGGAGTTGCCCGACCACGCCGTCGTGCTCGGCGCCTCGGGACGCTGGCGCGACGAGATCCATTGGGAAGCCTGCCGCGCCGACGGCGTGCCGATCGCGCGGCGGTCGAGCGGCGGCGGGACGGTCGTCATCGGGCCGGGGGCCCTGAATGTCGCGGTCGTCCTGCCCGACGACTTCGCGACGGGCCTCGGCGCGGTCGATGTCGCGCAACATTACGTCCTCGGGCGGATCGCCGACGCACTCCGCACGCTCGGCCCGCCGGTCGAGGTCCGGGGCTCGGGAGACCTGACGCTCGGCCTCCGCAAGGTCTCCGGCAGCGCCCAGCGGCGGCTGAAGCGGTCCTTCCTCGTCCACGCGACGATCCTCTACGATTTCGACCTCCCGCTCATCACCCGCTACCTCAAGAGCCCCGCCCGCCAACCCTCCTATCGCGCCGGCCGCCCGCACGACGAGTTCGTCACGAACCTCGAGATGAGCGGCGAATCCCTCCTCAACGCCGTCCGCTCCGCCTGGCTGCCGCCGGGAGGCGAGGTCGGCGAACCGGCCGTCTCGATGTCGAGAATCGATGAGCTGGTCGCCTCCAAGTTCGGCGATCCTGCCTGGGTCGAACGTCTCTGAATCCCGAAGCAGGCACGCTCCGCGTGCCGTCCGCCGACACCGCACGGTCCGGATGGTGTCGGCGGACGGCACGCGGAGCGTGCCTGCTTCGTACCGGCGCCAGTCCGAAATCGTTCGAACTTTTTCGTTGCGGCCGCGCGGCGGCGTCGCTAGCATGGGCACGATCGAGGGATTCACGTCCGTTGAGAACACCGACGCGGAGGCATCGCCATGAGGGCTGCGCGAGCGTGGCGGATCGGGCGGATGATGGCGGCGGCGGGGACCCTGGTCGTCCTCGGCGCGATGGCGGCGACGGCAACAGCCGGGACGCCGGAGGTCGACAAGGCGAGGGTCGCGCAAGGGCAGGAGCTCTTCGGGCGGGAGTGGCTGCCCAACGACCCGAGGAGCCACGGCGGCGACGGCCTCGGGCCGGTCTACAACGACAGCTCGTGCATCGCCTGCCACAACGCCGGCGCCCCCGGCGGCGGCGGGCCGACGAGCAAGAACGTCGACATCGTCAGCGCCTTCTCGAACCGCCAGCTCGTGCCGCCCCCGCCGCCGAGCGGCCCCGGCCCGATCGCGCGGGCCTTCCGCTTCCTCGCCGGCATGGACGACGAGCCCGCGCCCACCGCCCCGCCGGCCGCACCGGCCGCCCCGCGCGCCGGCAAGCCGAACCTCGACGAGCTCGTGAAGGTCCACGCCGGCTTCCGTACCGCCCGGAGCGTCGTCCTGCACCGCTTCGGCACCGACGCGGGCTATGACGCCTGGCGCGACAAGATGATCGGCACCGACCAGTTCTTCAACCCGGTCTTCTCGAACCTGGGCGGCGACGCGCGAGCGGCGAACGAGATGCTCCTGCTGCGGAGCCGGATCGACATGCGCGGCTTCCAGCCGCAGGCCCAGTTCGGCGAGTTCACCCTCGTCCGCTCGCAGCGCAACCCCACCGCCCTGTTTGGCGCCGGCCTGCTCGACGCGATCCCCGAGTCGGCCCTGATCGCCGCGTCGAAGGAGACCGACAAGCGATTCCCCGAGATCCAGGGGCGCATCAGCCGCCAGAAGGACGGCCGGTTCGGCCGGTTCGGCTGGAAGGCGCAGACGCCGAGCCTCAAGGACTTCGTCCTCACGGCCTGCGCCGTCGAGCTCGGCCTCGAGGTCCCCGACCACCCGCAGGCCGGCGTGCCGTTGTCGCCGAAGTACAAGTCCGGCGGTCTCGACCTGACCGGCCCCGAGTGCGGCGCCCTCGAATCCTACGTCCGCGCCCTGCCCGCCCCCGTTCGCCGCGCCGCCACGAGCCCCGCCGAGGCCGCGGCGATCGCCGCCGGCGCCAAGACCTTCGAGACCATCGGCTGCGCCTCCTGCCACCGGCCCAAGCTCGGCCCCGTCGCGGGCCTGTATTCGGACCTCCTCCTGCACGACATGGGCCCCGAGCTCGGCGACACCGGCGCCTACGGCGTCTTCGTCCCCGACTCCTCCGAGGGCGAGAACACCGACGAGATCCCGACCCTCGACGGCCCCGGTGAGTTCGCCATCCAGGCCGAGGCGTTGCCCGTGCCGGCCACTGCACCGGCCGAGGTCGCCACGCCCGCCGCAGTCCCCGCGCCGGCACCGACCCCCGCGCCGGCAACGGCCCCGACCGCCCCCGCCGCCGTCGTCGCGGTGGCCGCCCCGACCGCTCCGTTCGGCGTCCAGGCCGTGGTCCCGGGCATGCCCGGCCGGGTCGAGAAGCCTCCCAAGTTCGGCGCCGCCCGGCAGGAATGGCGCACGCCGCCGCTCTGGGGCGTCCGCGACTCCGGCCCGTACCTCCACGACGGCCGCGCCGAGACGCTCGACCAGGCCATCGCCTTCCACGGCGGCCAGGGCGAGCCCACTGCCCGCCGCTATTTCCAGCTTGCCCCCAAGGAACGCCTGAACCTCCAGGCTTTCCTGAAATCCCTCGTCGCCCCGACCGATCAGCTCGCCCGCGCGGGCGACTGATTCACAAGCCCGCTGATGCTGTCCGGTTCGTAGGAGGAGGAGGCGACCCAACCACCCCCTCCGACCCCGCATGACCGTGATCCGCATCCAACTGACCGGCGCCGAGGCCGAGAGCCTCGAACGGGCCTTCCG
>DASZMJ010000389.1:0-11073 GCA_035551935.1 Isosphaeraceae bacterium
CGACCGCCGCCGCGACCCGCTCGCGAAGATCCTTCGAGTAGGGCCCCATGACAATCTCCTTCGGCTCCGACCTCGGTGGCGTCAGCAATCCGCTCCTCGGGAATCCTTTCCGTCTGCAAGCCGAAAGTAAACCGCTCTAGAATAGCATGGACGGGTGCCGCGAGGGTTGACTTTTTGTTGAACAACGCCGATCATCGAGGGGAGTTCGCCACGAGGGAACGAGGGGCACCGACGTTGTTGCGATGCGACGGGGCGAGGACGGTTCGGAGGGTGGTCGCGCTGGCGTTCTGGGTCGCGACGGCGGCCGGGGCGCGGGCGGGGGAGCCGGGGCGGCCGGACTTCGGCAAGGACGTCGCGCCGCTGCTGGCGAAGTATTGCGCCGGCTGCCACGACGCGAAGAAGCCGAGGGGCGGCATCGACCTGACGTCGTATAAAGACGCGGGGGCCGTCGCCCGCGACCGGAAGGCCTGGGAACGGGTCTTCGACCAGCTCGAAGGCCGCGACATGCCGCCGGCCGACCGGCCGCAGCCGACCGAGCCGGAGTACGAGACGTTGACGCGCTGGCTGAAGGCGGAGCTCGACGCCAGCGGCTGCAACGGCAAGCGCGACCCCGGCCGAGTGACGCTGCGGCGCCTGAACCGGAACGAGTACAACAACACGATCCGCGACCTCGTCGGCCTGGACCTCCGCCCCGCCGACGACTTCCCCTCCGACGACGTCGGCTACGGCTTCGACAACATCGGCGACGTGCTCAGCCTGCCGCCGATCCTGATGGAACGCTACCTCTCGGCTGCCGAGAAGGTCGCCGAGAAGGCGATCGTCGCCGACCCCAAGGCCGAGGTGCCGGTGAAGGTCTGGAAGGGGGCCGAGATCGGCGGCGGCTCCGACTTCAACGACGGGGCGGCGCGGGCCTTGAACTCCGAAGGGGAGGTCGGCGTCTCGCACCAGTTGCTCAAGAACGGCACGTACTTCGTCCGCGTCCGCGCCTTCGGCCAGCAGGCCGGGCCCGAGCCGGCCAGGATGGCGATCAAGCTCGACGGCAAGACGATCAAGGCCGTCGAGGTCAAGGCGAAGGCCGAGGCGCCCGGCACGTACACCGTCCGCATCAAGGCCCACGCCGGCGCGCGGCGGTTCGCGGCGGCGTTCCTCAACGACTATTACAAGCCCGACGACCCCGACCCCAAGAAGCGCGACCGCAACCTCATCGTCGAGTCGCTCGAGCTCCGCGGCCCGACCGATGGCCCGCCGACGCCGCTACCGGCGTCGCACAGGGCCATCCTCTTCCGGATGCCGAAGTCCGAATCCGACCGTCGCGAGTGCGCCCGCGCGATCCTCAAGAAGTTCGCCGACCGGGCCTATCGACGCCCCGCGACCGTCGAGGAGGTCGACCGCCTGCTCGTCGTCTTCGACCTGGCCGAGCGCGACCACGAGCGGTTCGAGCGCGGCATCCAGCTCGCCGTCGAGGCCGCGCTCGTCTCGCCCTACTTCCTCTTCAAGGTCGAGGTCGATCGCCGACGCGGCAACCGAGGCGCGACGCCCGGCGTCGCCGCGCTCAGCGACTACGAGCTGGCCAGCCGGCTCTCGTACTTCCTCTGGAGCAGCATGCCCGACGACGAGCTGTTCGAGCTCGCCCGCAAGAAGGAGCTGGGCAAGCCCGAGGTGCTCGCATCGCAGGCGCGGCGGATGCTCAAGAGCCCCAAGGCGCACGCCCTGGCCGAGAACTTCGCCGGCCAGTGGCTCCAGACGCGCAACCTGAAGGTCGTCAACCCCGACAAGGGGCGCTTCCCCGCCTTCGACGACGCCCTCCGCGCCGCGATGGCCAGGGAGACCGAGCTGTTCGTCCGGGCGATCGTCGCGGAGGACCGGAGCGTCCTCGACTTCCTCGACGCCGACTTCACCTTCGTCAACGAGCGGCTGGCGAAGCACTACGGGATCGAGGGGATCAAGGGGGACGAGTTCCACCGCGTCGGCCTCAAGGACGGCCGCCGGGGGGGCGTCGTGACGATGGCGAGCGTGTTGACCGTCACCTCGAACCCGACGCGGACCTCGCCGGTGAAGCGGGGCAAGTGGATCCTCGAACAACTCCTCGGCGCCCCCCCGCCCCCGCCGCCGCCGGACGTGCCCGATCTGAAGGAACAAGGGCCGCTGTCGGGGACCCTCCGGCAGCGGATGGAGCAGCACCGCGCCAACGCGCTCTGCGCGTCGTGCCACGCGAAGATGGACCCGCTGGGCTTCGGCCTCGAGAACTTCGACGCCGTCGGGGCCTGGCGCGACAAGGACGGCGAGTCGACGGTCGACCCGTCGGGCACCTTGCCGAACGGGCAGGCGTTCGCCGGGCCGGCCGAGTTGAAGAAGGTCTTGAAGGCGCGTGGGGCCGAGTTCGAGCGTTGCCTGGCCGAGAAGCTGCTCACGTATGCCCTCGGGCGTGGCCTGGAGTCCTCCGACCGCTGCGCCGTCGACGCGATCGTCGCCGACCTGAAGAAGGCCGACCACAAGGTCTCGGGCCTGGTCGCGGCGATCGTCACCAGCGACCCGTTCCGCTTCCGAAGGCTTGAAGGGGTGTCGAAATGATGCACATCTCGAGGCGGACGGCCCTCCGGGGCCTGGGCACGGCGATGGCCCTGCCGTGGCTGGAGGCGATGGCGCGGCCGTCCCGGGCCATCGCGGCGATGGGGCCGTCGCGCGGCCTGCCGACGCGGATGGCCTTCCTCTACGTCCCCAACGGCGCCAACATGGCCGACTGGACCCCCAAGGCCGAGGGGCGCGACTTCGACTTGCCGTTCATCCTCGAGCCGGTGAAGGCCCACAAGGACGACCTGCTCGTCCTGACCGGCCTGACGCAGGACCACGCCCGCCCGCACGGCGACGGCGGCGGCGACCACGCCCGCGCCCTGTCCTCGTTCCTGACCGGCTGCCAGCCCCGCAAGACCGACGGCGCCGACATCAAGGTCGGCGTCTCGGTCGACCAGGTCGCCGCCGAGCGCGTCGGCAACCGCACGCGCCTGCCGTCGCTGGAACTGGGCTGCGACCGCGGCCCGCAGTCGGGCAACTGCGACAGCGGCTATAGCTGCGCCTACTCGGCCAACATCTCCTGGCGGAACGAGTCGTCGCCGACCTCCAAGGAGATCAACCCCCGGCTCGCCTTCGAGCGCCTCTTCGCCGCCGAGGACCCCCACGAGACCCTCGCCGGCCGCGCCAGGCGGGCGAAGTATCGGCAGAGCATCCTCGACCTCGTCGCCGAGGACGCCAACGCGCTCAAGAACCGCCTCGGCGCCAACGACCGCCGCAAGCTCGACGAATACCTGACCTCCGTCCGCGAGCTCGAGCGCCGGATCGCCCAGGTGGCCAAGTCGCCGACCGACGCCCCCAAGGCCGCCAAGCCGACCGGCATCCCGGAGGACTACAAGGAGCACATCCGGCTGATGCTCGACCTGGTCGCGCTGGCGTTCCAGGGGGACGTGACCCGCGTCGCGACGTTCGTCTTCGCCAACGAGGGGAGCAACAAGAGCTACGCCTTCATCGGCATCCCCGAGGGGCACCACGACCTCTCGCACCACGGCAACGACGCCGAGAAGAAGCGGAAGATCCGCGACATCAACCGCTTCCACATGGAGCAGTTCGCCTCCTTCCTCGACAAGCTCAAGGGCGCCCGCGAGGGGGACGCCCCCCTGCTCGACCGCTGCATGGTCCTCTACGGCTCGGGCATCAGCGACGGCAACGCCCACAACCACAACGACCTGCCCATCCTCCTCGCCGGCAAGGGCTCCGGCACCATCAAGCCCGGCCGGCACGTCCGCTACCCCGACGAGACCCCCTTGAACAACCTCTACCTCGCGATGCTCGACCGCATGGAAGCCCCCGTCGACGCCCTCGGCGACAGCAAGGGACGCCTGCCCAAGCTCGACGGCTGAACGTCCAGGGCCGGGCGGGGTGTCGGAGGATTGTTGATCATTTTGGTTGAACTCGGAGAGGGGTCCGGTAGAGTATGGAGGGGTCCGGTCGCTCTCGAGGCGACTCCCGCCGGCCGCTTGCTGAAGAATCCACGCCGAGGATGCCCGCGATGTCTCGACGTCTCCGCGCCCGATGGCTCTCCGCCGCCCGGCTCCTGCTCGCCCTGGCGATCGCCGCCACGTCGGCGTCCGCGGACGGGCCGAAGGGGGACGCGAAGCCGGCGGCCGACCCGAACGCGCCGGTCAGCTTCGCGAAGCAGGTCCTGCCGATCCTCCAGCGCAAGTGCCAGGGCTGCCACCAGCCGGCCAAGGCGAAGGGGAAGCTCGTCCTGACCTCGTACGAAGGGCTGAAGGCCGGCGGCGACTCGGGGCCGGGATTCGAGGCGGGCAAGCCGGACGACAGCCTGATCGTCGACAACGTCTCCGGGCCCAAGCCCCTGATGCCGCCCATGGGCGAGCCGGTCTCGGCCGAGGAATTGGCCCTCGTCAAGCGCTGGATCGCCCAGGGGGCGACCGACGACACCCCGCCGCGGGCCAAGGACACGATCGACGCCGACCACCCGCCGTTCTACCAGGCGCCGCCGGTCGTCACGGCCCTGGCGTTCGCCCCGGACGGCGAGAGCCTGGCCGTCTCGGGCTATCGCGAGGTCTTGATCCACAAGGGGGACGGCTCGGCCTTGCTCCGCCGCCTGGTCGGCCAGGCCGAGCGGATCGAGTCGCTGACGTTCTCGCCCGACGGCAAGGTCCTGGCCGCCGTCGGCGGCTCGCCGGGCCGGTTCGGCGAGGTCCAGTTCTGGCAAGCGGCGACGGGCAAGCTCCTGGTCGCGCATCGGTCGACGTACGACACCCTCTACGGCGGCGCCTTCACGCCCGACGGCAAGAAGTTCGCCTTCGGCTGCGCCGACAACTCGGCGCGGGTCGTCTCCGTCGAGGACGGCAAGCAGACGCTCAAGATCGACCACCACGCCGACTGGGTCTTCGGCACGACCTTCTCGCGCGAAGGCAAGCACCTGATCACCCTCGGCCGCGACGGCGCGCTCAAGCTGACCGAGGCCGGCACCGGCTCGTTCATCGACGACATCGGCAAGAACTACAGCGAGCTGAAGGTCCTGGCGCGGCACCCGAAGGAGGACCAGGTCGCCATCGGCGGCGACGAGCGCGTGCCGAGGCTCTACAAGATCTTCCGGACGCAGGCGCGGGACATGAACTACACCGACTTCAACCTCCTCCGCGCCTTCGAAACCCAGCCCGGCCCGATCGCCGCGATCGCCTTCAGCCCCGACGGCGGCACGTTGGCCGTCGGCGGCTCCGGGGGCGAGGTCCGGCTCTACAACGTGGCCGACGGCGCCCGCAAGGGGACGCTCAAGGGACATGTCGGCGGCATCTTCGCCATCGCCTTCCGGCCCGACGGCAAAGGCGTCGCCACCGGCGGCTTCGACGGCAACGTCCGCCTCTTCGACGCCGCCGACGGCAGGCTCGTCCGGTCGTTCGTCCCCGTCCCGGTCGGCGGGCCGCCCGCGGTGGCCCTCGAGACGCCCTGAGACTTCAACCCGAGGAGGCGACGATGCAAGAGCGAGCCGTGACCTTGCCGGAGATCGGCCTGATCGCCGGCACCCGCGTCGCCCTCGGCGCCGGCCTGGGCCTGTTGCTGTCCGACCGGCTCGACGACGACGCCCGCCGCGCCGTCGGGCTGACCCTGCTGCTCGTCGGGGCGATCTCCACGATCCCCCTGGCGATGGAAGTCCTCGGCAAGCCCGCGATCCCCCGACCTGCCACACCCTGAACCCCCCGCCCGCTCGATCTCGGCCGGCCCCCCTCGAGGATACACGCCCGATGACCTTCTCCCCCCGACTCTCCACCTGGCTCCTGTTGGCAATCCTCCTCCCGGCCGTCGCGCGAGCCGACGACGCCCCGGCGACGTTCCAGACGCTCCAGGTCACGCCCGATCGCCTCGTCCTCGACGGCCCCCGCGACGCGCGCCGGGTCCTGGTGACGGGCCGGACGGCCGTCGGGGGCCGGGTGGATCTGACGTCGAAGGCGACGTACGAGGCGCCCGAAGGGCTGCGGTTCGACGCGACCGGCTTCGCGCACCCGGTCAAGGACGGCGAGTACACCGTCAAGGTGCGGGCCGGCGGGCTCGACGCGGACTTGCCGGTGACGGTCAGAAATGCGAGCAATCCCCGGCCCGTCAGCTTCGTCCGCGACGTCGAGCCGATCCTGGCGCGGGTCGGCTGCAACGCGGGGACGTGCCACGGCTCGGCCAAGGGGAAGCGCGGGTTCAAGCTCAGCCTGCGCGGCTATGATCCGGCGTTCGACTACGAGCAGCTCGTCGAGGACCTCGCCGGCCGCCGGTTCAACCGCTCGGCCCCCGAGCAGAGCCTGATGCTCCTGAAGCCGACCAACGGCGTCCCGCACGAAGGTGGCTACGTCCTCGACCCGGCCTCGCCGTCGTACGCCGCGCTCCGCGACTGGATCGCGCAGGGGGTCCAGTCCGACGTCGGCAAGACGGCGCGGGTGGCCTCGCTGGAAGTCCTCCCCCCCGCGGTCGAGCTGGCCCGGGAGGGCCATTCGCAGCAGCTCCTCGTGATCGCGCATTATCCCGACGGCACGACCCGCGACGTGACCGCCGACGCGGTCTATTCGAGCAGCGTGCCCGACGTGGCGACCGTGACCTCATCGGGACTCGTCACCGCCGCCAGGCGCGGCGAGGCGGCGATCCTGGTGCGTTACGAGGGGGCGTTCGGCTCCGAGAACCTGACGGTCATGGGCGACCGGAGCGGCTTCGCCTGGGCGCCGATGCCGGAGAACAACGAGGTCGACCGGCTCGTCAACCGCAAGCTCGAGCGGGTGAAGGTGCTCCCTTCCGAGACCTGCACCGACGCCGAATTCCTCCGCCGCGTCTCGATCGACCTGACCGGCCTGCCGCCGACCCCCGAGCAGGTCCGCGCCTTCCTCGACGACCCGTCCGACCCGGTCGCCAAGCGCAATCGGGTGATCGACGAACTGATCGGCGGCCGCGAGTTCGTCGCGCACTGGACGCACAAGTGGGCCGACCTCTTCCAGGTCAACCGCAAGCTCATCGGCGACAAGCCGACCTGGACCTTCCTCCGCTGGATCGAGCGCGCCGTGGCCGAAGACCGGCCCTACGACGCGATGGTCCGCGAGCTGTTGACGGCGACGGGCAGCTCGCACGAGTCCCCCGCGGTCAACTACTTCCGCGCCCAGAAGGAGCCGAGCGTCGCGCTCGAGAACGCGACGCAACTGTTCCTGGGCATCCGGTTCTCGTGCAACAAGTGCCACGACCACCCGTTCGAGAAGTGGACGCAGGGGCAATACTACGGCCTGGCCGCCTACTGGGGCCGCGTCGGCGTCAAGCAGGGGATGCGCCCCGGCGAGCAGGTCGTCTTCGACCAGGACGGCGGCGAGGTCCTCTTCCCGAAGGACGGCCACGTCGTCGCGCCGAGCTTCCCGTTCGAGCACGCCGGCCGCGTCCGCAAGGACGCCGCCCGCCGCGAACAGCTCGCCGAGTGGCTCACGTCGCCCGAGAACCCCTACTTCGCCCGCTCGGTCGTCAACCGCGTCTGGAGCTACTTCCTCGGCAAGGGGATCATCGACCCGGTCGACGACATCCGCTCGGGCAACCCGCCGTCGAACCCCGAATTGCTCGAATTCCTCGAGAAGGATTTCGTCGCGCACAAGTTCGACCTCCGCCACCTCATGCGGACGATCGCGCGGTCGCGGACGTACCAGCTCTCGTACAAGACGAATCGCTTTAATGAAGACGATTCGATCAACTTCTCGCACGCCGTCCCGCGCCGGTTGACGGCCGAGGAGCTGCTCGACGCAATCGACGTGGCGACCGGCCGCGCGCCGCGGTTCCCCGGCGTGCCGGCGGGCTTCCGGGCCGACCAGTTGCCCGATTCCCAGGTCGGCGGCGGCTTCCTCGACCTCTTCGGCCGTCCCCCCCGCGAGACGCCTTGCGAGTGCGAGCGTTCCAGCGAGGTCAGCCTCTCGCAGGCCCTGAACCTCGTCAACGGCCCGACGATCGCCGAGGCCCTCGTCGACCCCGACGGCCGGATCGCCCGGCTCCTGCGCCCCAACCCCGACGACACCAAGATCATCGAGGAGATGTATCTCGCCGCCCTCTCGCGCCTGCCGACGGCCGACGAGCTGGCCAAGTCGCGCGAGTATTTCTCCAAGGCCGACACCAAGGCCGAGGCCGCCCAGGACCTCCTCTGGGCGCTCATCAACAGCCCGGCGTTCCTGTTCAATCGCTGAGGGGCGGTAGGAGAGACGTCGATGTCCACGGGCATGAAATCGCGGTCGAACAGGAGGGCATCCTCGCGGCTCGGCGACCGGCTCTACCGCCTGAGCGTCGAGCAGTATCACGCGATGATCGAGGCGGGCATCCTCCGCGAGAGCAACCGGGTCGAGCTGCTGAACGGGCTGCTCGTTTTCAAGATGTCGAAGAAGCCGCCCCACGTCGTCGCGACGGACCTCGTCCATGCCGTGCTGAGCCGCCTCCTCCCTGCCGGCTGGTTCGTCAACTCGCAGAACCCCGTGACCATCGCGGGGGCCAAGAGTGAGCCGGAGCCGGACGTGAAGGTGATGCGGGGGTCGCCGCGCGACTACATGAACGGCCATCCGACGCCGCCCGACGTCCCGCTCGTCGTCGAGGTCGCCTGGACGTCGTTGCGAACCGACCGGACAACGATGAAGAGGATCTACGCCCGCGCGGCGATCCCCGTCTATTGGATCCTGAACCTCCGCGCCCGTCGTCTCGAAGTCTACACCGACCCCACGGGGCCCGACCCCGCGCCCGACTACCGCTCGCGGGCCGAGTATGGCCCCGACGACGAAGTGCCGATCGTGCTCGACGGCCGCGAGGTCGCGCGGGTGTTCGTCCGAGATCTCTTACCCTGAATCGAACCCTCCGAGGAGGTCCCCCCGATGCTCTCGATCCCCGGCCAAGCGGCGCGGTTGTGCGACGGCCCGAGCCGCCGCGAGTTCCTCCGGGTCGGCGGCGCAGGGCTCCTGGGCCTGAGCCTGCCGGAGTTCCTCCGCCTCGAGGCGCGGGCCGGCGAGGCCGGCGCCAAGGACGTGCCCTCGGGCCGGCCGCTCAAGGGGCCGACGGGCTTCGGCGGGGCGAAGAACGTCATCCTGCTGTTCCTCCAGGGGGGGCCGAGCCACATCGACCTCTGGGACCCGAAGCCCGACGCCCCCGACAACATCCGCGGCGAGTTCAAGCCGATCGCGACGGCGACGCCCGGCCTGTTCGTCGGCGAGCACATGCCCCGGCTCGCGCGCGTCACCGACCGCCTGACGATGATCCGGTCGGTCAGCTACACGCCCGTCGGCCTGTTCAACCACACCGCGGCGATGTACCAGATGCTGACCGGCTACACCCCCGACAAGGTCAGCCCCTCCGGCCAGCTCGATCCCCCCAGCCCGGCCGACTACCCCAACGTCGGCTCCAACGTCGTGAAGCTCAGGCCGCCGGCCGAGGCCATGCTGCCGTTCGTCATGCTCCCGCGCCCCTTGCAGGAGTCGAACGTCATCGGCAAGGCCGGCAACGCCGGGTTCCTCGGCAAGAAATATGATCCCTATTACATGTACCAGGAAGAGAATCTCGCGAAAGGCAAGCTCAACCTCGACGACTTGACCCTGCGGCGCGAGGTCTCCGAGGTCCGCCTCAAGCGTCGCGGGTCGCTGCTGGGGACGATCAACGCCGGCATGCCCGAGCTGGAGCGGGCCACCAAGGGCTACGCGCTCGACTCGTACCAGGGCAAGGCGTTCGACCTGATCCTCTCGGGCCGGGCGCGGCGGGCGTTCGACCTCGACGCCGAGGACCCGAGGCTCCGCGACAGGTACGGCCGGCACAGCTTCGGCCAGGGGGCGCTCCTGGCCCGCCGCCTGATCGAGGCCGGCACTCGGTTCGTCCAGCTCAACTGGCCGAGCGTCGCCAACGGCGACCCGAACTCGACGGCCTGGGACACCCACGCGGCC
Organism: Isosphaeraceae bacterium; assembly: GCA_035551935.1. Classification (GTDB taxonomy): domain Bacteria; phylum Planctomycetota; class Planctomycetia; order Isosphaerales; family Isosphaeraceae; genus DASZMJ01. The sequence goes on from DASZMJ010000389.1 coordinate 9,957, forward strand.
AACTTCAAGCCCTTGAAGAACCTCCACTGCCCGAAGCTGGACGCGGCGTTGTCGAGCCTCATCGAGGACCTCGACGGCCGCGGCCTGCTGGCAGAGACGCTCGTCGTCGCCATCGGCGAGTTCGGCCGCTCGCCGCGGATGGGCGTCAGCACCTCGGGCAACGGCAACGCCCCCGACGGCCGCGACCACTGGCCGTACTGTTACACCGCCGTCGTCGCCGGCGCCGGCATCCGCCGCGGCGGCGTCTTCGGCAAGAGCGACGAGCACGCCTCCTCGCCGATCGAGGACCCCGTCCACCCGACCGAGATCCTCGCCACCATCTACCACGCCCTCGGCATCGACCCCTCCACCCTCATCATGAACCACCTCAACCAGCCCCGCGAGCTGGTCAAGGCCCAGCCCGTCCTCGGCCTCTTCGGCTGAGGGCGGGTCGGTACGAGGGGGGAGATCAACGGCATCAAGCGCGGCGGCCTCGGCCGGCCAAGAGCCTCGCCAGCAGCGACGGCCGCCGCGTCCGTTCGGCGGCGAACAGGCCCAGGAATGAGCCGGGGTGCCGCGTCCAGTCGACGTCGAAGCCGGCGCGGCGGAGGGCGTCGGCGAGGATTTCGATCGTGAAGCGGTCGACGCCGGGGATGCGGGCGTGCTCGGGCATCGGGTGGTCGTCGAACGGGCCGCCGACCTCGTGGAACTCGCCGACGATCGCGTCGATCCGGTGCAAGGTCTTCGATGTCAAGAGGATCGGGAACTCCGACCCCTCGCAGTCGATCTTGAGCAGCCGGACCCGCGATCGGCCGCGCCCCGTGGCCTCGCGGATCACGTCGTCGAAGGCGACGGCCTCGACCTCCTGCTCGGCCTGTCCGCGGCCGTGCCAGAAGATCATCCCGCCGCCGCCGGTGTTGGCCGCGTCGTAGGACGGAGTGAAAACAAGTCGATCGATTTTCACGTCGGAGCGCCAGACGGCCTTGTTGGCGAGCCGGGCGCGGTCGCCGAAGGCGCGGAGGTTGGCCGCGGCGTAGTCGAAGTTGGAGCGCTCGGCCTCGAAGCCGAGGACCCGCCCGGCCCCGCGGCGGAGGGCCTCCAGGCAGAAGCCGCCGATGTGCATGCCGACGTCGACGAC
>DASZMJ010000390.1:0-1521 GCA_035551935.1 Isosphaeraceae bacterium
CGGCCGCCGGCGTCGCGTGCGGCCCCTCGGCCGTGCATCGGGCGCCGGGGCGGCTGGGCGTCACGCGAAAAAAGAGTCGCGGCGGGCGGCCGAGCAGGACCGGCCCGACTTGATCGCCGCGCGGGCGGCCTGGCGGGAGGACTTCGCCGGCATCGACCCGGCGCGGCTAGTCTTCGTCGACGAGACCGGGGCGAGCACGGCGATGGACCGGACCTACGGCCGCGCCCCCGGCGGGGTGCGGGTCGACGGCCCGGTCCCGCACGGCCACTGGAAGATGACGACGCTGACGGCCGCCGTGCGGCTCGGCGGCGTCGGCGCCTGCCCGGCGTTCGACGGGGCGACGACCGCCGCCTGCTTCGAGGCCTACGTCGCTCAGTGCCTGGCGCCGACGCTGCGGCCCGGCGACATCGTCGTGATGGACAACCTGTCGTGCCACAAGACCGCCGAGGTCCAGCGGCTGATCGGCGCCGCCGGGGCCGAGGTGCGGTTCCTGCCGGCGTACAGCCCCGACCTCAACCCGATCGAACAACTCTTCAGCAAGCTCAAGGAGTGGCTCCGGAAGGCCAAGGCCCGGTCGGTCGACGCGGTGATCGAGGCGATGGGCGAGGCCCTGCGGGCGGTCCGGCCGGCAGACATCGACGGCTGGTTCGGCCATGGCGGATACGGCCCATCAGGATCAACAGCCAGAGTCAAAAGAAAACCGCTCTAACACGGTGATCGAATCCGAAGGCGAGTCCCTGCCCTGAGAACTGGCTGGCGCTCCTGCCTGCGACCGCGACTCGAAACAGAAAGCGACGTTGCCACGGCGAGCAACGATGTGGAGACCGGCAACTGAGGCAGGAGCCGGCCAGTCGTCACGCCTTTCGCCGCAACCTGCTTGACGCGGCTGCTTCTGCCTGATTTGATGGTTGCTTAAGTGCCTGGCTGAAGGGTCTGACACGACCTTGTCGGCCCGGCATACGGGTTTCCGCCCGACGGGAGCCTCCTTGAGCGGGATCTGGCCATGGCGAGGGAGCTATCGGCCGCCCCGAGTCGCGACGCCGCACGGGGAAATACCCGGCTGCGGCTCGAGCAGTGGGCGCGCAACCCGACGTGCGAGCCCAACACGATCTCGGCCGTGCGCAACGTCCGCATGGCCGCGGTCGCCAAGGCCGAGGGCATCCCGGAGACCTTCGGCCAGTCGCCGTTCGCGATCGCCCGCGGGCTCCAATTCGAGCGGGAGCTGTTCGAGGACGACGCCAAGCGGCTCATCGGCGAGATCATCACGCACGGCGTCCTCCCGGCGGGTGCGAGCGGCTGCCTGGACCTGCGGCTCCGCCGCAACGGCGGGGCGCGGATCGAGTCGCTCGACAACGCGATCGCGCAGACGAAGGCGCTGGCCCTAAGTGGTTCATCCGGCAAGTGTCCTGACTCCGGGTGCCGCCGCGATCCCCGGGCGTCGTCGCGGGCGGTGTCGCCGGCGGCGGCCCCAGACGAACGGGTGGCGGTGGGCGTTCCAGGACGCCGTCGCCTCCTCCACCG
>DASZMJ010000391.1:0-23517 GCA_035551935.1 Isosphaeraceae bacterium
TCGAAGGGTCCTGGTCGCTGCTGCGTTCGTGGCCCCGTCCGCATCGCGGGATCTCGCCGGAGAAGTTACCGCCCTACCTGGGGTTCTTCGAGTTCGTGCAGAACGTCCGGGCTCGTGGTAAGCGGCTCTTGGGGTCGCTAAGGAGCCTCGCAAGAATAACCTATCGATTTCTCGCCCTCGGTCGAATCGTGTAGTTCCACTCCCCGTGGAACTCATCCGCCTTGATCGAGAGGGCGTCCATCTCTCGCTGCGTGACCACCCGCCCGAGGGGGTATCTCTTCTCGTCTAACTCCGCCCGGATCTCCAGGCCCGTCTCCGTCGTCGTGCTCCCGATCAGGTTCACGACGCACTTCAGGTCCACCAGCGGGCGACCGCGCCAGTCCTGGGTGATGTGGCAGAACATCCGGTGCTCGATCTCGTTCCACTCGCTCGTCCCCGGCGGGAAGTGGCACACCGTAATCCGGAGCCCGGTCTCATCGGCAAACTCCTGGAGCTTGAGCTTCCAGAGCCGGCAGCGGCTCCCGTTCGAGCCGCCCCCGTCGGCCGTGACCGGCAGCCGCTCGGCCCTCGGGTACATCCCGCTGCCCAACTGCTCCCACCATCGCCGGAGCGTGGCGACGGCGAACTCGGCGGCGTCGTGATCGACGCCGACGCTCACCCAGCCGAGGTTGGCCGCCAGGTCGTAGACGCCGTACGGGATGGCCTCGCCCAGCTTCGGGTCGATGAAGTCGTGGACCCGGACCCCCTCGGGCCGGCCCTTCGGCTGCCACTCCCGGCCCCCGTCCTTGAAGTCGCCGACCAGCTCCTTCTTCTTCGTATCCACCGAGACGACCGGCTGCCCGGACTTCTGGAAGGACTCGGCCTTGGCGTTGATGTGCTCGAACTGGGCATTGCGGTCCGGGTGCTTGCCGCCCTCCCGGGCCTTGCGGACGGACTGGAGGCTGTAGCCGAGTTGGGCCAGCAATGTGTTGATCGTCCTCGGGCTGACGGCATGCCCTTGGGCCTTCAACTCGGCCGCCAGCTTGGCCGTGCTCTTGCAGGTCCAACGCAGGGGCGATCGGGGGTCGCCCCGGGTCAGCGGCTCGACCAGGGATTCCAGGGCGGCCAGTAGCCCCGGGTCGTGATGGGTCAGCGGCTTCCGGCCGCCGCCCGGTCGCCGTACACGCCCCCCGGTGGCCTGTGCGGCCTCCGGCTCGGCAGGCCGCTCCAACTGGCTCAGTCCGGCCCGGATGGTTACCGGGCTGATGCCGGTGGCCTGCGAGACCCGGGTGATCCCGCCCCGTCCGATGGCCCTGGCCTCGGTCGCCGCCCAGAGGCGTCGAGTCCGCTTGTTCATGACCGGCTTCAAAGCCTCGAACTTGGCCCGGATCACCTCCACCGATGTGCTTGCCATGCGCAAGACGATAACGAGCCGAAGGCCAGATCCGATAGATTATTCTTGCGAGACTCCTAATCGGCTTCTTGCTCGCACCACCCCGGAATCCCTCATGAGCCTTCGGGATTTGGACCAGCGTGTCCCATAGCGACGTCGGATGGTTTTCTGCCCTCCCTGCTGGGCCGCCAGTGTTTTTTCGCCAGTGCTCAGTGAGGCCCGGCAAGCCGATCACCGAACCGTCGCCCGCCAGGGCGATACCTGACCCCCCGAGGGACCTTGCCGGGCAGGGCGAACGCACGTGTTTCGGGGGGTCGCTCTTTGTGTAAGCGGTCGGGATGGGCAACGCGAGGTCCGCGAGACGAGACCGGCTGGGGGACCTGACCCGCCGGGTCTTCGAGGCGCGGGCCGGGCGGCGACTGAATGACGAGGACGTGCGCGAGATCGCCGAGAACCTCGGCGGTTTCTTCGCCGTCCTCGGCGATTGGGCGCGCGCCGAACGGCAGAAGCCTGCCCCGTCGCTAGCGGGAGATGTCGACGATGGGCAATGAGTCCACAAAAGAACACGGCGAGAATCACCGCGGAGTTCAGGTCCCGTCCCGTGTGCACGATGACGCCCAGATTGCGCCTGACGGGATGGAATCGGTCGGGCGACGCGTATCGCCCGACGAAGTCCTCATCGGCCACGTGGGATCTCGACGACGATGCCGACCCGGTCCTCCTCGGTCGGCATCGCGGCGAGATCTGGTGCATCGCCGTCTCGCGCGACGGCGAACGCGCATTGACTGGGTCCTCGGACCAGTCCATCGGCCTCTGGGACCTCAGGTCCGGGCGCCTCGTCCGCCGGATGTTCGGCATCTGAGATTGGGTCCGATCCGTCGCCTTCTTCCCCGACGGACGACGTGCCCTGGCCGGGGGCCACAACGGCGGGCTCCTCCTCTTCGACCTCGAAACCGGGTCGGTCATCGCGCGTGCCGACTTCGGGGTCGGCCCTGCTTGCCTCGTCGCACTCCCCGACGGCCGTCGGGCCCTCGGGTCCCACTTCGACGGCCTCGTCCGACTCTGGGAGATCCCCGCCGTGCGGCGGTGAGGGCCCGGCTTCAACTCGGCTGCGGGGCGAGGAGGGACGCGAGGGTGAACTGGTCGATCGGCTTGACCAGGTGATGGTCGAAACCCGCCTTCTTCGAGCGGCGACGGTCCTCGTCCTGGCCGTAGCCCGAGACGGCGATGATCGCCGCGTCCTTGCAGCAGTCCTCCTGCCGCAGTCGCCGGGCCACCTCATACCCGTCCATTCCGGGCAGGCCGATGTCGAGCATCACGACCTCGGGCCGTTGGGCGCGGGCGGCCTCGATGGCCGAGGGGCCGTCGTGGGCGACCTGGACGTCGTGGCCGAGCAGCCGGAGCACCTTCGCCATGGCCCGGGCGGTGTCCTTCATGTCGTCGACGACCAGCACCCGTGACGCGCCCCGAGCGACGCGCGGGAGCGTCACCCTGGGCCGTGTCGACGCGGCGGCCGACTCCGCCGCCGCGGGCAGGCGGACGGTGAACTCGCAACCCTTACCGGGGCCGTCGCTCGTGGCCGAGACCCCGCCGCCGTGCAGCTCGGCGAGCTTCTGGACGAGCGTCAGGCCGATGCCGAGGCCCCCCTCGGTGCGCGCCGCCGAGCGGTCGCCCTGCACGAAGAGGTCGAAGGCGCGGCCGAGCAGCTCCAGCGTCATGCCGATCCCCGAGTCGCGGACCTTGACGACGATCTCATTCCCATCCTGCGCGGCGGACAGCCAGATCCGCCCCCCGGCGTCGGTGTACTTCGCGGCGTTGCCCAGCAGGTTCACGAGGATCTGCTCGATCCGCAGGGGATCGGCCTCGAGCCGCAAGGGCCCGGGGGCCAGCGAGACGTTCAGCTCGTGCTTCCGCTCCTCGACGAGCGGTCGCACCGACTCGATGGCGCCGCCGACGATCGGCGAGAGCGCCACCGACTCGGTCTGGAGCGCGATCGTGCCCCGGGTGATCCGGGAGACGTCCAGCAGGTCGTCGATCAGGCGGGCCAGGTGCTTCACCTGGCGCTGGACGACGTCCTTGGCCCACTCGAGGTCGTCCTCCGTCTCCAGGCTGCCGAGCAGTTGGGCCGCGTTGCTGATCGACGCCAGCGGGTTGCGAAGCTCGTGGGCGAGCATCGCCAGGAACTCGTCCTTGCGGCGTTCGGCCTCCCGCCGCTCGGCCTCGACGAGCTTCTCTCGGGTGATGTCGCGGCCGATCTTCGAGGCGCCGACGATCACGCCGTCGGCGTCGCGGATCGGTGAGACGGTCAGCGAGACGTCGAGGATCGTGCCGTCCTTGCGACGCCGCTTCGTGTGGTAGTGGTCGACCCGCTCGCCCTTTCGGACCCGGTTGAGGATCTTCGGCATGTCCTCGACGAGCTCGGTGGGCATGAGGATCGACACGTGCTTGCCGATGACCTCGTCGGCGGAGTAGCCGAGGATACGCTCGGCACCGCGGTTCCAGCCGGTGATGACGCCGTCGAGGGTCTTGGAGACGATGATGTCGTCCGACGACTCGACGATCGCCGCCAGCCTCTCGTTGACCAGTTCCGCCCGTCGCCGCTCGGTGATGTCGCGGAAGATCAGGATGACGCCCGTGACGTTCGCCTGCCCGTCGTAGATGGGGGCGGCGCTGTCGTCGATCGGGACCTCCGCTCCCTCGCGCGAGCTGAGCAGCGTGTGGTTCGCCAGGCCGACGACCTGGCGCGTGGCGAGGACTCTCTCGACCGGGTCCTCGACCGGTCTCCGCGTCCGCTCGTTGACGATGCGGAAGACCTCGGTCAGGGGCCGGCCCGTCGCCTCGTCCGAAGTCCATCCGGTCAGGCTCTCCGCGACCGGGTTGAGGAACAGGATCCGCCCCGCGCCGTCGGTAGCGATGACGGCGTCGCCGATGCTCTTGAGCGCGGTCGAGAACCATCGGGTGTCGAAGGACAAGCTCGGTGTCGCTCCGCTCACGGCGTATCCTCTTCGTCGCAGGGGCTCCTGCGCCGGCCTCCGCACGGGCAGTCAATCCCACGCGGCCGGCGTCCTCCCCGTACGAATGGCGCAGTCGCGATGGATTTCAGGCGAGACCGACCACGAGCCCTTCGTTGTCTCCGCTCGAGAACTGCCGTCAATTGTCCCTAAAGACTGTACCACGATTCCGAGCCCTGGCGAGAGGACACTGGATCCATCGAGGTTGAATGCAAACGCTGTTCCTTCAATGTCTCATGATTCCACGCTCGTCTTTCGACGATGCCCCGCGCATACCGAAACGCCGGATTCTTGATCGTCGACGCCCTCACTATCCCTGACGCTCCCCGAGACCCGGAGGAGGAGCAATCCCCGACAAATCGCCGGGGTCCTGGACAACCGGGCCTTGGATCGGGAAGGGACCTGGCGAGCCGTGTCCGGGGGCCTGACGGGGAGTAGCGGCGACAGGATTCGAACCTGTGACCTGCGGTTTATGAGTCCGCTGCTCTAACCAACTGAGCTACGCCGCCGTTCGGGTTGGGTCCCGTCGGAGCGGATTATAGCATGCGGCGGGGGGGCGTTGGCAAGGAGGGCGAGGCCGGACTTTACGGGGACGGCCGAGTTGGAGTCTACTGGGGTCGTGGGATCGCGACGAGGCGGGGACGAGGAAGGGAGAGACATGGCCCAGCAGTACATTTTCACGATCGAGAACCTGTCGAAGGCGCACGGCAAGAAGGAGGTGCTCCGCGACATCTGGCTCTCGTTCTACCCGGGCGCCAAGATCGGAGTGCTGGGCAGCAACGGGTCGGGCAAGAGCTCGCTCCTGAGGGTCATGGCCGGAGTCGACACCGACTTCGTCGGCACGGCCAGGCCGGCGCCGGGGGTGTCGATCGGCTTCCTGCCGCAGGAGCCGACGCTCGACCCGACGAAGGACGTCCTCGGCAACGTCGAGGAGGCCGTGGCCGCCACCCGGGAGCTCTTGGAGCGGTTCGACGCGATCAATGCGCGGCTGGCCGAGGGGCCGGATGACGACGAGATGACGCGGCTGCTCGACGAGCAGGCGATCGTGCAGGACGCGATCGAGGCGGCCGACGGCTGGGAGCTCGACCGGCACCTCGAGATCGCCATGGACGCCATGCGGCTGCCCGCCGGCGACGCCGAGGTCGCGACGCTCTCGGGAGGCGAACGGCGGCGCGTGGCCCTCTGCAAGCTCCTCCTGCAACGGCCCGACATCCTCCTGCTCGACGAGCCGACCAACCACCTCGACGCCGAGAGCGTCGCCTGGCTCGAGCGGCACCTCCAGGAATACCCCGGCACCGTCGTCGCCGTCACCCACGACCGCTACTTCCTCGACAACGTCGCCGGCTGGATCCTCGAGCTCGACCGCGGCCGCGGCATCCCCTGGCAGGGGAATTACTCGTCGTGGCTCGAACAGAAGCAGGCGCGACTGGAGCTCGAGGAGAAGCAGGAAGGCGCCCGCCGCAAGACCCTGGAACGCGAGCTGGAGTGGGTCCGCATGGCCCCGCGCGCCCGGGTGGCGAAGAACCGGGCGCGGCTCCAGCGCTACGAGCAGCTCGCCAGCCAGCAGGCCGATCGCCGCGACGAGGCGGTCACCATCCAGATCCCGCCCGGGCCGCACCTCGGCGACCTCGTCGTCGAGGCCAGGGACCTGAGCAAGTCGTTCGGCGACCGCCTCTTGTTCGAACACATGGACTTCCGCCTCCCGCCCGGCGGGATCGTCGGGGTCATCGGCCCCAACGGCGCCGGCAAGACGACGCTCTTCCGGATGATCGTCGGCCAGGAGCGGCCCGACTCCGGCGAGCTGCGCGTCGGCGACACGGTGGTCACCTCCTACGTCGACCAGAGCCGCGAGGCGCTCGGCGCCGACAACACGGCCTTCCAGGAGATCACCGGCGGCGTCGACCAGGTACAGCTCGGCAAGCGGAAGGTGCCGGCGCGGGCGTACGTCTCGTGGTTCAACTTCCGGGGGCCCGACCAGGAGAAGAAGGTCGGCAACCTCTCGGGCGGCGAGCGGAACCGGGTCCACCTGGCCAAGCTGCTCAAGAGCGGCGGCAACCTGCTGCTGCTGGACGAGCCGACGAACGACCTCGACGTCGACACGTTGCGCGCCCTCGAGGACGCCCTCGTCGAGTTCAGCGGCTGCGCCGTCGTGATCAGCCACGATCGCTGGTTCCTCGACCGCATCGCCACCCACATCCTCGCCTTCGAGGGGGACAGCAAGGTCGTCTGGTGCGACGGGAACTACCGGACTTACGAGGACCAGCGCCGCGAGCGCCTCGGCATCGACGCCGACCAGCCGCACCGCATCCGCTACAAGGCATTGAAGAGGTGACCATGCTCCGAGTCGAGGCCGATCGGGGCGTCGTCCGGCTGACGCTCGACCGCCCCGATCGTCGGAACGCGCTGTCGCTCGAATTGCTCGGCCGGCTCGGCGCGGCCCTCGACGCCGTCGCGGCCGACCCGACGGCGCGGGCCGTCGTCCTCGCGGCGACTGGGCCGGCCTTCTCGGCGGGACACGACCTGTCCGAGATGGTCGGCAGGCCGGACGAGGAGTATGAAACCCTCTTCAACACCTGCTCGGATATCATGCTCCGGCTCCGGCGGCTGCCGGTGCCGGTGATCGCCCGGGTGCAAGGGGCGGCGGTGGCGGCGGGCTGCCAGCTCGTCGCGGCCTGCGACCTCGCGGTCGCGAGCGAAGGGGCGACCTTCGCCACGCCCGGGGTCAAGATCGGCCTCTTCTGCACGACGCCGATGGTCCCGATTGTACGCGCGATCGCGCCCAGGGCGGCCCTGGAAATGCTCCTGACGGGGGCCCCGATCACGGCGAGCCGGGCGCGGGAGCTTGGGCTGGTCAACCGCGTCGTCCCCGCCGATCGGCTCGACGCGGCCGTCGCCGAGCTGACCGACGCGATCGGCGCCGTCAGCCCAGTGGCCCTGCGGATCGGCAAGGCGGCGTTCTACGAGACGCTGCCGCTCGACGAGGCCGCCGCCTATCGCCGCGCCTCGTCGATCATGGCCGCCAACGCCCTCGAGGCCGACGCGCAGGAAGGCATGGCCGCGTTCCTCGAGAAGCGCCCGCCGCGTTGGTGCGGTCCCTGAGGGATTGCCGCGATGCCCCTCGCCGGCTTCGACGACCTGTTCCGCGACGCCGATGCCCTCGCCCGGCCGCGTACCGTCGTCGTGGCCGGGGGCGCGGAAGCGACGGTGCTCCAGGCCCTGGACGAGGCGCGGCGGCGGGTCTGGGTACGCCCGATCGTCGTGGGCAGGGTGGACGAGATCCGCGCGGCCGCCCTCGCGGCCGGAGTGACACTCGACGGTTTCGAGGAGGTCAACGCCCTCGACGCGGCCGGCACCGCGGTCAGGATCGTCCGCGAGGGGCGGGCGGACATGCTCATGAAAGGGGGTGTCTCGACCCCGCGCTGTTGCATGCGGTGCTCGACCCGCAGGCCGGTCTACGGCGGGGCCGATCGATCGGCCAGATCGTCCTGATGGAGGTCCTGCGCGATGGCCGGCGGTTCCTGCTGGCCGACACGGGCGTGATGATCCGGCCGAACCTGGCCAAGAAGATCGAAATCCTCCATTCTGCCTTGGAAGTGGCCCGCGCCCTCGGGGCCGACGTGCCCAAGATCGCCCTGATGGCCGCGAACGAGGCGCCGACCATCGCCATGCCCGAGACCATCGAGGCGGCGGAGCTCCAGCGGCGCAACCGAGAGGGCGAATTCCCCGACTGCCACATCCAGGGGCCGCTTTCGTTCGACCTCGCCTACGCCGCCGCCGACGCCGACACGAAGCGGGTCGCCGGCCCCGTCGTGGGCGCCGCCGACGTGATGATCTTTCCCGGCCTGGCGGCGGCGAACCTGACGGTCAAGGCGATCATGTACACGGCTGATTGCCGCTTCGGCGGCGTCCTCTTCGGGACGTCGCACCCGGTCGTCTTCATGTCGCGGGCCGACCGCACCGCGACCCGGCTCCATTCGCTGGCGCTCGCCCTCAAGCTCGACGCGGCCTCGGCCGATCGCGGTTGAGCCCGCGGCCCGGGGCGTCGCGCGCCTCGGGGGCCTTCCCCGGCCCGGGGAGCATTTCCTAGAATGGCGTCGTGTCCGCCCGGAGGGCCTCGAAGGCCCGACCGCGGCGCGATCGTGGACCAGCGAAAAGGGACCGACCTCGATGGCCGAGATGACGAAGCGCGATCCCCGAAAGAGCCCGTCCTATCCGCAGCGGGTCCACATCCGCGAGCGGGAGCAATGGCAGGAGGTGCTGGCGACCTGGGAGGCCCGGATCGCCGAGGCACGGCGGCAACGGGCCGAGTCGGGGGCCGGCTCCGACCTCCTGCTGGCGCGGATGGAAGGCGCCCGCGACCAGATCGCCGACGCCGTCCGCCGCCTGCCGATGGAGGTCGGCCACATGTACGAGGACGACAAGCTCCGCGTCGGCGAGGCCGTCGCCGCGCTGGAGCGGCTCTTCGCGCAATGGGGCGCGGTTCGATGAGCCTCGCGGCCATGTTGAGTCGACGTCCCTGCGGCCGGCCTCACACTTCGTCGTAACAGGCCGGCTTTTCGCCGGGGAGGGGCGCGGAATGCTGCGGCGCGTCGGGGTGTATCCCCATCCGGATCATCGCCATGCGCTCGCGATGCTGCTGAGACTGCTTGACGAGCGTGGTGATCGTGCCGCTGACGAACCCGAGCACGATTGCGGAGATCGGGATCCAGGCGAACCAGGGGATCGCGGTGATGGCTTCCACGGGCGGACTCTCCTCGGATCGAACTCGCTCAATGGATCGATGGAGTCGGCGCACGGCCTGCGCCGTTCTCAACTGTGATTCGCCGACAGGGCGGCATAATTGAACCGATTCTTCACTTCCGAGGAGGGGACGATCATGACGAAGGCGATCCGGTCGTCGGCGACGGTGGTGGCTGGGCTCTAGGTCGGGGCCCTCTTCTGCCTGGGGTTCGTGGTGGCGCCGTACCTCTTCGCCCTTGCGGCGCGGGGGAACCCGAGCGTGCCCGACAGCGGTGTCGCCGCGGCGTTGCTCGGTCCGCTTCTCTACGGCTCGGACGTCTCCGGCCTGGTCCTCGGCGCGGCGTTGATCGCCGCGTTGGCGTTCCTCCGGAGCCGCGACGAGGTCCCGATGGGAGGCCGGTTCTACCTCCCGGAGATCGTCCTGGTCGTGGCGACTCTGTGCGCGGCGGTCAACTACTGGGGCTTCACCCCGAAGATCCGGGCCCTCCAGGCGCTCCTGGCCCAACGTTACGGGGCGTTCCGGCTGGCGGACAAGTCCGATCCGCTCTTCCAGCAATTCCAGGGGTTGCACCGGGCCTCGACCGGCCTCTTCACCGTCGGATTCCTGGCGGCCCTGGTCGCTTTGATCTGCATGACCCAGTTCCGTTCCCGCACGGCCGCCGGCCGCGTCGCACCGGTCGGGTCGTGATCACATGCACTCGTCGTCGCGTCAGGAGTTCGCCGGCAGGTCGCGATACTGGAAGGCGATCCAGCCGAGGACCACGCCAGCAAGGCCGATCCCGCCGAGGAGCGCGCCGTTGAAGAAGAGGGCTTCGCCGACGACGGCCGCCTCGATCGGCTGGAAGGCGGAGAAGATCGTGACGTGGTTCAGCCAACGCCAGCTGTCCCAGTCCGGCTGGTTGGCGACCGCCAGGGCGCCGAACTGGACCAGCGTCAGGCCCGAGCTGATGAGAGTCGGCCGCCAGCGGACGCTGTCGACCGCCGAGAGCATGACGGTGTAGCCCAGCACGGAGACGCCGAGCAGATCGAGGTTCAGGATCGGCCGCAACACGGACAGCCAGGGCGGGGGCGCCTCGAGCGGATGCAGCCGCACGCCGACCGCGTGGCCGACGACGATCGCCAGGCCCATCGCCAGGAACCCCGCCAGGGCGACGAGGACCTGCGCCCCCAGGAACGTCGTGCGCGCGACCGGTCGCGAGAGGACGAGGTCCATCGTCCCCCGCTCGATCTCGCCGGCAACCGAGGCCGCCCCGCGCGCGATCGCCCAGGCGACGGTGATCAGGATCGGGATGCAGAGGAAGAACCAGTAGAAGACCAACGCCTCGATCGCCGCCGCCGAGAAGTCCATGTTCGGCCCGCCGGCCGTCCGGAGGATCATGCGGGCTCGCATCGAGAGCCCGGTCGTGTCGGCCCGGAGCCGGGCCTCCATGACCGAGTTGCGATAGACGCAGAGCCAGCTCAGCGCGAACATCGCCGCCGCCGACAGCAGCATGAGCCAACGCGCCTCGACCAGGAGCCTGCGGGCGAGCGTCGCCAGGCCGTTCACGCGATCTCCTCCATCCCGGCCGGCTTGCCGGGGTCGGGGCCGTCGTCGGCCACGTCCGGGCCGTGAAACCGGTCGTAAAGGCTCCGAAGGTCCTCGGTGCCGATCGCCAGGTCGGCCACCGGCTGCGCGGCCAGCCACGACAGGAGCGGCCCGGCGGCGCCTCGATGTTCCAGCAGCACCGTCCGCTCCCCCTGGCGGTCGCGAACGCTCAGGGCGAGTTCGTCCGGGAAGGTCGTCGGCACCTCGCCCTCGAAGCGGACGAGCACCATCCGCTGGCTGCGGCGGGCGTGCATGTCCTCGACGTGCTTCAAGGCCCCCTTGCGCATGATCGCCACGCGGTCGGCGACGCGCTCGACCTCCGACAGGACGTGGCCGGAGAAGATCACCGTCTGGCCCCCAGCCCGCGCGTCGGAGACCAGGGAGAGCACCAGTTCGCGGGCCGAGGGGTCGAGCGCCGAGGTCGGCTCGTCGAGGATCAGCACGTCGACCGGGTCGGCGAACACCTGCGCGAGCGCGAGCTTCTGCTTCATGCCCGTCGAGTACGCGCGGATCCGGCGCCTCAGGTCGAGCTCCATGACCCGCTCGGCCAACCCGACGGCGCGGTCGAGTCCCCGGCCGCCCCGAAGGTCGCACAAGTACTTCAGGAGCGTCAGGCCCCGCATTCCGCCGGGCAGCCGCAGCTCGCCGGGCAGGTACGAGACGAGCTGCCGGACCGACCGCGACTCGCGCCAGCAGTCGAAGCGGTCCACGACCGCCGAGCCCGACGATGGTCGCAAGAGGCCGAGCAGCAGGCGGATCGTGGTGGTCTTGCCCGAGCCGTTGGGCCCGAGCAGGCCGTAGACCTCACCCCGGCGCACCTCCAGCGTCAGGTCCGAGAGGGCCCGGACCGCCCCATAGTGCTTGCTCAAGGCCCGCGTCTGGATCATCGGCACCCCGGTCACCTCGCCCGGCCCGGCCCGCTTCGCCGCCGTTGCGCCGGCTATTCTAGGAGATCCGGCTCCCGCCGGCCACTCCCGGGAGGATCAGTCCGGCTCCGACTTGAGCCGAGGGCCGGCCGGTCGTGCCTCCAGGTGATCGGACTCCGGCGCCTGCGGGCGATCGACGCCGAGCAGGCGGTCGATCGACTGGTCGTGGCCGAGCCGCCGCACGAGCTTCAGGATCGTCAGCTCGTCCTCGCTGACGACCGCCCAGTGCCCGGCCGGGTCGGCGTCGAGGGCGTCGTCGGCCAGGTAGTCGAGCGTCACCCCCAGCTCGCGCGCCAGTCGGAAGGCCAGAAGCAGCTTCGGCTCCTGCACCCCGCCGAAGATCCGCGACATCGACGACTTGGGGATGCCCAGCCGCTCGGCCAGCGCCGACTGGTCCAGTCCCCGGATTGCACAAAGTCGCTTCAGCTTCTCTGCATATCCCATATCCCCCAAGATAGAGCAGTTTGCCGCGGCCGATCAAGGGGTCGGTCAAAATGGCTTAAAAAAGAAGAGATAGGGCTTGAACTCCCAGAATAAAACCTTATCATGCGGGCAGAGCAACGTGGTTGCTCGATTCGCATCAGCTATCCCAGATCACGCAACAGACCAGTGATCGGCCGTGCGAATGAACGTATTCATCATATCTAATACAGGAGGGTCACCCCTCGTCCGATCACGGACGGTAGTTCGGTCCGCGGACCCGACGGCGGGGGCACCGACGGATCGGCAGGGAGGCGCACGTCGTGTCGGTCGTCCGGGCTCGGCCCGCGACGAGTCGGTCTTTGCGGTGGAAGGTCCGGGCTTCATCTCAGGCGGTCATGGCGACCGTCGGCGCCCGCGACCCCGTCAGGACGACGCGCGGAATCGGCAAGGGGGATCGATGCCGACCCTCCTGCCCGCTCGAGGACGAGAGGACATCATGAGCATCGCGCTTCAGACCGTGAGGCCCTCGACCGACTGGCCCTCGCTCTTCCGGCCGCCGCTCGAGGAACAATACGAGGCCCACTGGAGGATCAACGGCTATCGCGCCACGATCGTCGTCTGGACGTCGGAGCAATGGGAACGCCTGGCCGAGCGGCCCGCCGACGCACAATACTACCCGTGCGGCATCTGGTGCGCCTTGCGGATGGACGACTGACCGAGCCCGCGGGCACGAACCCCCAGTCCCTCGGGTCATCAACCCCCACGGAACCAGGGGAGAATTGTCACGATCGCGAGGGGCGCCGTGATTCTCACGCCGGAGAGCCGTCCGGGGCGATGATCACGGCGCCACCTCTCTTCGACCCCGCCAGCGGACCGTCAAGGCCTCCGGGTCGTCGGTGAAGAGGCCCGCGACCCCCGCAGTCGCGAGTCGATCGGCGAGGCCTCCGGGGCTGGAATCGTTGACGGTGAAGACCAGCACCGGCACCCCGGCGCGACGAAGCTCGTCGAGGCCGTGGCCCCCGTCGTCGAGGCAAGCGGCGGAGGGGTGGTAGAAGTCCGTGCCGACGACGCGACGGACGTAATCGGCGGCCCTGGCGATCGGCTCGGCGGTCAGGACGCCGGTCGCGACGCCCGGCCATCGTCGGGCGACGTACGTTACGGCATCGTGGTCGAACGACGAGATCAGGACGCGGTCGGCCACCCCCGCCGCCTCGATCGCCTCGATCGCCGACTCGGCCAGGGCGTTGCCGTCGTCGCCCGTCGCCTTGAGCTCGACGTTGACCAGCCAGTCGAGCGCGGCGGTCAGCTCCAGGGCCTCGGCGAGCGTCGGCACGCGGACGTTGCCCGACGAATAACGGGCCCGCGCGGCCGAGTCGATTGCCTCGAGCGTGCCGAAGCCGGCCGCTGTCCGCCCGGTGCCGTCGGGGTCGAGGAACCAGGAGCCGGCGTCGAGGGAGCGGATCTCCGGGGTGTCGAAGTCGGCCACCCGGAGCATGCCGGCCCTCGGGTCGGCGGCGAAGCGGACGGCCACGTCGGTCGTGCGGCGGAGGGACTCGTCATGGAAGACGACGGCGACGCCGTCCCGCGCGAGGCGGACGTCGAGTTCCCAGGCATCGGCCCCCGCGGAATGGCCGAGGCGTGCCGCCTCGATCGTGTTCTCGGGCGCGTGCGCCGAGTCGCCGCGGTGGGCGATGACCAGTGTCGGGCCCGAACCGCGGCCGAGTCGGGCCCGCCAGCGATTGACCGGCCGGTCGTTCACCGCCCGCGACGGATCGGCACCTTCCCCCGCCGATTCACGGGAGCCGATCGGAACCCGCCGAACGTGGTCCGCGGCTGGTTGAACATCTGATCGATCGAGCCGGCGATTCCGCCCAGGTTGTTGTAGGTCGCCACGGGCGGATAGACGCCGAAGCCGTAGTAGCCGCCATAGGGCATGTACGCGCCGCCGAAGCCCATCCCCATAGGCATACCCATCCCCATCCCCATGGGCATGCCCATCCCCATGCCCATCGGCATACCCATGCCCATGCCGCCCATGGGCATACCGAAGCCGTTGTTGAAGCCCATGCCGCCCATGGGCATGCCGAAGCCACCGTTCATGAAGACCTGCGACCGGGCGGTCGTCCCCGAGAGCGCGACCAGCGCCAGCACGACCAGGGCCCTGCGGATCGTCGCCATGTGCCCCTCCTCCGCGTTGAATTGCAACCGGCCTCCGTCGCTCGTATTATGAACTCTCGGCGCGACGGATGGAAGGCCCGGCCATCCCGACCTCCCATGCCAATCTTGCGCCGTCGGGGACGAATCCCATCGCGACAACCTCTTGGAGCCGCACCCGAGTCGGAGGAGACGGCCATGAGCCTCGTTCGAGACCCCGAGTTCCATCCCCCGGCCGAGAAGTCGACCGAGCCGGAGCCGCAACCCCGGACGAGCCCTCTGGCGGTCATCAGCCTGGTCTTCGGCATCCTGGCGTACGGCCCCGCTTCTGCTCGTCGGTGCCCTGATCGCGGTCGTCGCCGGGCACGTCGCCCGGGGCCAGATCCGCGACGAGGAGGGCCGGCTCGGCGGCAAGGCGCTGGCGAAGGCGGGGATGATCCTCGGCTACCTCCAGCTCGGGATTGTCGCCGCGGCCATCGCCGCCGTCGGCCTGCTGTTCGTCCCGAGCGTCCGGCGTGCCGTCCACCTCGACCCCTTCGGGCTCGACGCCGAGCCCCGGTTCGTGCTCACCGCCGGGGTCAAGATGCTCAACGAGATGGACCGCAACGACTTCGGGCTGATCGAGGCGGAAAAACTCGCCGGCCCCGACTCGGAGATCGTCGGCTGTTATGTCGCGAGCGACTACCCGCGCGATCCCGAGATGGCCCTCCTGACGACTAAGGATCTCGTCTACTTCAATGCCGGCCACGTCACTCGGTTCGACCTCCGCTCGATCCGCCAGGTCATGTTGCCGACGACGTCCGACTTCCTCAACGTCTACACCATCGAGGTCGAGCGCGACTCGGGCGCGCGGATGCGGATCAAGATCACCCCGTTCATCGCGGGGCAGGCCTTTGGAAAGGCGATCGAGGCGGCGATGAAACGTGCCAAGAACACAGAGTCGCCATGAGGACCGGGACGCCCCTCGGGCTTGACCATGGGAGGATTCTGGCGGTGAGACGACAGGTTCCTGATGATCCTCCAGACCCGGATCGCCATCGGGAGGGTACGATGAAGGCGTTCGAGGTCACCCTGAACCGTCGCCGGCTCTGCACCGCAGGCATCTACGACAACGGTGTCCTCTCGGCCATCGTGAGCTGGGTGGGGAGATCCGACGGATCGCCTTCGCCGAACGCGGGATTTCACTTCACTGTCGGTGCACTGGACAGCTCGACCGGAGAACATTTGCGGTGGGCCGTGCCGATGGTCGAGGTCGGCGACGAGATCACGAGCCGGATCGTCGAGACGGACGAAATCGACCCGCAGGACCCGCGGAATCGCATCTCGGGATGGGATTGGCGCTCGAATTGACAGGGGCGGTGAGCTCCATCAGACCGAGGGATCGTAAGTCGAGGACGGGGCGAGGGGATCGGGGCGCCGCTATAATGAAGGGAGACGCCGGCGTCGAGAGTCCGACGCCGAGAGAAGCGCTCGTTAGGGCCCGGTCCGCGATGTGGCCTGAAGCGACCGATACCAAGGAGTTGCTCCGGCTCGCGCCCGACGACAAGGGGGCGGTCGATGCCCTGTTCGAGCGGCATCGCGGCCCCTTGCGACGGATGATCGAGATGCGGCTCGATCCGGCGATCGGCCGGCGGGTGGACGCGAGCGACGTGGTCCAGGAAGTCCTGCTCGAGGCCAGCCGGCGCCTGCCGGATTACCTCCGCGACCCGGCGATGCCGTTCCACCTCTGGCTCCGCCAGATCGCCCGCGACCGGATGATCGATGACCACCGTCGCCATCGACTCGCCGGTCGCCGGAGCGTCGACCGCGAGCGACCGATCGCGGCGGCCTTCGCCGACCGTTCGTCGCTCGACCTCGGCGCCGCGCTCCGCGACCGGCGGCCGACCCCGGCGGCCGAGGCGATCCGCCGCGAGCTGAAACGTCGGTTCGAGGAGGCGCTGACGCACCTCGGCGACGACGACCGCGAGGTCCTCCTGATGCGGCACTTCGAGCACCTCTCCAACCGCGAGGTCGCGCAAGCCCTGGGCCTGACCGAGTCGGCCGCCGGCATGCGACACCTCCGGGCCCTCCGTCGGCTCGGCTCCATCCTCGGCGAGTCGCCGTCGGCCCTCGGGACCCCTTGAGATGATGCCCCCGGCCGCCGACCGCGAGCACGTCCTGGCCGAGCTGATCGCCGAGCTCATCGAGAGCCGGCGTAGCGGCGAGGAGCCCGACGTCGACCGCCTCGCCGCCGATCACCCCGACCTCGCGGTCGAGCTGCGCGGGCTCTGGGCCGCGGCCCAGATCGCCGAGGAGCTGGCCCGCGACGACGGCGACCACGATGGGCCGGCGACCGTCGCCGGCTCCGGATACCCAACGCCTGCCCCGGACCCGGGCCGGCTGTTCGGCGACTTCGAGATCCTCGACGAGCTGGGACGCGGCGGGATGGGGGTCGTCTACCGGGCCAGGCAAGGGAGCCTCGACCGGGTCGTCGCGCTGAAGATGCTCCTCCAGGGCTCGACGGCCACCGAACACGACGTGGCCCGCTTCCGCGCCGAGGCCGCGGCGGCGGCCCGGCTGGACCACCCGCACATCGTCGCGGTCCACGCCCCCGGCGAGCACGACGGCCAGCCGTACTTCACCATGCGATACGTCGAGGGGACGACCCTCGCCCGCCGCCTGGCCGAGGGCCCCTTGCCGCCGCGCGAGGCCGCGGCCCTGCTGGCGCCGGTGGCCAGGGCGGTCCAGTTCGCCCACGAGCGAGGGGTCCTGCATCGCGACCTCAAGCCGTCGAACATCCTCATCGACCGCGACGGCCGCCCGCTGGTGTCGGACTTCGGCCTGGCCAAGCGGATCGACGTCGACGGCTCCTTGACGCAGAGCGGCGCCATCCTCGGCACCCCGAGTTACATCCCCCCCGAGCAGGCCGCCGGCAACCGCGGCAAGCTCGGCCCGACGGGGGATGTTTATAGTTTAGGCGCCATCCTCTACCAGATGCTCACCGGCCGGCCGCCGTTCCAGGCCGCCTCGCCGGTCGACACTCTCTTGCTCGTCCTCGAGGAAGACCCGCTGCCGCCCCGACTGCTCAACCCGAAGGCCGACCGCGACCTCGAGCTCATCGCGCTCAAGTGCCTCCAGAAGCCCGCCGACCTCCGCTACCCGACCGCCGCGGCCCTGGCCGACGACCTCGACGCCTACCTCGCCGGCGAGCCGATCTCGGCCAGGTCGACGAGCCTGGCGGCCGTCGCCTCGCGGATGCTCGGCGAGACGCACCACGCGGCCGTCCTCGAGAACTGGGGCCTGCTCTGGATGTGGCACAGCCTCGTCCTGCTCGTCCTCTGCCTGGCGACGAACGTCTTGCAGTGGCGCGGGGTGACGTCGCGGCTGCCCTACCTCGGCCTCTGGGTCCTCGGCCTCGGGACCTGGTCGGCCATCTTCTGGTGGCTGAGGCGCCGGGGCGGGCCGGTGACGTTCGTCGAGCGGCAGATCGCCCACCTCTGGGCCGGCAGCGTCGCCTCGGCGGCGTCGCTCTACCTCGTCGAATGGCTGCTGCGGCTGCCGGTGTTGACCCTCTCGCCGGTCCTGGCCCTGGTCAGCGGCAACATCTTCCTGGCGAAGGCAGGCATCCTTTCCGGAAGTTTTTATATTTATGGGATTCTTTTGTATCTGACCGCCGGGCTGATGGCTCTGTTCCCCTCGGTCGGCATCACCATCTTCGGACTCGTCGGCGGGGCCTGTTTCTTCGTCCCGGGGCTGCAATATCACCTGCGACGACTGCGGGCCTCGGCTTACGCAACCTGATAGATCGCCGGCCGATACCGCGGCGGCGGGACCGGCTTGCCCGCCTCCCGCGCGGCCTCGATCCAGGCCGCTTTCGCCACCAGCAACTGGGCGAGCGCCTCCTGCGGCGTCGCCCCGAACGCCGAGCAGGCCTCGAGGTCCGGGATGTCGGCGATGTAGCCGCCGTCCTCGTCGCTGAAGAAGAGGTTGATGTGGTGGTCTTTCATGGCTCGTCGCTCAATGTCAGGTTGTGTCGCTCGACCAGCCGCAAGAATTGGCGGACCTGATACGGCTTCGCCTCGCCCGAGACTTCCTGGAGGTTCAGGAGTTCGGGGATCCTGGGGTGGTTGAAGATGTGGTGACTGCCGCCGACGCGGACGAGGACGAAGCCGAACGCCTCGGCAAGGCCCCGGACGTCGTCGAACCGCACGTTGTTCGGCGACGCGAGCAGCTTCCTCAGGAGCTTCTTCTTGTTCATGGGCTCAGGCCGCCTCGATGCGCCTCGGCGTGGCGCGGCCGGCGGGAGCAGACTCGGTCCCCTCCTCATGATACTCGGCGTCGGTGTTGACCTTCCAGGTGTCAAAATTGCCGAGGCCGAGGATGTTCCGCGCGGCGAGGAGCGCGGTCATCATGGAATGGTCCTGATTGTTATACTTGTGCATCCCATTGCGGCCGGCGAGCTCGAGATTAGGCAGATTCTTAAGCCAGGCGCGGATGACAGCGAGGTGGCGCTGGTACTCGTCGTCGGCGACGGGGTAGGCCTTGGGCATCCGGACGACGCAGCCGTCGACGACGGTCTCGGCGCGGACCAGGCCGATCGAGCTGATCTCGCGGCGGCCGAGCTCGATGAGGTCGGCGTCGGCCATCGTCCAGAGGTCGTCCCCCTCGAAGCAGAAGTATTCGAGACCCAGGCTGCTCGTCGCCGGGTCGGGGACGAGGTCCGGCGACCAGTTCTTGAAGTTCTGGACGCGGCCGAGGCGGACGTCGGGCTCGTGGATGTAGATCCAATTATCCGGGAACGTCTCGGCCTGGTTCACGATGAGGACGACCGTCAGGTAGTCGCGATATTTCAGGGATTCGGCGGCGGCGACGACCGCGGGCGGGGCGGCGGGGCTCATGGCACGGATGAGGTCGCGGATCGGCATGGTCGAGAGGAAGTGTCGGCCGTGGTAGCGGGTCAGGCGCCCGGCCGAGTCGCGGGCGACGACGGCGGTGACGGCCGAGCCGTCGTGCTCGACGCGGACGACCCGTCGGTCCTGGTGGACGGCCCCGCCGCCGCGGACGACCTTGTCGCGGGCCGCCTCCCACATCTGGCCGGGGCCGAGCCGGGGGTAGTGGAAGCGGTCGATCAGCGTCTTGATGACCTCGCCCCGCCGCCGTCCGAGCGGCCCGAGCAAGGCCGAGGTCACGGCCTTGACGAGGCTCAACCCCTTGATGCGTTGCGAGGCCCAGTCGGCGGAGATGACCTTGGTGGAGAGCCCCCAGACCTTCTCGGTGTAGGTCCTGAAGAAGATCTCGAAGAAGAGGCGGCCGAAGCGGTTGACGACCCAGTCCTCGAAGCTCCGCTCGGGCCGGATCGGCCGGAGGCGGGCCTTGAGGTAGCTGGCGACGATCCGCGTCGCGCGCCAGGGGCCGAGCTTGGCGAGGGCGTCGAGCGGCTTGGGGGGATAGTGGAAGAACTTGCGGTCGTAGTACATCCGGCTCAGGCGGGGGCGGCTCAGGAACTCCTCGCCGAGGATCTCGTGCCAGAGGGCGTTGACCTCGGCGCTCTTGGAGAAGAAGCGATGGCCGCCGATGTCGAAGCGATAGCCCTTGTAGCGGTCGGTCCGGCTGATGCCGCCGACGAGGTTGGGGTCGGCCTCGAGGACGACGCAGGGGTGGCCGTGTTTGGTCAGCTCGTAGGCCGCGGTCAGGCCCGCCGGGCCGGCGCCGGCGATGACCGTGGCGTACGAGGCGACGACCGCCTCGTCACCGGCCGGGGGTGGCTCGACGCGGGTCCAGCGGTGCGGCGGGTTGCCGGCGCGGGCCGTCGTCGGCCGCGGGTTCTCGCTCTCCATGCGGAACTCCTCATCCCTGCGGAGTCGGTTCGGCCATCGCCGCGGCGCGGTCGTCGGCGGTTGCGGTCGGTCGGCGCGGGGCCTCGGGGCGGCCGTGTTATGGCATCTCCGGCCCCGACGGTCAAGGCCGTCACGGCGTCGGCCGCCGGCGTCCATCACGAGATCGGCCAGGCCGTGCGCGGGTGCGCGTCGAAGCCTTCGAGGGGCGCGACCGCGGGCAGGGCCGGGGCCCAGCGGGCGATCGGCGGCCCGGGCGAGAGCCGGCTCGTCGCGGCGAGCGAATCGACGACCGCCGCGAGGTCGCCGTACTCCTCGAACAACGCGATCTGCCGCTCGGCCCCGTTCGGCCTCTCGACCAGGTCGCGGGCCAGGCCGAGGTGCCTGGCGCAGCCGAGTTCCCCGGCCGTGTCGAGGAGCCCCTCGATCAGCCGGCCCGCCAGTTCCCGCGCCGGCCGCGCCTCGAGGGTCCGAGGGTCGACCAGCGTCGCGCCGAGGCCGGCGCGGTAGGCCCGCCAGCGGTTCTGACGGATCATGAGCGGGGACCAATCCGACTCGGCCGGAACACCAGCGGTCGCGCGGGCCAGGTCGTGGACCAGGCACTGGATCAGGGCCGTCAGGGCGAGCACCGAGGCCAGGTCCGGGGGCATGTCGCAGATGCGGACCTCGATCGTGCCGTGCTCGGGGTTCGGCCGCACGTCCCACCACAATTCCCGTCGCGAGTCGATGAACCCCGCGGCCTGGAGCTGGCCGACGACCGCCTCGTAATCCTCCCACGACCGCATCCGCGGCGGGACGCCGCCCGTCGGCAGGACCTCCAGGGCCTCGACGCGATACGCGTGGTGGCCCGTCCGTCGCCCGTGCCAGAACGGGCTGTTGGCCGACATCGCCAGCAGGATCGGCAGGTGCGCGCCGAGCCGGTCGCCGACCCGGATCGCCGTGTCCCCCGAGTCGACGCCGACGTGGACGTGCAGGCCGAACGTCACCCCGCGGATGACCGTCTCCTGGAGCTGCTCGGCGAGCCGACAATAGCGCTCGTCGGGCGTGATCCGCTGGTCCTGCCAGCGCGAGAACGGGTGCGTCGCCCCCCAGAAGAGCCGCAGGCCCAGGCCGTCGGCGGCCCGTTCCACGGCGCGGACCTTGCGCGCCAGGTCGGTGCCGACCTCGCCGACGGTGCGACCGACCTCCGAGTTGATCTCCACATAGCATTGCATGAACTCGGGCTTGACCGAGTCGTGCCAGGCCGGCGGCAGGGCCGCCAGGAGTTCGGCGATGGCGCTGCGGAGCGCCAGCGTGCGGGCGTCGATGAGCTGGAGTTCGAGCTCGACGCCCAGCGTCGGCCAGGAGTTGCGGCGGAACGGCGCGCGAGCCATCGGGTATCGCTTTCTTTGGTCCGTCCTGGGGGTGCGGCGGAAGAGACCGACCCGGCCCTCGCGCCGGGTGGGCCCTGCACTGGGGGATCAAAGTATCAGCGAATGCCATGCCAGGACCGGGGGACATTCGGACATCCCGGCGGCCATCGGCAGGGCTGACGTCGGGCATCAATGGGTCCCCGGAGGGGTGGGATGCGGGGTGTCGGGCCGGGCGGCGCCGACGACGATGTTATCCCGCCGGCGTGCGGCGACGAACAGGGCCTTGTCGCCGTCGAGCGGCCAGTAGCCCTCCAGCTCGTCGTGGGAGGGGAACGTCAGGACGCCGACCCGCACACCCGGACCGTGGGCGCGGCCGTCGGCGACCGCCCTGGCCAGGTCGATCGTATCGAGCCGCCAGCCGCGCCCCTCGACGACGTTCTGCACGCAGACGAGGCGGCCGATGGCCTTGTCCCAGTAGAGGTTCTGGTTGAATGGCCCGCAGAGGACGCGATGGACGACCACGCCGGGGGCGCTGGAGCGATGGGAGGCGAGCAGGGCCTCGGGGTCGTACAGGCGGATCTCCGGCCGGATCGCGCCGTAGTCGGCGGTCGCCAGGAAGGTCCGATCGCCGAGCTGCACGAACGTGGGCCGGCCGCCGTTGACGGCCGCGTCGTCGTCGATGACATCGAGCACGGCGTGGTCGAGGTGGCCGTCCTGCCAGGCGCGGGGCCAGTCGAGGCGGTAGATGACGGACTTCTGCTTGACCGTGTCGCCGAGGAAGGTGCCGAAGCGGTCGTCCCAGGTCAGGCCGGTCGGGTGGAGGATGAGCGGCTGGCCGCCCTTGCGGAGCCAGACGAGCCGCCCGGTCGGCTTCAAATCCATGTCGTATTCGCGGAGGACGCCGACGCGGGGTTTGGCGTTGAAGACGTCGCCATAGGCGTAGATCTTGCCGTCGCGGACGACGATCCCTTGCACCGCCCCGAGCCCCAGGTCGGTGACGGTCCGGCTCGGCTCGATCGCCGCGTCGGCCGTCCAGGTCCCGTCGGGCGGCGACTGCTGGGCGCGGGCCGGGGCGGAGCCGACGGCGATCAGGACGACGAGGCCAAGGGCGCGGGCTTGGTTGCGGACAGGCCGGGTCATCGGCATTCTCCTCGCGGTGGTCGTGCGGTCGAGATGGTCGATGATGCCGACCCGGGCCGCCGCCGTCGAATGAAGTTCCCGTGAGGGCGACCGGGCCGGACGTCCGGGAATCTGAGGTTGGCCGTCGCGGAGGATTGGAGTAGAGTCCCGCCCTCGGAGGGGCCCGGCCGCGCCGGGCGGGGCCCCCGGCACCTCGCGACTCGGGCACCTCGGACGGTCCTCGCCAGATCCACCGTTCGGCGACGCGGGAGTCTTGGCCGATGCGTCGGGCCCCATTCCGGCGGATGTCCGCCCTGTCGCTCGTGGCCGGCGTGCTCGGTTCGGCCGGCTGCGTCCACTACCACTATCACAACGACGTCCCCGCCGGCTGCGGCGACGGCGCCGTCATCCAGTACGGTGCCCCCGGCGCGCCGGTGCAGACCGAGGGGGGCGTCTCCTCGTCCTCCAACGGCGGCCGGACGATCTCCTCGCGCGTCCAGCCGAATCCCCTCCAGGCCGAGGCCGACGGCCCCCTCCCTTGGCGTCGCACCGACCCGAGGACCGCCACCCGTGTCGATGGGGGCGTTACCGACGGCGACTCGACCGTCGACCGATAACGCCCGCGGTGTGAACGAAACCGCTCCGTCGGTTCGTTCCGTGGGCGTGGGGACCGGGGGTCGCTGGCCAGGGGCCGCGGTCGTCCTTCGGTTCGTTTCGGGCGCGCGGGCGGACCGGGCCCGGGGCCGGACGACCGAGGGTCTTGGGTTCGTTTCGCGCCGAGGCCGGGCACCGGCGCAGCTTCCCCAGGGCGTCCAATGCCCCGTTCGGTTCGTTCCGAATCGGCGAAACGGGGCGACAGGCTCGGCCCAAACCTCCCAATGCCCCGTTCGGTTCGTTCCGCGCGGCGAGTCCGCGGCGAGCCGGCCGCCACCCGAATTGGGTTCGTTTTGGGCCGCGGCGCCGCCGGGATTGGGTTCGTTTTGCGAGGAATCGCGGCCGGGATTGGGTTCGTTTTGCGTGAC
>DASZMJ010000392.1:0-3297 GCA_035551935.1 Isosphaeraceae bacterium
CGCCGGCCTCGTTCAGCGCGGTTTGGATCGCGTCCTCGGCGTCGAGCATCGAGCCCTTGTAGGGGACCTCGAGTTGGACGGTGAAGCCGGTGCCGGTGCGTCGGACGATGGCGGCGGCCATGGGGCGGGCTCCGGGGTAGCGGGTCGAGCGGCGGCGGAGCCCGCAGGATAATCGGCAAACCTGGCACGTTCTACATGATTCGCCGGCCGCACCCTACTATTGACTTTTGAACAGATCCGCGGCCCGCTCGATCGTTCGATCCCCTGCGATCCCGATTCTCCGACTCTCATCGGCCACTCCGGCTGGACCGGGGGCGGTGGCGCGGCCGAGGGAGTCCGCGGGAGGATCGCGGATGGCCAAGAAGCGCGCGGAAAACAACGGGCCGGCGAGGGCGGCGGGCCGGCCGCCCGAGGGCTACGCGGCCCTGCTGGGGGAGCTCAAGGAGCGGATCCGGTCCGCCCGGCTGCGGGCGGCCCTGGCGGTCAACCGCGAGCTGGTCCTGCTGTACTGGCAGATCGGCCGCGAGATCCTCGCCCGCCAGGGGGCCGAGGGCTGGGGGACCAAGGTCATCGACCGGCTCGCCGCCGACTTGCGCCTCGAGTTCCCCGACATGACCGGGCTCTCGGCGCGCAACCTCAAATATATGAGGGCCTTCGGCGCGGCGTGGCCCGACGAGGCAATTGTGCAGCAAGCTGCTGCACAAATCCCCTGGTTCCATAACTGCATCCTGCTCGACAAGCTGAAGAGCCCCGAGGAACGGCTCTGGTACATCCGCTCGACGATCGAGCACGGCTGGAGCCGCAATGTCCTGGTGATGTGGATCGAGAGCGGCTTGTATCATCGGCAGGGCAAGGCGACGACGAATTTCGCCAGGAGCCTGCCGCCGCCGCGGTCGGACTTGGCCGGGGAGCTGCTGAAGGACCCGTACCACTTCGAGTTCCTCGGGCTCGCCGACGAGGCCGAGGAGCGGGCGATCCAGCGGGGGCTCCTGCAGCACGTCCGGCGCTTCCTCGTCGAGCTGGGGGCGGGCTTCGCCTTCGTCGGCCAGGAGTACCGCCTCGAGGTCGGCGGCGAGGACTTCTTCATCGACCTCTTGTTCTATCACCTGAAGCTGCGCTGCTTCGTCGTCATCGAGCTGAAGGCGACGCCGTTCCGGCCGGAGCATGCCGGCAAGATGAACTTCTACCTCTCGGCGGTCGACGACCTGCTCCGCCACCCCGACGACGGGCCCTCGATCGGCATCATCCTCTGCAAGTCGCGGAACCGCGTCGTGGCCGAGTACGCCCTGCGCGACCTCGCGAAGCCCGTCGGCGTCGCCGGCTTCATCACGCGGCTCGTCGAGTCGCTCCCCCCTGCCCTTCTCGAGGACCTGCCAGGCCCGCGGGGACACGAGGCCGATTCCGGGTAAAATCGCCGCCGTCCCAGGGAGGGCCTCGCCCGATGTCGACGCATCTCGCCCTGCTCCGCGGCATCAACGTCGGCGGCAAGAACATGTTGCCGATGAAGGACCTGGCGCGCCTGTTCGTCGAGGCCGGCTGCGACGGCGTCGCGACCTACATCCGGAGCGGCAACGTCCTCTTCGACGCCCCGGCCGCCGTCGCCGACGGCCTCCCCGCCACGATCACCGCGCGGATCGCCGCCGACTTCGGCCACCGCACGCCCGTGCTGCTCCGCACGACCGACGAGCTCCGCCGCGTCGTCGCCTCGAACCCCTTCCTCCCCCAAGGCGTCGCCGCGGAGACCCTCCACGTCTACTTCCTCGCCGACCTCCCCGACCCCGCCCGCCTCTCCACCCTCGACCCCGACCGCTCTCCCCCCGACCGCTTCCACGTCCTCGGCCGCGAGGTCTATCTCCACCTCCCGAACGGCATGGCCCGCACCAAGCTGACCAACGCCTACTTCGACTCCAAGCTCGCCACCGTCAGCACCGCCCGCAACTGGCGCACGGCGACGACGCTCCTCGCCATGATGGAGGCCCGGCCCAAGGCACCGGCAGGATGACGCCGGGGAATGCGTCGTTCACGTCGATAGGGTTGCCGCCGTCGATTCGAATCCGTCTCCGGCCGCGAGCTTGAGGGCGTTCGCATATCCGTTTGTGGTACCGGCTACCCCACGATCCCCGAACTTCGTGCGGCTACGCCGCCGCGCCTGCGAGCAACCGGGGCCACCCGCGGAGGACTGGCGGGAGGAGAATGCGACGCAATAGAATCCGCTCTCACCCCGTCCTCGCTCGCAGGGCCGGCGGCGACGGCAACGTTCGGACCGACGAACTCGGCGGGTGCGGCAGGCCCGACGCCGCCAGGATCCCGAATCGCGAGGCGACCATGACGTCGATGACCGAGGGGGCCCGACCGCCCTCCGCACCGCTGAAGGTCTTCAGCTATTCCCATAAAGATGCTGATTCGATGAAGCAATTGCGTGTTAATCTGGATCGCATGCGCGACGAGGGGCTGATCGTCGACTGGCACGACGGGATGATCGTGCCGGGCGCCGACTTCAACGAGGAAATCCGGGCCAAGCTCGACGAGTCCGACCTGATCCTGCTGCTGGTCGACGCCGACTTCCTGGCGTCGGAGTACATCAAGGAACACGAGCTGCCCCGGGCGCTGGAGCGCGAGCAGCAGGGCCAACTGCGGGTGATCCCGGTGCTCCTGAGCTACTTCGAGAACTGGCGGAACCATCCCCTTTTCGCCAGTCGCCAGGGCGTGCCGTCGGGCGACACGGGGGTATTGCAGCGCAAAGATCGGAGGAAGGCGTGGGCGCTGGTGGCCGAGGGGATTCGACGGGCGGCGGAGGACTGGAAGGAGAGGAAGGAGGACGGGGGGCAGGCGAGGGATGCCCAGGCCGTGACGGATGCCGAGGGCGCCGGCCCATCCAAGGAGGGCCGCATCGAGTTCGTCTACAAGCCGCCGTTCGACGCCACGCTGTTCCAGAGGATCGGCAAGAACCCGTACACCATCTTCAGGCCGAACGAAGCCGGTGAGCCGTCGAGGGTCCGGGCCTTCTTGTGGCTACCGCCGCGGGAGACCCTCCTGGGGAGGAAACTGCGGCCATTCACGACCATGGCCGTCGTCTGCGACGCCGGGCGGCCGGAGTTGGAGGGGCAAGCGTCGGAGATCGACGCCGACCTGAAGGAGGTCCAGGCCTACTATAGAAATGGGCGTAACCCGCTGAGCGCTATGCCGCAGGTCTCGTGTACAGTCGGGCTTGCTCCCTCTCCACACGGTGCTCGTGGAACTCCTCCCACTGGTCGTTGAGGTAGAGAGCCCGGACGTGGAGCATCGCCTGTGCCCCCT
>DASZMJ010000393.1:0-7613 GCA_035551935.1 Isosphaeraceae bacterium
CAGGGCTCGCCCTGCCGCTTCGGCTCGCAACGGATGAGGCAGGGCGAGCCCTGCCCTACGAGGAGGAACGCCGTCCGATCGGGAGACTCATCAAGGCTTCGGCCGCCTCGGCAGCGAGCCGATGACCATCAGCGAGCCGACGATGTAGAGCAGGCTGACCGTCACGGTCAGGTAGCCGGAGTGCTTGTGTCCCGTGACCCAGCGCTGGACGTCCGCCGGCCCGCTCAGGATGATCAGGCCGAGCACGAGCTGCGAGACGATCAGGAGGGCCGACAGGATGCCCAGGATCACCAACGTCGTCTTCCAGGCGCCACTCATCGCGTTCCAGTCCTCCGGGTGGTTTGGCCGTTGCCCCGAGAGAGCATAGTCGAACCGGCCGCCCCGACCAACCTTGCCGACGGCCCCGGGGCCGTTACACTGTCGAACGATGGACGCCGACCGCCTGCGCCGGAACCTGGAGGATGTCCGCGGCCGGATGGCCCGAGCGGCGGGGCGATCGGGCCGCGCGGCCGAGTCGGTGGGCCTCGTGGCCGTGACCAAGCGGCGGCCGGCCGAGGCGGCGAGGGTCCTGGTCGAGCTCGGGGCGGTCGACCTCGGCGAGAACTACCCGCAGGAGCTCTGGGAGAAGGTCGCGACCTTGCCCGACCTCCCCGCGCGCTGGCACCTGATCGGCCACCTGCAAGGGAACAAGGCGAAGAAGACCTTGCCGATGGTCCGGATGGTCCACGGCGTCGACTCGCTGAAGCTGCTCCGGACCCTCGACGCCCTGGCGGCCGACCTGGCCGACCCGGCGGGCGTCTGCCTCCAGGTCAACGCCTCGGGCGAGGCGACCAAGCACGGCTGGGAGCCCGAGACGATCCTGGTCGACGCCGGGGCGATCGCCGCGTGCCGGTCGATCCCGATCGTCGGCCTGATGACGATGGCCGCGCTCGGCACGACCGCCGAAGCGGCCCGGCCGACCTTCGCCGCCTTGCGGGGCCTCCGCGACGCCCTCCGCGTTCGCACCGGCCTGGACCTGCCGCACCTGTCGATGGGCATGTCGGCCGACTTCGAGGCCGCGATCGAGGAGGGGGCGACGCTCGTGCGGGTCGGCTCGGCCCTGTTCGAGGGGGTCGGGACGTGACCGGCGTCGAGCTCTCGGCTCATGCCGAGGGGACGATCGTCCCGGTCCGTGCCCAGCCGGGGGCGCGGAGGGACGCGATCGTGGGGGTCCACGCCGGGGCCTTGCGGGTGGCCGTGACCGCCGCTCCGGAGCGCGGCAAGGCCAACGAGGCGATCGCCGCCGTACTGGCCGAGGCGCTGGGATGCCGGCCGTCGCAGGTCGCCTTGCTCTCGGGCGCCGCGTCGCGCCAGAAGCGGTTCCTCGTCGTCGGCCTCGCGCCCGAGCAGGTGCGCGGGCGCCTGGCCGATCAGGCCGCCGGCCGTTGAGCCCGAGGGCTCAGAGGCCGCGGCCGCCGAGGTGCTTGCGCTTGCGGGGGTTGCGGCCGGCCTGCTTGGGGCGGCGGCCCTTGGCGACGGGGGAGCTGTCGCACTTCTTCTTCCACTTGTAGCCCTTGCGATTCCGGCTCTTGGTCTTCATCGCGCAAACACTCTCCAATCCCTAATCCGCGAGGCGAATGGAGTGATTATGCCGGACGCCGGCCCCGCGAATCAAGCCCGGTCGCGGCGGACGGTCAGTCGTCGACCCAGGGGCCGGTGACGAACTGGCCCTCGAAGGCGGTGGCGAGGACGGGTAGCTCCGAGTCGAAGAGGAGGCGGTGGGGGTCGTCGGGGTCGTCGCGGTCGGGCAGGGGGACCACGGCGAGGTCGGCCGACTTGCCGACCCTCAGGCTCCCGGTCCGGGTCTCGGCCCGCAAGGCCCAGGCGCCGAAGAGGGTGGCCATGGTCAGCAGGAGCCGGCCGCCGAGCCCGGGGTCGCGGCGATGAAGGAAGCGGGCCTCGTCGAGGACGGACAGGGTCGGCGTCGAGGCGAGGCTGTCGGTGCCGAGGCAGACGACGACCCCGCGCTCGAGCATCTGGCGGAACGGGTGCGGGCCGTGGCCGAAGCGGGCGGTGGTCCTCGGGCAATAGGCGACGGCCACGCGCTGGCCGTCGGGGGCGGCCTCGGGACGGAGCTGCCAGAACTCGTCGGGCTCGAGGTAGGTGCCGTGCGCGATCAGCCAGTCGGCCCGACGCAGGTCGCCGAGGCGGACGTAGTCGGCCGGGCTCGGGCCGATCGGCTCCCAGTCCTCGTCCCAGGCGCCGAGCCCCTCGAGGAACCGCCGGAGCCGCCCCGAGCGGTGGGCCAGGAGCTCCCGCTCCTCGGGAAGCTCGGCCAGGTGGGTGGAGAGCGGCAGCCGGCTCTGGGCGGCGCGGTGGTAGAGCCAGCCGGCGGTGGTGTAGGGGGCGTGCGGGCTGAGCCCCGCCAGGCAATGGCCGGCGACCTGCGCCTCGGGCCGGACCTTGCCCAGCCACTCCCAGGCGGCCCGGTCGCTCTCCAGGCCGCGGGCTCGGGCCAGGCCGATGACCTCGGCGAAGACGACCCCTCGCACCGGCGCCCGCGCGACCGCCTCCCAGCTCAGGCCGGCGGTGGTCGTGTCGGCCACGAGCGTCGTCCCGGCCTCGATCGCCTCGTACAGGTTCCGCCGCGCCGCGTGCTTCAGCTCGTCGACGGTCCGCCCCCGACGCTGGGCGACCACGCGGAGGAGCCAGGCGATCTCGTCCTCGACGGCGGCGGCCGGGGCGATCGGCGACAGTTCCAGATGCGTGTGCGCGTTGACGAAGCCGGGGGTGATCGCCGCGTTGCCCAGGTCGTGGTCGACGTCGCGGCCGTCGGCCGGGCCGACGTACGCGATCCGGCCGTCCTCGACCGTGACGAGGCCGTCGGCGATCGGCCCCCCCTCGACGGGGAAGACGTAGCGGGCGGCCAGCGTCCGTCGTCGCGTCCTCATCGGGGAACCCGGCCGGGAGGGGGGCGGTCAGTCGAGCAGGGCGATCGGGTCGTCGAGGTCCTTGGCGCCCGTCGCCGCCGCCTTGCCGTCGCGATAGAGCACCGCGAGCAACGCGGCCGACGCCAACGCGCCGAGCGCGACCCAGTGCCAATGATAATAGCCGTGGGCCGGGTCGCGATAGAGCCGGGCGAGGGCCGGGTACCTCGCGTGGACCTCGGCCAGGTGCCCGGCCACGACCACCAGCGCGTTGTTCAGGAAGTGGAAGACGATCCCCGGCAGGATGCTCCGGCTCCGCACGGCCAGGAGCCCCAGCACCAGCCCCAGCACCGTCGCGCCGAAGAGCTGGCCGAAGACACTGATCAAAACATGCATGAATCCGAACAGGAACGCCGAGACGACGATCGCCGAGCGGGGCCGGTGGCCGCCCTCGAGGCCCGAGAGGATGAAGCCTCGGAAGGCGAATTCCTCGCAGAATGCCGGCACGACGGCCAGCAGGAGGACCATCGTCGGCAGGTCGGGGATCTGCTCGAGCAGCGCCTTCATGTGCTCCTGGACGAGCCTCGGCATCGGGAACGCGTACTCGACGGCGCGGCCGAGCTCGACCATCAAGGGGTGGAACGCCACGGCCAGCGCCGCGGCGATCGCGAGGTAGCGGCCGGCGGGCCACTTCAGCCGCAGGGTCCGCGCCGGCGACCGCGTCAGGATCAAGGCCAGGAGCACCGGCGGGGCCAGCACGAAGCCGACCTGGCCGACGACCAGGCCGGTCGGCGAGCTCTGGAGGAAGCCCGAGAGGAACCAGGCGACCGTCAGCATCAGCGCGAAGCAGAAGATCGCCTCGCCGGCGCTGGGGGTCGGCCCGCGGTCGCGGACGACGTGCCGGAGCCAGGCGACGAGGTCGAACCGCTCGGCCTCGCGGAAGAGCACGTCCTCGCGCATGAACTGGTCGACGGCCCATCGCAAGGCGATGGCGCCGTAGATCGTCGTCGGCACGAGCACGGGCAGGAAGTACTGCCGCGCCAGGCCGTACTTGCCCTCCATCAGCGCCCGGAGCAGCAGCGAGACGCCGGTGATCGGCACGAGGCTGTAGAAGAGGTCGAGCTCGATGGCCGGCGAGAGGGTCAGGAAGATGAGCGGCAGGGCCACCATGTAGAGGGGCGTCAGGTAGTACTGCCCCTCCTTCATGCTCTTGGCCATCACGGCCAGCGCGACGCAGACGGCGCTGAAGAAGGCCGACAGCGGGACGAGCAGCAGGACCATCCAGAGCATCGGCACGAGCCGGGGCGCCTCCAGCGCCATCGTGCCGCCGCCGTGCCGGCTGATGCCGCCGAATTGCCGCGCCAGGACCAGGCCGGTCAGGCCCAGGCTGGCGAGGTTCAGCACGGCCATCGACATGCTGGCCAGCAGGACGGTCAGGAACTTGCCGACGACGATCTCGTAGCGCGACGCCGGGCTGATCAGGAGCGTCTCCATCGTCCCGCGCTCCTTCTCGCCGGCGCACAGGTCGATCGCCGGGTAGAAGGCGCCGGTCAGCGACATCATCACGAGCAGGAACGGCAGGATGTGGGCCCAGGGGCCGCCGCCGGTCTCCTTCTCGGTGGCGACGTTGACCTCGCGGGTCTTGACCGGCGCCAGGAACTCCGTGGCGTCGACGCGGGAGTCGGCCTTCTTCAGCACGGCCTCGGCGCGGCGGCCGAGGATCCGCGAGGTCCAGCGGTCGATGACCTCGCGGGCGCGGCGAGCGGCCAGCTCGCTCTTCTCGTCGGACTGGTCGGCGTAGATCGCCAGGTCCACCGACCGCTGCCCGGCGATCCGACGGCGGATGTCCGCGGGGACCACGATGATCGCGTCGGCCATCCGCGAACGGATCGCGACGCGGGCGTAGGCGAGGCTGCGCCAGGGCGAGTCCGAGGGCTCGACCCGCACGACCAGCCGCCCCGCGCCGGGCGAGCCGGCGTCGTAGAGCGACTCGTCGAAGTGGTCGCGCGACTTGCCCAACAGCGGCGGCTCCTCGGGCAGGAGGTCGGCGCCGACGACCACGACCATCTGCGGCTTCTGCTCGAAGGCCGACAGCAGCGAGTTCCCGCCGAGCACCAGCATCGGGTAGAGCAACACCGGCAAGACGAAGATCATGAACATCGTCCGACGGTCGCGCACCTGGTCGCGCACCTCGCGGCGGAAGACGAGCCAGACGTTCGGCCAGCGCAGCTTCATTCGACCCCCTCAGGCGTCCATCGGCTCGACGGCCTCGACCTTGAGCTCGGCCCGCTCGACCAGCGCGAAGAAGAGCTCCTCGAGGTCGGGCTGCCCGAACCGCTCGAGCAGCTCGCCCGGCGCCCCGGCGGCCTGCACCCGCCCCTTGTGGATGATCGCCACCCGGGCGCAGAGCTTCTCGACCTCGTGCATCGCGTGCGTCGAGAACAGGATCGTCTTGCCCTGGTCGC
The DNA here is from genome assembly GCA_035551935.1 of Isosphaeraceae bacterium. Lineage (GTDB taxonomy): Bacteria > Planctomycetota > Planctomycetia > Isosphaerales > Isosphaeraceae > DASZMJ01. The sequence goes on from DASZMJ010000393.1 coordinate 5,372, forward strand.
GCAGCTCGGCGATCTTCCGGAGCAGGACGCGCGCCACCAGCACGTCGAGGCCCGCCGTCGGCTCGTCGAAGATCAGGACCGGCGGGTCGTGGACGATCGTCCGCGCGATCGACACCTTCTGCTTCATCCCGGTCGACATCTTCGAGCCGAGCACGTCGCGGAAGTCGTCCATCTTCAGCCAGGCGAAGATCGTCTCCATCCGCTCGCGGAGCAAATCCGGCGGCATGCCGTGGAGCCGGCCGAAGTACTCGACGAGCTCCCAGGCCGTCATCCGGTCGTAGATCCCCGTGCCGGCCGACATGAAGCCGATCCGCGCCCGGACCTCGTCGGGCTGCTTCAGCACGTCGAACCCGGCGACGTGCGCCGCGCCGCCGGTCGGCCGGAGCACGGTGCTGAGCATCCGCAACGTCGTCGTCTTGCCGGCGCCGTTGGGCCCGAGCAGGCCGAAGACCTCGCCGGGCCGGCAGTCGAAGCTGACCTCGTCGACCGCCGCCACCCAGCCGCGGCGGTAGTCGAGGAACGACTTGCGGAGCCGATCAACATGGATCACGCGACGACCCGGGGCGATCGAGGACGGGGAGGCCGATTCCCTGGAACCACTTGATTGTAGCTTACACAATCCCCCGCTCCCCGCGGTAGCTCCGCCGACCCCCTCGGATTGCCAGGTCCTCCGCTTCGCGACCCTTCCCCCCCACCCCGGCCCTCCCCCACACGGGGCGTGCCGGCCGGCCCTCTTCCTCGTAGCGGGCACGCTCCGCGTGCCGTCCGCCACGACCCAAGAACCTTGTGGGAGGGCGGACGGCACGCGGAGCGTGCCCGCGACGAAGCCGAGCCGGCCGGCCCTCTTCCTCGTAGCAGGCACGCTCCGCGTGCCGTCCGCCAGGATCCAAGAACCTTGTGGCTCGGCGGACGGCACGCGGAGCGTGCCTGCGACGAAGGCGGGCCGACGGCGGGCACCCCGACGGCATCGCCCCGAGAAAGACGGCCGGTGAGGGGGAGAATGGGAAAAAATACAGATATCAATCTTTGTCACCGTCCCCCCGTGTGGGGGAGGGCCGGGGTGGGGGGTCGCGGCGCCGGCTCGGGAGCCTTTGCCATCCTCCAGTCCGCCGACCCGGTCGGGTCGCCGTCGTCCGGAGCCGGCCACCCCCGCACTCGACCTGTCGATCGCATTCGCCGACGGCACGCGCCGCATGCTCGCCCCAAGAAGGCGTACCCCGATCGTCGCCGACCCCTTCGGATCGGCATTCACTGATACATGACGGTCGTCCGAGGGCCCGTAATGGGCCTCAAACGACCCCGGGAAGGGCCGTCGCCGGCCGCGGCGCCCAGGCGGCGAACAGCTTCGACACCAGCCGCGACGGCCCTGAGACGGGATACGCATCAGAAATCGTCTCGGAGTAAAGGTTTGCGTCATCCTTCGGTTCGTTCCGTACCGGCGCCTCCGCCGGCATCGGGGTCGGCCGCGCCACGGGCGCGGGCACGACGGGGACCGGCCGCGGCGTGTGCCGGGCCTTCTTGCTGGCGATCAGCGACGCCGAGAGCTGCCGGAGCGTGCGCAGGTGGTCCTGCAAGTAGCGGTGCCGACGCATGCCATCATCCGTAGTATCCACATACGAAACCGCGATCGCCGCCTCGCGCTCGGCCGCCTCGGCCGCCTCCAGTGCCGGCGCCAGCGACTCCAGCGCCGCGAGCTCGTCGGCGACGATGGCGCGCAGGGCCGCGGCGGGGTCGGGGTCGTGGATCACGGCGACGCCGTACATGGCGGCGAGGGCCTCGTCGCTCAGGACGTTGACCCCCAGCCGCGCCTCCAGCCCCAGGCCCAGGCCGTGGACCCGCCGCACCGTCGCGTCCCGCGCCGCGGGGTGGACGCCGAGCAGGCGGAGGGCCTCGTCGCACCGCGCGGAGCCCCAGGCGCCGCCGCCGGCCAGCGTCGCGTCGAGCTCGTTCCACCGCGCGATCAGCCAGCGGCAGCCGTCGCCGCGGCGCAAGAGCGCCTCGTGCGCCCCCATCTCATTGGCGCGGAGCGCCTCGGTCAGGCCCCGGAGGCTCGCGGCGCGCCGCTCGTCCCACACGTCGCCCGCGGCCCGGACGCGGGCGACGACGGCGGCGTTGTCGGCCTTGCGGACCCGCGCGATGGCGATCGAGGCGCAGACCATGTTGTACACGAGTTCGCGCTCGTACGAATCGGCCGGCTTGAGCTCGTGGACCCAGCCCTCCAGCGTGGCCTGGAACTCCTCGA
>DASZMJ010000394.1:0-7512 GCA_035551935.1 Isosphaeraceae bacterium
TCGAGGAGTTCCAGGCCACGCTGGAGGGCTGGGTCCACGAGCTCAAGCCGGCCGATTCGTACGAGCGCGAACTCGTGTACAACATGGTCTGCGCCTCGATCGCCATCGCGCGGGTCCGCAAGGCCGACAACGCCGCCGTCGGCGCCCGCGTCCGGGCCGCCGGCGATCTCTGGGATGCGACGCGTGCCGACGGCCTGCGGGGCCTGACCGAGGCGCTCCAAGCCAATGAGATGGGGGCGCACGACGCGCTCTTGCGCCGCGGCGACGGCTGCCGCTGGCTGATCGCGCGGTGGCGCCAGCTCGACGCGACGCTGGCCGGCGGCGGCGCCTGGGGCTCCGCGCGGTGCGACGAGGCCCTCCGCCTGCTCGGGGTCCACCCCGCGGCCCGGGACGCGGCGGTGGCGCGGGTCCACGGCCTGGGCCTGGGGTTGGAGGCGCGGCTGGGGGTCAATATCCTGGGCGACGAGGCCCTCGCCGCCATGTACGGCGTCGCCGTGATCCACGACCCCGACCCCGCCGCGGCCCTGCGCGCCATCGTCGCCGACGAGCTCGCGGCGCTGGAGTCGCTGGCGCCGGCGCCGGAGGCGGCCGAGGCGGCCGAGCGGGAGTCGGCGATAGCATCATCTTATGTCGATACCACGGATGATGGTATGCGTCGGCACCGCTACTTGCAGGACCACCTGCGCACGCTCCGGCAGCTCTCGGCGTCGCTGATCGCCAGCAAGAAGGCCCGGCAATCGCCCCGCTCGATCGGTGGTGAGGTGCCCGCGCCGGCCCCCGCGCGGCCGACCCCGGCGGCGGCGGAGGCGCCGGCGCGGAACGAACCGAAGAATGTCGCAACTTATTCGTCGGAACCGTCTTACGATGCCAATCCGGTCCCCGTCGCCACGCGGCTGGTCTCGAAGCTGTTCGCCGGCTGGGCCCCGCGGCCCTCGGCGGCCGTCGCCGGGGTCGTCTGACGGCCCGAAACGGGCCCCGGACCACTCCCAAGCATCAGCGAAAGTCGATCCGAACGGGTCGGCGGCGTCCGGGGTGCGCCGTCGCAGGCACGCTCGTAGGGGGCCGCGGCAGGGTCCGTCGACGAGGCCCGCGACCGCTGCGCGCCGGGGTTTGACGGCGGGGTGGCGGGCAGGTAGGATGGGAACCTTCGTCGGAAGCGTCCCTCGAAACCAGAAGCAAGGGCCGCCCGGGGCAATGGCGCCGTCGGGGCACGCGGCCCGGACGGGTCATCCAGGCAAGAAGGGGTCGTGCTCGTGGCGCTCGCGGTGAAAGACTTGATCGATGCCGGCGTGCACTTCGGACACCGGGCCAGCCGGTGGAACCCGAAGATGAAGCCGTACATCTACGGCAAGCGCAACCTGATCCACATCATCGACTTGAAGGAGACCGTCCGCGGCCTCCTCCGCGCGACCAAGTACTTCCAGCGCGTCGCCGCCGGGGGCGGCCTGGTCCTCTTCGTCGGCACCAAGCGACAGGCCGCCGAGACGATCATCGAGGAATGCAAGCGCTGCGAGATGCCGTACGTCACCGAGCGCTGGCTCGGCGGCACCTTGACCAACTTCCGCACGATCCGGAGCCGGCTGGAGCGGCTCGAGGAGCTCGAGACGACCCTCGACGGCGAGCAGGCGTCGAGCTACTCGAAGAAGATGATCTCGACCCTGACCCGCGAGCGCCGCAAGATCCAGCGCAACCTCGAAGGCATCCGGCACATGAACCGGCTCCCCGAGGCGCTCCTGGTCGTCGACCCGCACCGCGAGCACATCGCCGTCACCGAGGCGCGGAAGCTGGGCATCAAGATCGTCGCGCTGCTGGACACCGACTGCGACCCCGACACCGTCGACCTGCCGATCCCCGGCAACGACGACAGCATGCGGTCGATCGAGCTGGTCATCCGCCGCCTGACCGACGCGATCCTCGAGGGCAAGGCCTCCGCGCCCCCCGAGCCGGTCCGCTCCGACGCCGCCGAGGCCGCCGCCGCCCAGGGCCAGGGTCGCGGCGACCGTCGCGGCGACCGTCGCGGCGGCGGCGGTGGTGGTGGTCGCGGCGGCCCCGCGCCGGTCAGCGGTCGGGGTGGCCTCGGCGCCGGCCGCGGCCCGAAGCCCGCCGCGACGGCGCCCGAGGGCGCCCCCGTTGCCGAGCCCGGCCCGGTCCCCGCCCCCGAGGAGGCCGAGCCGGCCCGCTTCGAGACCGTGACGAGCGACGCCCCGACGATCGGCAAGGAGCCCGAGATCCTCCACGAAGGCAAGACCGCCGAGGCCGACGCGCCGCCGTCGGCCGAGTGAACCGAGCCGAACTCGACGCCGCGGCACCGCATCCGAATAGGACGGGCGCGGCGCCGCAAGCACCACCGTAGGGCAGGGCTCGCCCTGCCTCTTTGGTCCTGAAGAGGCTACGGGGAGAGGAAAGACGGGCCCGGCGTCCCGGTTGGTACGAGAAGGTTTCTCAACAGAGTCCGCGCGAGCGAATCGACTTGTAAGGAGTCCACGCCGATGGCCGAGATCACGGCGAGTGCCGTCAACGAGTTCCGCAAGGCCACCGGGCTGGGCCTGATGGAGTGCAAGGCCCTGTTGAAGGAGGCCGACGGCGACGTCAAGAAGGCGATGACCCTGGCCAAGGAGCGGGGCCTGAAGAACGCCGAGAAGCGCGTCGGTCGCGCCGCGTCGGCCGGCCGCGTCGAGTTCGTCGCCGGGCCCGGGAGCAAGTCGGGCGCCCTGGTCGAGCTGAACTGCGAGACCGACTTCGTCGCCCGCAACGACGAGTTCCGCCGCGTCGCCCGCGAGCTGGCCGAGCAGGTGCTCGAGGCCGGCGACAACGAGATCCTGGCGCAGAAGGCGCGCAACGACTCGTCGAAGACCGTCCAGGAGGTCCTGACCGAGCTCAACGCCCGGACCGGCGAGAACGTCACCCTCTCCCGCGCCGCGCGGTTCGCCGGCGAGGGGCGCGTCGACGCCTACATCCACCACAACGCCAAGTCGGGCGCGATGGTCGAGGTCATCGGCGGCGACGAGGGGCTGGCCAGGGAGCTGGCGATGCAGGTCGTCGCCTCGCGGCCGCTCTGCGTCCGCCGCGAGGAGATGCCCACCGACGTCGTCGCCGAGCAGAAGCGGATCTTCCTGACCCAGGCCGCCGACAAGCCCGAAGGCGTCCGCGACAAGATCGCCACCGGCAAGCTCGAGGCCTGGTTCGCCGAGAACACCCTGGTCGACCAGCCCCTGGTCCGCGACCCCTCGAAGCGGGTCCGCGACCTGCTCGGCGGCTCGGCCCAGGTCACGCGGTTCGCCCACTTCGTCGTCGGCGAAGGGGCCGAGGCCGAGGCGACCGCCGGCGCCTGAGGCCCGCGCGACGACCCACCTTCCCCCCTTGCCCCGGAGCCCGCGCCGATGCCGATGGAGAACGCGCCGACGACCGGCCCCGCCGTCTTCCGCCGGGTCCTCCTGAAGCTCTCCGGCGAGAGCTTCTGCCGGCCCGGCGAGGGAGGGATCAACGTCGACGAGGTCAGCCGGATCGCCCGCCAGGTCGCCCGCGTCGCGGCCAAGGGGGTCGAGCTGGCGATCGTCGTCGGCGGCGGCAACATCCTCCGCGGCGCCAGCCTGCGCGGCTCGGAGGTCGTCGAGGAGGCGACGGCCCATTACATGGGCATGACCGCGACGGTCATCAACGGCCTGGCCTTGCAGGACGCGATGGAGCACCTCGGCTGCGAGACCCGGCTGATGACCACGATCCGCATGGACGAGGTCGCCGAGCCGTTCATCCGCCGCCGCGCCCTGACCCACCTGGATCGCGGCCGCGTGATCATCCTCGCCAGCGGCACCGGCAGCCCGTTCGTGACCACCGACACCGCCGCGGCGCTGCGGGGCAAGGAGCTCGGCGCCGAGGTGCTGATGAAGGCAACCCGCGTCGACGGCGTCTTCTCGGCCGACCCCGAGAAGAACCCGCACGCCCACCGCTACGAGCACCTGACCTACGAGCAGGTCGTCCGCGACGACCTGAAGGTCATGGACATGACCGCCATCGGCATGTGTCTGGATAATGGCCTGCCGATCCTGGTGTTCAACTTCAAGAAGGAGGGGAACATCGAGCGTGCCGTGGCCGGCGAGGCGATCGGCACCTGGATCGGCAACGCCCCCCGCCCGAGGCCGTCGAACCTGGTCTGACTTCCGACCGTCGACCGGAGGGTCCCCGCCATGAGCATCGAGGAGATCGCGCTGGAGGCCGAGGAGCGGATGGACAAGAGCATCGCCCTGCTGGAGGACCAGCTCAAGGGCGTGCGCACCGGCCGGGCCAACACCGGCCTGGTCGACTCGATCCGGGTGCCATACTACGGCTCGCCGACGCCCTTGAAGCAGCTCGCCAACCTGAGCACGCCCGAGCCGCAGCAGATCCTGATCCGCCCGTTCGACCCGTCGGTCATCGGCGACATCATCAAGGCGATCCAGACGAGCGACCTGGGCTTGACTCCGGTCTCGGACAACAAGGTCGTGCGGCTGAACATCCCCTCGCTCTCCGTCGAGCAGCGCAAGAAGCTCGTCGGCCGCGTCAAGGACCTCGCCGAGGAGGCCCGCGTCGCGATCCGCAACATCCGCCGCGACGCCAACAAGCAGGCCGAGCACGAGCAAGGCGAGAAGGTCCTGACCGAGGACGACCTCGGCCGCTGCAAGGAGGAGATCCAGTCGCTCACCAAGCGCTTCGAGGGCCGCGTCAACGACCTCGCCGACAAGAAGTCCGCCGAGATCCTCGAGGTCTGATCCGGCACCACCTTGACACCGCCGGGCCCCCGTCTTAAGCTCGTCATTTCCCGATCCATCGGGCGATTAGCTCAGTTGGCTAGAGCACCAGCTCGACACGCTGGGGGTCGCAGGTTCAAGTCCTGCATCGCCCATTCTTACTGGATAACGACTTACGGCGAGCGTAGGATTCCCTCCGGTGGCGGTGGCAGGGCGTCGCGGCAGAGATGCCGCACCCGCCGCCCTCCCCGGAGGGTTTCTTCATGCCCCGCCCTGAAGAAGTCGCCGGAGCCGTTCTGGCGCTCCGAGCGCAAGTGCGACGACGCCCATCCCGCGAACATGCTTCCATTCGCCCTCGCGCAGCGACGGCCGGCGGCCGTGGCCGCTCCTTGCGGGGGACCGGCGCGGGGCCTATCCTCGTCCCGAGAGCGACTCGATCGCGACTCGAGCCAGGGAGACCGGTGATGTGCCACCCCGCCCCGACCACGACCCGACGACCCATCCTGGGCCTCGCCCTCCTGCTGGCCGCGGTCGCCCCGGCCCCGGCCGCCGAGCCGGCCACGATCCGCGTCGACATGCCGATGGAGCCGCCGGCGTGGGCCGCCCTGGAGCGCGAGCTGTTGCGGGCCAACGCCCGCGGCTGCGAGGCGTTCTTCGCGCGCTACTTCGACGACCGCGGCTTCCTCGAGTGCGTCGAGCGCTGGGGCGGCGACGACGGGCCCGACGACGCCATCGAGAACCTCAGCGACTGGCCCGTCCTCCACGCCCTCGGGGCCACCGACCGCATCCGGATCCTCTACGAGCGGGCCTGGGAGGGCCACCTCCGCCAGTACACCCTCGCCCGCACCAAGGACGTGGAATTCGCCCGTGATGGAATGTACTACAAAGAATTTCCCGTCATGTTCGACTGGATGCACAACGGCGAGGGCCTGACCGTCTTCGGCCAGCAGGGGCTCTCCGACCCGAACGACCCGCGGTTCCGCCGCCGCGTGGTGCGGTTCGCCGGCTTCTACACGAACGAGGATCCCGGCGCCCCGAACTACGACCCCGAGCACAAGATCATCCGCAGCCTCTTCAACGGCAGCCGCGGCCCCTTGCTCCGCAAGGCGACGGCGCTGGACTGGGCCGGCGACCCGATCGAGGTCGAGCACCGCTTCCGGCCCCGCCACGGCGAGGGCAGCTACCGCCTGATGCTCGAGCACTTCAAGGACTACACCGATATCGTCGGCGACCACCCGCAGAACCTCAGCGCCACGACCCTCGCCCTGAACGCCTTCATGCTCACCCACGACCGCAAGTACCGGGACTGGCTCCTGGAGTACGTCGACGCCTGGCGCCAACGGATGATCGACAACGGCGGCATCATCCCGAGCAACATCGGCCTCGACGGCACGATCGGCGGCGCCTGCGGCGGCAAGTGGTATGGCGGCGTCTACGGCTGGGGCTTCTCCGTGCTCGACCCCGCGACCGGCGAGCTCGCCCACCGCACCCGCGTCCCGCTCGGCCTGATCGGCTTCGGCAACGCCCATCTCCTCACGGGCGACGACCGCTACCTCGACCCCTGGCGCCGGCAGATCGACCTGGTCAACGCGCAGAAGAAGGTGGTCGACGGTCGGGATCAGTACCCGCACATGCACAGCGACCGGGGCTGGTACGCCTACTCGCCGCGGAAGTACGACGACGGCGCGATGGAGCTCTGGTACTGGTCGATGCGGTCCGACGACCGCGCGCGGCTCGCGACGACGGGCTGGCTGGCGTACCTCGACGGGAAGGACCCCGGCTATCCGGAGCGGGCCCTCCGCGCCGACTTCGCGGCGATCCGCCGCAAGGTCGCCGGTCTGCGCGCCGACGCCACCACCCCCGACACCCGGCTGGCCGACGACCCGATGGAGTTCAACCCGGCGACCGTCGGCACGCTCGTGCAGCTCACGCTCGGCGGCCTGCCGCCCGCGCACAACGGCTCGATCCCCCACTGCCGGGTCCGCCACTTCGACCCGCAGGGGCGTCGCCCGGGGCTCCCCGAGGACGTCGCCGCGCTCGTCGAGTCGCTCACCGCCGACGAGGCGACCCTGGTCCTGGTCAACGTCGACCAGGCCGAGCCGCGCACGGTCGTCGTCCAGGCCGGCGGCTACGCCGAGCACCAGCTCGTCGCCGTCGTGCTCGACGGCCGTGAGGTCCGCGTCGATCGCCCCGAGGTGAGCGTGCAACTGGCGCCCGGATGCGGGGCGCGATTGCTCCTCAAGATGCGACGCTACGCCAACCCGCCGACCCTCGCCTTCCCCTGGGACCGCGGCTGACCTCGTCCGCGGGCACCCGGCGAGCGAGGACGACGGCGAACGCCGTGCCCGTTCGTGAGGACCTGGAAGCGGGGAGCCTATCCCCGTCATCGACCATGACCATCGGGAGGGTCGCACCGTCGGCGACGCCGAGGCCCTCCCCCACCGCGGGGGCGGCCGTTGGGTTCGTTTTCGCGCGCCGACCCGGGGACGAGCCAATTCCATTCAAACATTTTGATGTTTATCGATGTATTTTATCCATCTGTACAGAACCTGGCGCTTTTCTGGACAAATGATCCTCTCCCCCCCGGATCTCGGCGCGCACGACGGACGCCGAGGGGGCGACCGATCCACGCCGACTTGTCAAAGAGCCGGGGACGGCGCCGGCCTCAGCCGCGGCGGCGGGCCAGCGCCCGCTGCGCGCGACGCTGGCGACGGTTGCCGGCCGCGGGGGCCGGCGCCGCGGGGGCCGGCTTCGCGACCGGCATCGCGATCGTCGCCGGCCGCGCGGG
>DASZMJ010000395.1:0-1780 GCA_035551935.1 Isosphaeraceae bacterium
AGGGCCCCACCATGAACCGACTCGCCGCCATCACTACGGCCCTCACCCTCACCCTCACCCTCGCCCCCCTCGCCCACGCGGCGACCCCCGACGAGGGCGCCCGCTGGTGGCGGCACATCGAGGTGCTCGCCGCCGACGAGACCGCCGGCCGGTTCCCCGGCACGCCCGGCTTCGAGTCCGCCGCCCGCTACGTCGAGGGCCAGTTCCGCCAGCTCGGCCTGCAGCCCGCCGGCGTCGACGGCTATCGCCAGAGCGTCGCCTTCGACGTCCAGACCGTCCTCCCGGGCCAGTCGAGCGCGACCCTGACCGGCCCCGCAGGCGCCCATCCGCTCCAGGTCGGCGAAGAGGTGATCTTCGGCCGTCAGCCCCAGCTCGCCGACGTCGACGCGCCCCTGGTGTTCCTCGGCTACGGCCTTCACCTGCCCCAGGCCGGCTATGACGAGTTCGCCGGCCTCGACCTCCAGGGCAAGGTCGCTGTGATCATCGGCGGCGGTCCCTCGGACCTCTCCGGGAACCTCAAGGCCCACGCGCACAACGACATCTTCTATCGCGCGCTCGCCCGCGCCGGGGCGGTCGGCGTGATCTCCATCCCTCTGCCCAGCGCGATGGATTTCGGCTGGTCGCGGCAGATGAAGTTCATGGGCCGCCCATCCATGGCCCTCGCGGACGTCTCCCTGCGCGAGTCCAAGGCGCCGATCTTCTCGGCCTCGTTCAATCCCGCCCACGCCGAGGTCCTCTTCGCCGGCTCCGGCCACACCCTCGCGCAGATCATCGCCGAGGCGAACGCCGGCCATCGCCTGAAGGGGTTCGACCTGGCGACGCGGATCCGCGCCCACGTGGCGACCAAGGTCGACCACATCGTCTCGCCCAACCTGATCGCCAGGCTGCAGGGCTCTGACCCGTCCCTTCGCGCCCAATACGTCGTCCTCTCCGCCCATCTCGACCACCTGGGCGTCGGCGAGCCGATCGCCGGCCAGAGCATGTATCGCGGGGCGATGGACGACGCCTCGGGCGTAGCCTCGGTGCTCGAGGTCGCCCGCCAACTTGCCGCCGCGCCGACGAAGCCGCGTCGCTCGATCCTCTTCGTCATCGTCACCGCCGAAGAGCAGGGGCTGCTGGGATCGCGCTATTTCGCCCACCACCCGACCGTGTCCAAGGGTTCGATCGTGGCGGACCTCAACTTCGACATGCCCCTGCCGCTGTTCCCGCTGAAGACCCTCGTCCTCTACGGCCTGGCCGAAAGCAGCCTCGCCGACGACGCCCGCGCCGTCGCCGCGCCCAAGGGGATCGAGGTCGTCGCCGACCCCTATCCCAACCGCAACGCCTTCACCCGCACCGACCTCTACAGCTTCGTCCAGGTCGGCGTCCCCGCGGTCGCCTTCCGCTTCGGCGCCCCCGCCGGCACGCCGCAGGAGAAGATGATCCGCGACTGGCTCTCCCAGCGCTACCACAGCCCGCAGGACGACCTCGCCCAGCCGGTGGACCGCGAGGCGGCGGCGGACCTCGTGGACCTCGTCACCGCCATGACCCGCCGCGTCGCCGATACGCCCCACCGCCCGGCGTTCCGGGCGGACAGTCCGTTCCGGGTCGCAGCCGACTGACCAGCCGCGCGTTGCCGGAAGAAATCAAAAGTACCTTAATGTACTCGAAATGGGGCGGGTTTTGTTCGCCGCCGCCTCAAACCTGTCAAACTTCGTCAAATTATGGCGAAAAACAGCCTCGAAGCTTGACCTAATTGCGTTGAAAGGCGACGTCGTCCCCAACCGGCACGGGGCCGAAG
>DASZMJ010000396.1:0-1501 GCA_035551935.1 Isosphaeraceae bacterium
CGAGCCGGGCTCGAACTCGGGGCCGCCCCAGCTCAGCGAGAGGATCGTGTTCTTCGCGTAGGGGTCGTGGATGGCCGTGGTCACCCCGAGCAGGCACTGCTCGTCCGACCCGTCCTTGATGAAATACATGACCATCTTCGCCCCCGGCGCGGCCGAGCCGACGACCTCCATATCGAGCAGGACCTCGACGTCGGGCATGTCGGGGTCGTCCGGCCCCGGCTTGTTGGTGGCGCCGCCGGGGACCTTGGCCACCGAGATCGACGGCGGGTTGTCGACCCCGGCCTTCTTGAAGTAGGCGTCGAGGTCCTGCTGGCGGAATCCGCCGCCGAGCTCGACGATGCCGACGGTCTGGCCCGTGCCGTCGGTGCCGTCGGGGAAGTTGTACATCGCGGCCAGCTCGTTCGGGAAGAACGAGGTGACGGTGCCCGGCGTCTGGAACGCGGCGGCCGGGGTCGCCTTGGCGTCGGCCTTCATGCCCGCGGCGGCGGCCGGGCGGCGGATCGGGCCGGAGCGGAACATCGGCCAGACGACCTGGCGGTTGTCGAGCCCGAAGACGCCCACGACGATCCCCTTCAGCTCATCGGGGATCGAGATCGTGCCCTGGCGCCCGCGATACCACGTCTCGTCGCGCAGGCGATGCGTCCGCAGCTCGACCCGGAACGCCTTCGAGAACGCGGCGGTGGTCCCCTCGAGGATGACCGTCCGCTCGGCCGGCAGGACCGACGCGACCGTCAGGCCGAAGTGCTTGGCGAACCCCTCGACGACCTTGACGTCGGCGGGGTCGGCCCCGTGCTTGGCGGCGTATTCGGCGTGCGACATGTGCCGCCCCGGCTTCGGCGGGCCCGGGGGCAGCGGCGTCCGGCGGCGGACGCGGATCGAGACCTGGAACGTCTCATCGGCCGGCGTCGGCTCGCCGACGCTCGCGCCCGGCGCCGGGGCCTTCTCGCTCCCCGGCAGCCCGACCCACTTCGAGAACGACTCGCTCGCCATGGTGGCCTCCCTGGGTTGCAACCACGAATCGAATCGAGATGCTCCTCGCAAAAGCATCTTACTAACAGAGATGGCCGAAAAGGGGAGGAAACCGGACATTTTTTGGCCGAGAGGCCGCGTAAGACGGGCGTTTTGCGTCCCCTGGGAAAGATCCGCGGCCTTGCCATCTCGACCTTGACATAACATGCAGCCCATCGTAAGCTGCTCGCGCCGAAGAACCATTTTATGCATTATTATTGATTCGTCGGGCCCTCGCCACGGACGGTGGACCATGAGATCGACGACGATGCGGGCCGCGCTGTTCGCGACGCTGACCCTGGCCGCGGCGGCTCCGGCGGGCGCCGACTTCGTCGCGGGGGAGGCGGGGAACACCCAGCCTCACGTGACGAATCCCGCCCCCGGCGTGGGCGGCACGATCGACTTCGCGGTCTACGACCGCACGGGCGGGACGGCCGGCGATGTCTTCGGGACGGGCGTGGCGAACTTCGACGCGCTCTTCTCCGGCGGGCTG
>DASZMJ010000397.1:0-31813 GCA_035551935.1 Isosphaeraceae bacterium
TGTACGGTCGCATCCTCTCCAGCAGCGAGAACGAGCCCGCGTGGACGCCCCCGGTCGAGACCCCGCCGGCCCCGGAAGCGCCGGCGCGGAACGAACCGAAGGATGATGCAACTTACGACTACGTCCTGGTTTTGGATGAGATACCCTCGCCCGCGACGCCCCGGCCGGCGTCCTCGGTCGTCGTCGGCGTGGCGCCGACGACGCCGATCGCCCCGCCGCGGCGGTTCTGAGGCCCGGTTTCGGGCCTCGAATCGCCCGTTCCCATCAATGAAGGCCGATCTGAAGGGGTCGGCGGCGTCCGGGGTGCGCGACGGGGTTCGAGGCCGGCCGCGGCCGTCGGGTGGCCGGAGGCCGCGGCCCGTGACGTCCCCCGCCGCCCGACCGCCGTGGGCGCCCTCGGACCTGGGGTCACTCGGTCAGCAGGACGGTGCCGTCGGGGGCGACCTCGACCTCGTGGATCTCGCCCTGCGCGTTCTTGCCGCGGACCTCGAAGGCGTCGCGGCCGTCGACCTGGATCTTGTACGAGCGGTCGAAGGTGTAGCCCGGCAACTTGGCCTTGGCGGCCTTCATCACGGCCGCCGGGACCTGATCGAGCGGGACCGGGGTCTTGCGCTCGCGGGCCTCCTCGGACCCGCAGGAGGCCAGCAGGAGCAGGGCCATCGGCAACAGGGCGCGGGGCCGCATGGGCGTCGATCCTCGTCAATAGGCGGCGGCCGAGACGACCTCGCCGCCGGCCCGGGTCGAGAGGGCCAGGTAGGTCTTGTAGTCCATCGTGGTCTTGAGGAACGCGACGTGGCCGTCGGCGAACAGGAAGTTGACGCCGCCGGGGTGGAGGCTGTGGAACATGTTCACGTCGCCGAAGCGATCGCCGGGGCCGAACCCCTCGCCGGCGTGACCCAGGGCCATGCCGGCGCCGACCTCGGGCTCGGAGGTCGAGGCGACGCCGTCGGTGTCGCCCGGCGGCGGCACGAGGATCGCCCCGGCGACGACGCCGTTCCAGGTCGCGTCCCCCATCAGGTGCGACCGCTCCCCCACCGCGATCGTCTGCGAGGTGCCGTCCCGGATGTCGCGGACGCCGACCTTGCTATTGCGGAAGAACATCCCGTTGCCGTTGACGCCCGGCTCGCCGACACCGAACATGCCGATGTAGTTCGACGGCGCCACCTGGCAGATCGGGTTGAGCGGCGCCCCGCCGGCCTGGATGCCCGCGGCGGCGGTCCACGACGGCTGGACCGTGTCGGAGGCGCAGAGGAACGTCGCGAACGTCGCCAGCCGCGCGGTCGCGTTGTCGGGCACCTCGATGTTCAGGTCGAAGTTGATCGATGCGTAGGCCGGGGCCTGCTCCAACTGCGGCAGCAGCATCGCCGCCCAGCCCCAGCCCTGGCCGGTGTCGTCGCCGTTGCGGTCGAAGTTCGAGACGTAGCCCGGCGGGAAGACGCCGCGGGAGTTCTCGTAGTTATGCAAGGCGATGCCGAGCTGCTTGAGGTTGTTGACGCACTGCGTCCGCCGCGCCGCCTCGCGCGCCTGCTGGACCGCGGGCAGCAACAGCGCGATCAGGATGCCGATGATCGCGATGACCACCAGCAGTTCGATCAGGGTGAAGCCTCGACGCGACGACGTGGCATGACGCATGGGGTTGCACCTCGAAGGTCCCGCGGGCGCGACCTCGGCCTACTTGACGCGCTCGATGTACTCGCCGGTCCGGGTGTCGATCCGGATCTTCTCGCCGGGGCCGACGAACGGCGGGACCTGGACGCGGAGGCCGGTCTCGAGCACCGCCTCCTTGTACTGGTTCGTCGCCGTCGCCCCCTTGATCGAGGGGGGCGTCTCCGTCACCACCAGGTCCATCGACGCGGGGACCTCGATCGAGACGGGCTTGTTGTCGACGTACTTGACCATCACCCGGATGTTCGGCAAGAGGTACTGCATCGCCGTGCCGAGGATCTCGGGCGCGAAGTTGAGCTGGTCGTAAGTCTCGGTATCCATGAACACGTGTTCGTCACCGGCGGAGTACAGGTATTCATACTCCTTGGTCTCGACGAACGGCACCTCGATCTGGTCGACCGAGCGGAGGCGCTTGTCGATGATCACGCCGGTGTTCATGTTCCGCAGCTTGGTCTGGACCATCGCGCGGAGGTTGCCGGGGGTGTGGTGGGCGAAGTCGACCACGACGAAGTTGACCCCGTCGATCGTGACGACCATCCCGCGGCGGATGTCGTTGGCCTTGATCATCATGGCGGACGCGATACCCCCGGGTCTAGCAGGCGATCGGGACGCGATCGTGAGGGAAGCGGCGGGCGCGCGGGCCCGCCGTCGGGCCGAATTCGACGGGCATCGAGGCTAACCGAAGCGGGCCGGACTGGCTAGAGCAAAAGTGGCCACGTCAATCGGCCCTCACGCCTTCCAGGGCCCCGCAATGGACCAGCGTCGGCGCGATCGGCCCGGCCTCGAAACCGGCCTCGGCCAGCCAGCCTCGGTATTCGGCCGCGCTGTAGGCGCGGCCTTCGGTCAGGGCGAACAGGGCGGCCGAGTACAACGCCACCGGCAAGGGGCCGTCGTGGTCGTCGTCGAGGAAGACGTCGTGGATCAAGATCCGCCCCCCCTGCCCCAGCGCCGCGGCACAACGGCCGACCAGGGCGCGGCAGGCGGGCACGTCCCAATCGTGGAGGACGTTGGAGAGCAGGACGACGTCGGCCCCGTCGGGCACCGGGTCGGCGAACATGTCGCCGGCGCGACACTCGAGGCGATCCGCGACGCCGTGGGCCCCGGCCAGCTCCGCGGCGACCTTGAGGACCTCGGGCCGGTCCCAGACGATGGCTCGCAAGGCCGGGTTCCGCTGGAGGAAGGCGATGGCGTAGAGGCCCGTGCCGCCGCCGACGTCGACCAGGAGCTTCGCCCCGTCGAGCCGGACCCGATCGGCCAGGACCGGCGCCACGTTCCGGGCCCGGCCGGCGAGGGCGAGCGTCAACGACCTTGCCGACGCCTCGCGCTCCATGGCCGAGGGGAGCCCCTCGCGATAGATGAACGCCGCCCCGGCCCCCGACGGCTCCGCCCCGGCGGGACGGTCGGTCCGCAAGCGTTCGACCATCGCCAGCACGCCCGGCGACTGCGACGCCAGGCCGACGTAGCCGCTCACGTCGAACGGCCCGCCCGGCGTCAGGTGGTTCCGGGCCAGCTCCGACATCGCGAGCCGACCGTCGGCCTCGACGACCAGGCCCATCGCCCGCAAGGCCGTCATCAGGACGACCGCCGGCCGCTCGGCCAGGCCGAGCGCGTCCCGCAGGTCTTCGAAAGCGACCGGCCCCGTCGCGAGCCGGCCGAAGACGTCCAGGTGCGCGACGGCGGCCGTCAGCAGCTCGGTCGCCAGGTGGCCGCGGAAGTGCTCGAAGATCGGCGTCGGGTCGGTCGGCGGCGGATCGAGGCGGGTTGTCGTCATGTTCGATCCCCTCCCGATCGGAGAGACGGGGGGTGAGATGGGGTCCTCAACGCAGCGAGGGCTGGAGCGCGAGCTTCGGCGGGCGGGAGCGGAGCTGCTCGCAGAGGCGGCGGCATTCGGTGAGGTCGACGAGCATGGCGTCGGTCAGGAACGACTCGGCGGGGCCGCCGTGGGCCCACTGGAGTTGCTCATGACAGGTGTGGAGGTGCTCGAGCAGGTCCTTCATCCACAAGAGCGTGGTCTGGCGGTCCCTCATTGGGTGGGCCTTCCTGTCCCGGAGTGGATCGATCCTAGTGTCGTTGGCGGCGAGGGGGCAAGGCAAAGGGCGTACCAGGAAGAGGATCTGGCTCGCGACGCGGGGCGGAAGCGCGCAACCTCCCGGACTTTAGGAAAAACGCCGAGGAAGCGGGCCGACGCCCGTACCGCCGGCCGAGTTGTAAGGCTTACAGGCCGGCGCGGGGGGCCGAGGTGCGGCTTTCCTTTCGACAACGGGGGACTTAGACTGGAATGGGGCCCGGCCCGAGTCGTGGGGATTTGGCGGGCCGCGCGGGGGCTGCGCATGGCCATGCCCGAGGCAACGCCGACGACCGGGGTCCCCGATCGGGGCCGTGGCCCGGGCCAGGGACGACCCCGGGGCTGGCAGGCCCTGCTGGCGCGCTGGCTCGGCGGCCGGCCGGCGGGACGCGTCGCCGACGACACGCCGATCGAGCCCGTGGCCCGCTTCCGCAACATCTGCATCAGCCGCGAGGCCGGCGCCGGCGGCGGCACGCTCGGCCGGCTCGTCGGCACGCGGCTCGGCTGGAAGGTCTACGACCACGAGCTGCTCGAGGCGATCGCGCAGCGCATGGGCGTGCCCACCGACGAGGTCCGCGCCCTCGACGAGCTCTCGCCGAGCGTGATCCAGGACTGGATCTTGCCGCTCCGCGAGGAATACTACGCCCCCCTGGAGGCGTACCTCGACCACCTCGCCAAGCTCGTCGAGGCGATCGGCCAGGCGGACGAGTCGGTGATCGTCGGCCGGGGCGCGGAGTTCCTCCTGCCCCGCGAGTCGACCCTGGCGGTCCGGGTCATCGCGCCGCCGAAGGCCCGGGCACAGCGGATGGCCGAGCGGATGGGCGTCTCGGTCCGCACGGCGCGGCGGGCGGCCCGCGAGCTCGACCGCCGCCGCCGCAAGTTCGTCCGGACGATGTACCGGCGGGACCCCGACGACCCGCACAACTACGACCTCGTGCTCGACTCCGAGGGGCTCGGCCTGACCATCGCCGCCGAGGTCATCGTCCGCGCCGTCGAGGCCGGCCGGCCGCCGGCGCCGGCCCCGAAACCGGCGTCGAGCCTGGGCGAGTTCTGACGGCGGCCCGGCGATTGCAGTAGAGTCCTCCCCGCGTCCAAGTTGATTTCGCATCCAGCACCGATTCGGTTCGGAGACTTCGGGTCGGGGTGCGCCGGGGTTACGAGGGCCAGGCCGCTGGCGGACTGTCGTGCGGATCGAGGACGATGTTCGCCGATTGATCGACGCCCTCGCGGTCGCCCTGCTCGCGTCCGACGGCTCGTGCCTGATCCGCCACGCCAACCCGGCGGCCGAGCGGCTCCTGGGCTACGACCTCGCGGCCCTGCTCGGCCGGGAGCTGGCCAGCCTCTGGCCCGAGGAGCATCGCCAGGGGCGTGACCCGAGGTCGATCACCGGGCCGACGCGGCTGCCGGTCTGCCGCCCCGACGGCAGCCGGTTGCACGTCGAGTGGCTGCACTCGGAAGTCGGCAACGGCGACGGCGTCGGGCTCTACGTCACGGCCCTGCGCGACGCGGCCGAGACCATCATCCTCGAGTCGCGGCTGGCCGCGCTCGGCCGCCTGGCGGCTCGGCTCGGCGCGCGACACGACCCGGGGCAGGTCCTCGCCCTGGCCATCGAGTCGCTGACGACCGACTTCGGCGCGACCTTCGCGCGGGCCTGGTCCCTCGACCCCGAGTCGGGCCAGTTGCTGGCCCGCGCCTGGGGGGGCCGGGCGGCGACGACGGCACCTCCCCGCGACCGGCTCGACCCGGCGAGCGACCCCGGGCCGGTCGCCGAGGCCCTCCGCCTCGCGGCGGTCGTGACCCGCTCCGAACTCGGGGCCGACTCCGGCCACGACCCGTCGTGGCTCGCCCGCTCGGGGATCGTCGCGCTGGTCGCGCTGCCGCTCCGGCTCGGCGGGGCGTCGCTGGGCGTGCTCGAGGTCCTCACCGGCGCGACGGTCGCGGCCGAGGGGCTCGACGCGATGACGGCGCTGGCGGGGCTCGTGGCCGGGGCGTTGGGCGACGCCGAGCAGCCCCCGAGCGAGCACCGCGCGCTGCTCCAGGACGAGCGCGCCGAGCGTGCCGCGCAGTTCAAGGCGTTGCTGGACCATCTCCCCGTCGGCGTGGCCTACTTCGACGCCGACTGCACCTGCCGCGCCGCCAACGGCCCGGCCCGTCGCATCCTGGGACGGCCCCGCGGCGAGGTGCTCGGGGCCTCGTGCGACGCCCTCTTCGCGCGGGCCCCCGGGCTCGGGGCCGCGGTCCGCCGGTGCGTGGACGAACGCCTGCCGCACGTCGAGCCGGGGGTCGCCTGGGCCGACCCGACCGACGCCCCCGGCCGGCCCCGGATCTACGACTGGCAATTCCAGCCCTTGCCGCCGGAGCGCTCGGGCCGGAGCCTCGGGGCGCTGGCCTTGATCGTCGACGCGACCGACCGCGCCCGCGCCGAGGACGAGCTGCAGCGCTCGCGCGACGCGGCCGAGCAGGCCTCGAGTCGCAAGACCCAGTTCCTCTCGGCCGTCAGCCACGACCTCCGCACGCCGGTCAACGCCCTGAGCCTCCAGGTCGATCTGCTCGGCCACCTCGTCGGCGACCGCGAAGGGGCCGACCGCGAGCTGAGTCGCCTGGTGGCCGACCTCCGCCACGCCTCGGCCAACCTCGTCGAGCTGCTCAATGATTTGCTCGACCTGACCCGGTTCGACTCCGGCCAGCTCCGCTTTCATGCCGAGGACTTCGCGCTCGAGGAGTGGCTGGCGGCGACGCTCGGCCCGCTCGAGCCGACGGCCAGGGCCAAGGGCCTGGCGTTCTCCTGGCGGGTCGACCGACCCGGCCGCGTCGTCCGCGCCGACCGGGTCAAGCTCGGCCGGGTCCTGACGAACCTCGTCGGCAACGCGATCAAGTTCACCGAGGCCGGCTCCGTCGCCGTCGAGGCGGGGGCCGACGCCTCGGGCTGGCTCCGGCTGTCGGTCGCCGACACCGGGCCGGGCATCCCCGACGACCAGCGCGAGCGGATCTTCGACGAGTTCGCGCAGCTCCGCAACCCCGAGCGCGACCGCTCCAAGGGGACGGGCCTGGGCCTGGCGATCTGCCGTCGGCTCGTCGAGTCGGTCGGCGGTTGGCTCGTCCTGGAGAGCGTCCCGGGCGCCGGCAGCACGTTCGTCGTGCTCTTCCCCCCGGATCACCTGCCCGCCGTCGCCGCGCCCGCCCCGGCCGCCGGGCCCGAACCGCCCCCCGCGCCGGTGCAGCCGGAGCCGATCCTGATCGTCGAGGACGACCAGATCAGCCGCCAGGCCCTCGCCCGCCTGCTCGGCCGCGCCGGCCACACCGTCGTCACCGCCGCCAACGGCGCCGAGGCCCTCGAACTGCTCGACTCGACCCGCCCCTCCCTCGCCCTGCTCGACCTGATGCTCCCCGGCATGGATGGCCTGGAGCTGCTCCGACGGATCCGCGAGCGTCCCGGGTTGGCGAGCATGCCCGTGGTCGTCCTCTCGGGCGACGTCTCCGACGAGCGCCTCGAGCACGCCGACACGCTCGGCATCGCCGGTATCCTCTCGAAGCCGATCGAGCTTGAACGCCTCCTCGCCACGCTCGCCCGGCTCCTCCCGCCGAAGCCCGGGTCGTGAGGCCGCGGGACCTGGCGCGACACTTCCGGGCCGCACCGGGATTCTATTCTGGTGGGGAAAGGTCGCGGCGACGAAGTTGAGGAGGGCCCTCGATGACTCGTTCCGGTCGAATCATCCCGATCGTCCTGGCGGTCGGCCTCGCGTTGCTGATCGTCGTGCCGGCCCGGGGACAGGCACCGAACCTGGCGCGGCTGCGGGATTCGTTGATGAAGCTGGACACGAATCAAGATACCGTGATCGAGGAGAGCGAGGTCCCCGAGGACGGCCGGGCCGCGTTCCGGACCCTCCTGAAGCACGGCGATGCCAACAAGGACGGCAAGCTCCAGGTCCAGGAGCTGCGGGCCCTTGGCGAGCGGGTGCGCAGGTTCGCCGGAGTCGGCCTGAAGCAGCGATTCCCGGCGATGGACAAGGACGGCGACGGCAAGCTCAGCCGCGCCGAGTTCCAGGGGCCCGCGCCCCTCTTCGACCGCCTGGATGCCGACAAGGACGGCTTCGTCACCCGCGAGGAGGTCGCCAAGGGCCTCCCCGGCCCCGCCAATCCGGCCGGCCCACCCCCCCGACCTGCCCCGGGGACGCTCGGCCCGCGCTTCAAGGCGATGGACAAGGACGGCGACGGCAAGGTCAGCCGTGACGAGTTCACCGGCCGGCCCGCGATGTTCCAACGCCTCGACGCCGACAAGGACGGCTTCGTCACCGCCGAGGAGCTCCGCGCCTTCGCCCGCGGCAATGCCGCCGCCAGGGGCGAGGACGGGGCCGCGAAGAAGGAACCCAAGGACACGCCGGCCAGTCGACCGGCCGAGCCAACATCAAAGCCCTGATCGCCCGGCCGGGCGCGCGATCGTGTCGTATGCTTGGGGCAGATCGACCTCCGCGCCTTTCCTCGGCGATCACCCATGTCCATCACCTTCCATTGCGCCTGCGGGGCACGCCTCCGCGCCGAGTCGCGGCATGCCGGCCGTTACAGCAAGTGCCCGACCTGCATGTCGCGCCTGTTCGTCCCCAAGCCCGACGTCCTCGAGGTCCTCAACCCCCGACTCCGCCGCGGCCAGCCGTCGGCGGCCTCCGCACACCACCTGCGGGGCCACCCCGAGAAGTCGACGCCACACCACTCGTGAAACCGAAACGGATCGCAGCCGGCCGCGTGCGCCTGTTCGGCCCCGAGGCCCGGCGATAAGATCCGGAGGGCGTCGACGCCTCCCCTCCGACCCGCCGGGCCACGACCTTGGGCGCTCCGAGCGATGAGACCCGATCGAAGGGCCCCGGGCGCGGCCACGAGATCGGTTGGATGCTCGGGATCGGCCTGATCGGCCTGGCGCTCCGGGTCGTCGCGGCGTGGCAGTTCGGCGGGCACCCGCTCGGCCGGATGGCCTGGATCGACGAGGAGGCGTACTGGGAGCGCGGGCGCGAGATCCTCGGCGGGCGCTGGCTGCCCGATCGGCCGTTCTACCAGGACCCGCTCTACCCCTACCTGCTCGCCGCGATCATGGCGGCGGTCGGGACCGGCCTGCCCGCCCTGCGGCTGGCGCTGGCGACGCTCGGGTCGATCACGCCCTTGCTCATTCTCCGGGCCGGTCGGCGGGGGCTGGGCAAGGCCGAGGGGGTCGTCGCGGCGACCCTCGCGGCGTTGTACGGGCCGTTCGTCTTCACCGACATGCTCCTCGAGAAAGAAGGGCTCGGCGCCCTGGTCGCGGCCCTGGCGCTCGCGCTCACGGCCGATGTCGCCGCCCGGCCGCGCGCGGCGTGGCCGGCGGTGCTGGCGGGGCTGTCGTGGGGGGCGCTGGCGCTGTTGAGATCGAATGCGCTGCTGGTCGGCCCGCTGGGGGTGATCTGGTGCCTCGCGATCGGGAGCCGGCGGCCGGCGTTGGGATTCGCCGCGGGATTCGCGCTGGCGCTCGCGCCGGTCGTGGCGATCAATGCCCATCTCTCCAAGCCTCCCGAGCTGATCGTGACGACGTGGCAGGCCGGGGCGAACTTCTACATCGGCAACGGGCCGGAGGCGACGGGACTCATCAACGCGCCCGAGTTCGTCGTCGCCCACCCATTCCGCGAGGCCGACGACTACGCCGCCGAGGCCGAGCGCCGCGCCGGCCGGCACCTCAGCTACGGCGAGGTCTCGCGCTTCTGGATGGTCGAGGGCCTGAAGCGCTGGCGCGACGCGCCGGGAGCGTCAATGCGATTGCTCGGGAAGAAGTTCGTCCTGCTCCTCAATGACTTCGAGATCGGCGACAACCACAACATCGACCTGACCCGCCTCGTCGCGGCGCCGGCGATCGACCTGGCCTCGGTCCGATTCGGCTGGCTGCTCCCGCTGGCCGCGATCGGCCTGGCGCGGCCGAAGGCGCGGCGGTCGGCGTTCTGGTGGTTCCTGGTCCTCTCGACCGCGGCGGGGCTCGCCTCGACCGCGGCCTTCTTCGTCGTCGGGCGGTATCGCATCCCCTGGGTCCCGGGCCTGGCGTTGCTCGCGGCGGGAGGGATCGCGGACCTGGCGTGGCTCGTCCGCGAGCGGCGCCGGCGCGGGCTCGTCGCGCGTGTCCTCCTGCTCGGCCTCCCCGCCGCGGTGCTGGCCTGGAGGCCGACGCCGATCCCGGCGGAGGAGCGCTGGGCGTTCGCGGAGCGCCGGCTCGTGGTGGCCTCGTTGCAGGCCGGCGACCTCGACGCCGCCATCGACGCCCTCGACGACGGCCGCGCGTTGGGCCCGGAGCCGATGCGACGATTCAATGAAATGCTCGCCGGCAGCCAGGAGGCGGCCGAGCTCGCCGAGTCGATCCGATCCCGCCTGGCCCTCCGCGAGCGCTTCGGGGGCACGCCTCCCCTGCTCCGCGCCCGCTGGCTCCGCGTCCTCCCCTCGGCCCGCGCCGAGGCCCGCCGCCTGCTCGACGACGCCCTCGCGGCCGATCCACTCGATCCCCGCGCCCGCACCGAGCTCGGCGCCTGGTGGCTCGGGTCGTCCGACCCCTCCGCCCGCGACCACGCCGCCGCCGAGCTCCGCCGCGCCGCCGCGACCGACCCCGCCGCCGCGATCCTCCTGGCCCTGCTCTTCAGGGATCGCTCGATCCTCGACGCACCGGGCCTGGGCAGGCCGGTCGCGAAGGGGGTGAGGATGAGGGTGGCGAGGGCGATCGTGAGGGAAGAGGGGTTCACCACGAAGGCACAAAGGGCACAAAGGAAAAACCATTAAAAATAGACAATTCATTATTCTTCCTTTGTGCCCTTTATGCCTTCGTGGTGAACCCCTCTTCCCCCCGCCCTGCTCGACAGCCCCGGCTCCTCGGCCTCATAATGGTGGGGATACGGGCGGTGGGCGCGGGGGTGGTTCGTTGAAAGCAACCGGGGACGAGACGCGAGCGAGGAGGGCCGCGCGAGACCTGGCCGTCGTCGGGGTCGCGGCCGTCGGCCTGATCGGCGGGCTGCTCTGGTGGTCGACGCGGTCGACGCCGCCGCGATCGGGCCAGGCCGCGCCGGCCGATCCGACGCTTTCGCTCTACGTCGGTGCCGCGTCGTGCCGGGAGTGCCATCCGGGCGAGGCGGCGACGTTCGCGAGGCACGGCCACAACAGGACGTTCCGCCCCGCCGCGCGGCGCACGGAGCTGGCCCGCTGGATGGATGGCCAGACCATCGCCGACCCCGAGAAGCCGGGCGTCACCTGGTCGTACTCATCCCGGGACGGCGAGCTGGCCGCCGATCGGGCCGAATCGGGGAAGAAGGAGCACGAGCGGTTCGTCATCGAGCTGGCGTTCGGCTCGGGCTACCACGCGACGTCGTTCCTGACGCTCACCGACCGCGACCCGCACCGTCCTCGCGCGCTCGAGCACCGGATGACCTACTACGCCCACCCCAAACGGCTCGACCTGACGCCCGGCCACACCGTCGCCGAGTCGCCGGGGCCGGAGGTCACGCCGGTCGGTCGGGTCGTCGGCGTCACCGATACCTTGAAATGCTTCCGATGCCACTGCACCCTGACCTCGCGGCGCGACCGCGACCGGCTCGACCTCGACGACCTCATGCCCAACGTCAGTTGCGAGCGCTGCCACGGCCCCGGCCGGCGTCACATCGAGGCCGCCCGTCGCGACGCCCCGGACGAGGAGCTGGTCATGCCCCTCGGCCCCGGGCGGACCACCGCCGACGAGCAATTGCGCCGCTGCGGCGCGTGTCACCGCCACCCCGCCACCGAGCCGGCCGACACGATCCGCCCGGACAACATCGAGATCATCCGGTTCCAGCCCGTCGGCCTGATGCAGTCGAAGTGCTACAACCGGGCCGGCGGGCGTCTCTCGTGCACGACCTGCCACGACCCCCACGCCCGCCCCGAGTCGGAGGCGTCGTTCTACGAGGGCAAGTGCCTGGAGTGCCACGCCGGCGGGTCGTCGGCCTCGCCGCGCTGCCCCGTCGCGCCGAAGTCGGGCTGCATCGACTGCCACATGCGACGGCGCGAGACCGGGCAGCACGTCCTCTACACCGACCACTGGATCCGCATCCCCGACCGCGACGACGCCCGGGCTCACGCCGCGTCCGCCCGCGCCGACGGCTCCGGGAGGGACTCGCCCGACTCGAACGGGAGGATCTCCTCGCGGTAGACCTGCACGTCGTCGGGCGCCTCGATGCCGATCCGGACCGAGTGCCGGTCGATCTTCACGATCGTGATCCGCACCTCGGGGCCGACCTGGAACCGCTGACCGAGCTTCCTGCTCAGGACCAACATGGCATGCTCCTCCTTGAGTTTGGACCGCGTGCGTCGGCAATCCTCTTCGCCGACTTGAACCAATCCCAAAGCACCCGGCGTGCCAAGCGCCTGACCCAGCGTCGCGAAACCGGACGGGCTCGCCCGAAACCTCGGGGGCATCGTCGTTTCGACGTCGGAACCGAGCGCGTGGCCGCGACCGCGGCGCACCAGAAACCTGACGCGATCCCGGTCGTTTTGTAATTCTTACCGTGTCCGATGACCGAAGTCGGACAAGCCGGGACGATCGAGCCGATTCTCGGGGCAAACCCACCACGTTTTGGTCCATGATCCCATTTCATTCGAGGCGAAGGACGAGGCCGCTCCCCGAGTTGTGGCCGCTCTGCGCGCTCGTGGGGGGTGTCCTTGCGTGGCTCTGGCCGATCGGCGTCGGGGGGAAGATGCCGGTCGGGGGGGACGTGACGCAGTTCCAGATCGGCCTGATGGCGGTGATGGGCCGGGCACTGAGGTCGGGCAGGCTACCGCTCTGGAATGACCTCTGGGGGTATGGGTTCCCGGGGGTGGGCGAGAGCCAGATGGGGGCCTTCTACCCGCCGCATGTGCTTCTCTACCGTATGTTTCCGGTCGAACTGGCTTATACGGTGAGCCTGGTCGCGCACACGATCTGGGGCGCGCTCGGGGCGTACTGGCTGGCGAGGAAGGTGGGGGCGTCGCCGTGGGGGGCGTCGCTGGGGGCCTGGGCGTGGTCGGGCTCGGGGTTCTTCCTGATCCACCTGGCGCATCAGTGGGGGTATACGACCGCCTGCTGGATGCCCTGGGCCTGGGGGCTCGGCTGGGCGACGTTGCGGGGCGAGCGCCGCGGGCGGTCGGCCTGGCTGCTGGCAGCGGTGCTGGCGTTGCAGACCTTGCCGGGTCACTTCCAGATCGCCTTCCAGACGCAGGTCGGGCTCGTCGTGCTCGGGATCTGTCACGGCTTCGAGGGGCGGGCGGACCGTCGGCGCGGCCTGCTGGCCTTGCTGGCGGCGTTGGCGGCGGTCCTGCCGCTCGCGGCGATGCAACTGTGGCCGACGGCGCGGCTGGCACGGCTGGCGGAGGATCAGCGTGACTTCGAGTACCTGTCGGGCTTCGCCGCGACGCCGTTCCACCTGATCGGCTACGTCGCGCCGGGGCTCTTCCACCGTTCGCAGCTCTGGCGGCCCGTGGCGTGGGACCCGTTCCACACGTCGCCCGAGGAGTACCTGGCGTATCTCGGGCTCGTGCCGATCTTCCTGGCCGTCGTGGCGATCCTGCACGGCCGCCGCCGCGACCCGGCGACGCGGGCGTTGACGGCCCTGGCGGTGGTCGCGACGCTGCTCAGCCTCGGGCCGTACCTGCCCGGCTTCGCGTGGCTGATCCGCTTGCCGGGCTTCAGTTTCTTCCGGAGCCCGGCGCGGTGGTCGGTGGCCTCGGGCCTGGCGCTGGCGATGCTGGCGGCGAAGGGGCTCGACGCGATCGCGATCCGGCCGCGGCCGGGCCGGGCCCTGGCGCGGTTCGTGGGCCTGGCGATCGGGGTGATCCTGGCGGTGCTCGGCCTGTTCGAGCTGGCCCTCGCCAGCACCGACGGGGCCGGCATGCCCGCTGTTGCGAGGGCATTCGAGTCGGCGCGGAGACTCTCCCCCTGGCCCGACGACCTGCCGTTCCGCGCCATCATGGAGGAGGCCCGCCGCGCGCGGCCGATCCGCGGGCCGGGGCGCGACCTGCTCGACGACCGTATCGAGATGGCGCAGGCGCGCGAGCAACTCGGGCCGATCCCGACGGCGGGTATCCGGCTCCACGAACAGAGATTTTTCATTTATGCTCATGAGTTAAGTGACACCACCTTGATCCTGGTGGGCTTGCTGGCGCTCGCCTCGGTCGCGCGGCGGGGCAAGGCGTTCAGGACGGGCCTGATCGTCGCGACGGCGCTCGACCTGGGCCTCCTCGGCCGGCATCGCCTGATCGACTCGGGGCCGATCGCACCGCTGGCCGAACAGAGCGTAGTCTTGGGGCGCCTGGCGAACGCCCCGAGGGGGACGCGTGTCGTGGCGCCAATCGGCAACCTGCCGATGGTCGCGGGGGCGGCGCCGATCGAGTACTTCCGCACGCTCGACCTGCCGGTCCTGCGCGAGCTGACCAAGCGGGCCGAGCAGCCGCCGGTCGAGCCGAGGCTCGCGTACGGAGTGCCGCAGGCGTTGCGCGCGGCGGGGGCCGACGTCCAGATCGCCCGCACGACCGGCCGCGAGTACCACAAGGTGCGGGGTGTCGAGGTCGTCGACGACCCCGCCCTCGCCGGCTGGATGTGGGGCTCGGCGTGGGTCGCGACCCGGCCGGACCTCGCCCGATTCGTCCTCTGGCGGCCGGGGCTGCCGACCTCGCGCGCCTGGCTCCTGCCCCCCGGCGACCTGCCGAGAACGGAGAGCGAGACCGTCGCCGTCGAGCGGATCCGCCGATCGAGCCCCCTGCCCTGCACGACGATCGATCCGGAGAATCTCGAGGTGACGGTCGTTGCCGATCGGCCGTGCTGGGTCCTCGTCACGCAGCTCGACGACGGCGATTGGCGGGCCGAGTGGCGCGGCGAAGGGCGCTCGAGCCCGGCCCCCATCGAGACGGTCTTCGGCGGCTGGCAAGCGGTCCGGCTGCCCGAACCGGGCCACTGGACGCTGCGTCTGTCGTACCGAGGGCGGGCGGTCTGGCAGGGGTTGGCGGTCTCGGCGCTGGCGTGGGCGTGCTGGGTCGTGTTCGGAGTGGTGCTCTGGCGTCGACGGCTCGGTGACGAAGAGCATGCAAAGGAAACCCTCACCCCGGCCCTCTCCCGGGAGGAGAGGGGGGAAGAGGAGGAGGCGCGATGACGGACGTGGCGATCGTGGGGGCGTCGGGCTATGCGGCGTTGGAGTTGATCCGCATCCTTTTGCGGCACCCGGGGGCGAGGATCACGTTGGCGACGTCGCGGCAGGACGAGGCGCCGAGGCTCGACGCCTTGCACCCGAGCCTCAGCGGCCGGATCGACCTGGCCTGCACGGCATTTGACGCCGACCGGCTCGCCGAGAAGGCGGGGGTCGCCTTCCTCGCCTTGCCGCACGCGGCGAGCCTCGCCGTCACGCCCGAGCTGAGGAACCGCGGGGTCAAGGTCATCGACCTCAGCGCCGACTATCGCCTGAAGGACCCGTCGGCCTACGCCGATTGGTATGAACATGTCCACACCGACCCCGAAGGGCTCGCCGAGGCGGTCTACGGCCTGCCCGAGCTGTTCCGAGAACAGATCCCCCCCGCGTCCCTGATCGCCAACCCCGGCTGCTACACGTCGGCGAGCATCCTGGCCCTGGCGCCCCTGGTCGCGCACGACGTGATCGAGCGCGCGGGGATCGTCATCGACGCCAAGAGCGGGGTGTCGGGGGCGGGGCGGTCGCCGAAGCTGTCGAGCCTGTTCGCGGAGTGCAACGAGAGCGTCGCGGCCTACGGGGTCGGCCGGCACCGGCACACGCCCGAGATCGACCAGGTCCTCTCCGAGGTCGGCGGCGGGCCGGTCTCGGTCGTCTTCACGCCCCACCTCATCCCGATGGACCGCGGTATCTTCGCCACGATCTACGCCCGACCGAAGGGGCCGGCGGTCGAGCACGACCTGCTCGAACTCGTCCGATCGTTCTACGCCGACAGCCCGTTCGTCCGCGTCGTGAACCACCTGCCCGCGACGAAGGACTCGGCACACACCAACTTCTGCGACATCACCGTCCGCGTCGTCCGCGGCATGGTGGTCGTCCTCTCCTGCCTCGACAACCTCGTGAAGGGAGCGTCCGGCGTCGCCGTGCAGAACTTCAACCTCATGCACGACCATCCCGAGACGACGGCCCTGCTCTGACCACGACGCCCGCTTGACATCCCCCCCGCGACGCCGGACATTCGGCGGGGTCCGACCGCCGGATTCCGGCCCATCCTCGGGGAGCGACTCATGCGACGCGCCATCCTCAACCTCCTGATCCCGATCCTCGCCGCGACATCCGCGACGGCCGACGAGGTCGCCGTGGACCTGGGCGGCTACAAGGCCGATTGCGGCGTCTCGATCCGTCGCGACGGCGACCACCTCGCGATCGCCTGGCCGGTCGCCGAGGGCGAGCACGGCCGGCTCGTCCTCGACCTCCGCCCCGGGCGGCCCTTGATCGAATCGATGGGCATCGGTGAGACGGCCGACGTTGCGAAGACGATCCTCTCCGGCGTCGATCCGGCCACATACGTGACCGTCGGCACCCGCGTCGCGCCGCCGGGCCGGCCGCCGTCGATGAGCGCCTTCAACGTGTTCTTCGACGCGCCCGCCAAGCGGCCGCATCGGTCGTATCGGTCGAGGCTCGATTTGAGGCGCGTGAAGGTCTCGAGCGTCGGCCGGCGCGCGACCGTCGCGCTCGGCGACCTGACCGCCGGGCCGTTCGCCGGCGAGCTCCAATTCACGTTCTATGCCGGGGCGCGGCTGGTCCACGTCGAGGCCGTCGTGCAGACGCAGGAGAAGGACTGCGCGTTCCTGTACGACGCGGGCCTCGTCGCCGCGAAGCCGGGCTGGCGTCGGGTCGCGTGGAACGACACCGAGGATCGTGAACACGTCATCGACGCGCAGGCCGACGCCGCCGATCGCGCCGAGGCCGTGCGGCACCGGGTGATCGCGGTCGAGTCGGAGGCGGGCGCGATCGCGTGCTTCCCGCCGCCGCATCAATACTTCTTCGCGAGAGACATGACGGACAACCTCGCGACCGTCTGGCACGGCCCCGGCCATCGCGGCGGCGGGGACGGGCCCGGCTTCGGCATCCGCCAGTCCGAGGCCGGCGGCGGCAGCTTCGCCCCCTGGTTCAACGCCCCGCCGGGCACCGAGCAACGGCTCGGCGTCTTCTACCTGCTCGCGAAGGGGAAGGCCGACAAGGCGCTCGCCGAGGCCCTCCGCTACACGCGCGGCGACCGCTTCGCCGACCTCCAGGGCCACGTCACCTTCACGAGCCACTGGCACATGGAGATCGCGCTGGCCGCGCTCGCCGAGAAGGCCAAGGGGACGCCCCGCACGACGCCCGATTTCGTGAAGATGTTCAAGGACATGAACGTCCAGGTCGTCCACCTCGCAGAGTTCCACGGCCAGGGCCACCCGCAGGACCCCGGCCCGTTGCGCCTCAAGGAGCTGGACGCCCTGTTCGACGAGTGCCGTCGCCTCACCGACGACCGGCTGTTGCTCCTGCCCGGCGAGGAAGCCAACGTCCACCTCGGCCCCCGCGCGGCCGTGCCCGGCGTCCATCCCGGCCACTGGCTCGACCTCTTCCCGAAGCCAGTTCACTGGACCATGCGACGCGCCCCGGGCCGGCCGTTCGCCGAGGAGGTCCCGGGTCGCGGCACCGTCTACCACGTCGGCAACCGGGACGACATGCTCGAACTTCTCGAGCGCGAGCACGGCCTCGCCTGGACGGCCCACCCGAGGATCAAGGCGTCGAGCTGGGCCCCGGACCATTACCGGGATGAAGACTTCTTCAAGTCTGACGTCTGGCTCGGCGCCGCCTGGAAGGCGATGCCCGTCGACCTCTCCCGCGAGCGGCTGGGCGAGCGGTCGCTCGACCTGCTCGACGACATGGCCAACTGGGGCGCCCGCAAACAGCTCGTCGGCGAGGTCGACGTCTTCAAGCTCGACCACACCCACGAGCTTTTCGGTCATATGAATATCAACTACCTTCGGCTTGATCGCTTGCCCCGGTTCGACGACGGCTGGCAACCCATCCTCGACGCCCTCCGCGGCGGCCGGTTCCACACGACGACGGGCGAAGTCCTGCTGCGCGACATCCGAGTCGCCGGCAAGGAGAGCGGAGCGACATTGACCCTGCCGGCCGACGGCCGGGCCGAGGTCCGGATCGACCTGGATTGGACCTTCCCGTTGCGGTTCGTCGAGGTCATCTCCGGCGACGGCCGGCAGGTCTACCGCGACCGGATCGACCTGGCCGACACCGGCCCGTTCGGCCGCCGGACCGTGACCCTCGCCCCGAACCTCCGAGGCCGGCGCTGGGTCCGGGTGGAGGCGTGGGACGTCGCCGCGAACGGCACCTTCAGCCAGCCGTTCTGGATCGAGGACAAGTGAGGCCGGCCGCCGATCGTCCCCGCCCCTTGGCCCCGCGGATAGAATGACGCGACGGCGGGATGGTGCCGTCGCGTTGCTTGATTGGATGGCGGCCTGATCGGGGAGGGTCGATGGAGCCGGGCAAGGCGGACGGCGAGGGGCAGGACGGGGCCGGCGTGCCGGGCCGGGCGATGGTGACGGTGGCCCTCCTGCTGGCGATGACCGTCACGGCGATGGAGCAGATGGTCGTCTCGACGGCGATGCCGACGATCATCGCCAAGCTGCACGGGTTCGACATCTATCCCTGGGTCATCTCGGCCTACCTGCTGGCAGCGACGGTCAGCACCCCGTTGTACGGCAAGCTCGCCGACCTGCTCGGGCGCAAGCGCGTGCTCCTGTTCGGCCTGGGGCTGTTCAGCCTGGGCTCGATCCTCTCGGGCACGTCGCGCAGCATGCCGATGCTGATCGCCATGCGGACCATCCAGGGCCTCGGCGCCGGGGCCGTCGGGCCGATCGTCCTGACCCTGCTCGGCGACCTCTTCACCCTCCGTGAACGGGCCCGGGTCCAGGGCTGGTTCAGCGCCGTCTGGGGCCTGTCGAGCATCGCCGGGCCAGCCATCGGCGGGGTGATCACCGACCGGCTCGACTGGCCTTGGGTCTTTTATGTGAGCGTCCCGTTCGCGGCGCTGGCGGCCTTCATCCTGATCGAGTTCTTCCACGAGCCGGCCGTCCACAAGGCCGTCCCGCCGCTCGACTGGGCGGGGGCGGGCCTGCTGACGGCCGGCACGACGGCCCTCCTGCTGACCATCCTCAACGGGCCGCATCAACCCCTGGCGGCGAACGCGGCGCTGGGCGTCGGGGCCCTGGTGCTGCTGGCCATGTTCGTCCGCCGCGAGCACCGGGCGGCCGACCCGATCCTGCCGATGGACCTGATGGCCCGGCCGACGATCCTGGCGGCGGTCGTCGGCAGCGGCCTGATCGGCGGCATCCTGTTCGGTCTGGATACCTTCGTGCCGCTGTTCGTCCAGGGAGTCCGGGGCGGGTCGGCGACGTTGGCAGGCCGGGCGTTGACGCCGCTGTTCCTGGCCTGGGCGGTGAGCGTGGTCGTCGCGGCCAAGGTCGTGCTCCACTACGGCTTCCGGCTCGCGGGCGTGGCCGGCTCGGGCCTGATCGCCGCGGGGACGCTCGCGCTGCTGGCGGGGGCGTGGTATCCGGCCTCGTCGGCGTGGCTGTTCGCCGTGGGGATGGTCATCATCGGCCTGGGGATGGGGCCGACGTCGTTGAGCTACATCCTGGCCGTCCAGCACTCGGTGCAGTGGGGCCAGCGCGGGGTGGCCACCGGCGCCGTGACGTTCACCCGGACGATCGGCGGCGCCCTCGGCGTCGGCCTGCTCGGGGCCTTGCTCGGCTGGGAGCTCTCCCGGCGGCTGGCCGCCCGGGGCACGGTCGGCATCGACGTGACCGCGGCCCTGCGGCCCGAGACCCACTCCCGGCTCGCCGCCGACCAGTTGCGGCTGGTCCAGGCCTCGCTCGGCGCCTCGATCGCCGACGTCTTCCTCCTGATGGTCGTCCTGGGGATCGGTTGCCTCGCCTGCTCCTGCTGGCTCCCCCGCGACCACGGCCAGCCCGTCGCGGCGGGCGAGCCGGCGGCCGAGGACGAAGGGCTCGCCGTGGCGGCTTCGGAACTCTGAGCCATCACCCGGCATCGAGTTCTCCAACGACCATCGTATGAACATCGAGGCGCGGGACGGTGACGACGGTCCCCGCCCCGTTCCGCTCGGCCTCCAGCTCGCGGCCCTCGGGCTCGAGGTGGACGCGGCGGAGGCGATAGCGGGGGTCGAACCGGAGCCGGATGTCGTGGATCGGCACGACCTCCTCGCGCAAGGGGACGTCGTCGTTCGGGAAGGCGTGGTCGGCGGTCGTGTCCAGGTCGCTGAAGAGGTGGACGATCAGCCGCTCCGCGCCGTCCTTCGACTGGCGGAAGAGGCTCGTATGGATGCACATCGGTGCCTGGACCTCGAGCGGCGGTGCGTCGGGGGCGGCCCAGCGGATCGCGTGATTCAGTAACAATCTTTGATAAGGATAGGCGTAGAGATAATACGCCGCGTCGAACCCCGCCGCGCAGTAGACGACCCGACCCTTGCCGTGGCGTCGCGCGACCACCCCGGGGATCGCCGGCCCTTCGCCGGACTTCGCCCGCAACGTGCCCACGACCTTCGCGTCGCCGTCGCGGGGCGAGACGCGGACCGCGGGCCCCTTGAACGTGACGTTGTTGGCGCCGACGTAGGTCGCCATCTTGCCTTGATTGAGGAATGAAGACGTGTCTTGCTTGAAGTCAAAGACGTTCTTGCGCTTCTCCCAGTAGTCCGGGCGGATCGACCTGGCGAAGTTCTCGTCGAGGTCGCGCGGGCCGGCCTTCGGGTCGAAGGGGCCGCGATGGTCGACGCCGAGGACGTCCGCCAGCGCGAAGTTCGGGCGGGGGTCGCCGAACTCGTCGAAGAGCGAGGCGTCGAGGCTCGCGACCAGGCCGCCGCCGTCGCGGACGAACCGGTCGACGGCGGCGACCTGCTCGGCGTCGAGGCAGGCCGTGTTGGCCAGGATGAGAACCCGGTATTTCGAGAGGTCCTCGGGGTTCAGGTTCCAGTCGTTGATGACCGTGACGGGCAGGTGCTCCTCGATCGCGACGCGGAAGACGCCGAGGACGTTGGCGAGGTAGCGCTCCTCGACGCGGCCCGGCTGCCGGCCGTAGAAGTTGCGGGTGTTGTCGCTCATGACGAGCGCCGCCCAGGGCTCGGGGCGCTTGTGGGTCAGCCAGGGCTTGCGACGGGCCAGCTCGTCGAGGCAGTCGTCGAGCCCTTGCCGGAGGTTCGGCGGCTGGGCGACGGCGATGCTCGGCATGGCGCCGTAGGTCACGGCGAGCATCATCCGGCGGAAGATCTCGTGCGGCGGGAAGCTGTCCTTGCCGTACGGGTTGCCGTGGCTGAGGATGTAGGGCTCGCTGAAGGCGACGCGGTGGTTCGTCGTCGCCCAGATGTACGCGTTGGCGAACGCCGGGACGATCGTCGTGCCCCGGTTCGTCTCGTCGAGCCAGAACTCCTGGTCCGGGGCATCGAGCAGGAGGTTCATGCGCGAAGGCATGTTCCTGGGGATGCTCAGGAAGTGGCCGAACCGCCCGGCGTTGGTGGTCCAGGTCACGAGGGCGACGTCGGGCTTGATGCCCTTGAGGCGGCGTTGCATCCGGCGGATGAGGCCCTCCATGCGACGGTCGGCCCAGTGCTGATAGCGGCGGAAGTCGGGGTCGTCCAGGTCGACCTTGGGGATGGCCTGGCCGGTGTCCTCGCGGTAGGCGTCGCGGCAGCTCTTGCAGTAACAGACGCCGCCGTAATGGAGGCCGTCGAAGCTGAAGGCGTCGACGTCGGGATACAACGTCACGATCTCGGCGAGGACGTCGATGAAGAAGTCGCCGTAGGGCCCGAGCAAGCAGAGCATGCCGCCATGAGGATATTTCTTCAGGTCGATGCTCGGGACCTCGGTCGTGTCGGTCGCGATCCGCCGCCATTCCGGGTGGACTTCGTAGACCTCGCCCTGGAGGCACGGCGGATAGACGCCGAGGATTCGGACGCCCAGGCGCTTGTATTCGGCGATGTCTTTTTCGACCCGGCCCGGCGGGACGTGCGGGCTGCGACGCTTCAGGAGCTTGCTGTCGTAGTAGGCATAGAAGGGGTCGACGAAGCCGACCTCGCTGATCGTGACCCCGTGTCGCGCCGCCGACTCGCGGCCGGCGCGATCCATCGCCGAGAGCGTGTAGCCGCAGCCGGTCGTCTCCTCGACCCACGCGGGGATGAGGACCTCGCGGAAGGGCTCCTTGTCGAAGGGTTGCTTCTGGATCGCCCGGCCCCAGATCGCGCCCTTGTCGGCCTGGGCGCGACACGGCGGGGCGACGAGCAGGCCCGCGGCGATCGCGAGCGTGATCCGAACGCGCAATCTCATGGAGATGCCCCTCTCGGCGTCACTCCTCGCCGACGAGCCGTTCGAGCTCGGCCTCGTCGAGGACGGGGATGTTCAGTTGCCGGGCCTTGTCGAGCTTGCTGCCCGGATCGGCGCCGGCGAGGACGAACGACGTCGACTTCGAGACCGAGCCGGTGACCTTGCCGCCGTGGAGCTTGATGAGGGCCTCGGCCTCGGGACGCGAGCGCCTGGGCAAGGTCCCCGTGACGACGATCGTCTTGCCCGCGAGCGGGAGGCTGGCCGCCGTCGGGCGCGTCGGCAAGGGTTGAGGGGCGACGCCGACGGCGAGCAGGTCGTCGACGACGAGGACGTTCTCCGGGTCCCGGAAGAAGTCGTGGACGCTCGCGGCGACGACGGGCCCGACCTCGGGGGTCGCCTCCAGCTCTTCGAGGGTGGCGTTGCGGAGGGCGTCGAGGGTGGCGAACCGCTCGGCGAGGATCTCGGCGACGCGCGAGCCGACGTGGCGGATGGTCAGGCCGGTGAGGAAGCGGTCGAGCGTGCGGGTCTTGCTCGCCTCCAGGGCGTCGAGCAGGTTGCGGGCCGACTTCTCGCCCATGCGGTCGAGCTCGGCGAGGGTCTCCTCGTCGAGGCGGTAGGGGTCGGCGAGGCTCCGGACGAGGCCGCGGTTGACGAGCTGCTCGATCAGCTTGTCGCCCAGCCCATCGACGTCCATCGCGTCGCGGCGGGCGAAGTTGCGGAGCCGCCCCTTGAGCTGCTTCGAGCAGGCGGAGGGGGGGTTCGAGCAGCGGTAATCGACCTCGCCGGGCTCGCGGACCGCCGGGGCGCCGCAGTTGGGGCAGACCTGCGGGAACTCGAACGGGACCTCGCTGCCGTCGCGGGCCTCGACCTCGACGCGGACGACCTGCGGGATGATCTCGCCGGCCTTCTCGATGACGACCGTGTCGCCGACGCGGACGTCCTTGCGCGCGACCTCGTCGGCGTTATGGAGGGTGGCTCGCTTGACGGTCGTGCCCGCGAGCCGGACCGGCACCAGGTCGGCCACGGGCGTCAATCGCCCCGTCTTGCCGACCTGGACCCCGATGTGGACGACCTTCGTCACGGCCTGCTCGGCGGCGTACTTGAACGCGATCACCCAGCGCGGGCTCTTGGACCTCGTGCCGAGCCGACGCCGCTGGTTGAGGTCGTCGACCTTGATCACCAGGCCGTCGGTCTGGAAGTCGAGCTTGTTCCGCCGGTCCGCCCAGCGGTCGGCGAACGCGATCACGTCGTCGATCGCGTCGAAGACCTCGGTGTGCGGGCCGATCGGGATGCCCCAGGCCCTCAGCTCCTTGAGCACCTCGGCATACGACGATGTCCCCAGCCCGCGCTCCTCGCCGAGCCCATGCGCCAGGAAGAGGAGCCGGCGTATGGCGCAGAGCCGCGGGTCGAGCAGCTTGAGCGAGCCGGCG
Organism: Isosphaeraceae bacterium; assembly: GCA_035551935.1. Lineage (GTDB taxonomy): Bacteria > Planctomycetota > Planctomycetia > Isosphaerales > Isosphaeraceae > DASZMJ01. The sequence goes on from DASZMJ010000397.1 coordinate 23,516, forward strand.
GTGGCGTTGCGGGGGTTCTCGAACGGCTTCTCGCCGGCCTCGCGGCGCAGGTCGTTGAGCCGGGCGAGCTCGGCGTTGGTCATGTAGACCTCGCCGCGGATCTCGAGGAAGTCGGGCGGGTCGTCGGCCAGATTCAGGGGGATGCCGCGCACGGTCCGCAGGTTCTCGGTGATGTCGTCGCCGTGCTCGCCGTCGCCGCGGGTGGCACCGAGGGTGAACCGGCCCTTCTCGTAGCGGAGCGAGACGGCGACCCCATCGACTTTCAGCTCGACCACGTACCGGACCGGCTCATCGGGGTTGAGGCCGCGGCGGACGCGGGCGTCCCACTCGCGGACCTCGTCGAAGTCATAGGTGTTGTCGATCGAGAGCATCGGCACCGCGTGGGCGACGGTCCGGAACTCCTCCAGGGGCGTGCCGCCGACGCGACGGGTGGGGCTGTCGGGGGTGACGAGGTCGGGGTACTCGGCCTCGAGCGCCTCGAGCTGCTTCATCAACAAATCGAACTGCTTGTCGCTGATCTCGGGCGCGGCCTCGACGTAGTAGAGGCGGTTGTGCCGGTCGATCTCGGCCCGGAGGGCCTCGATCTCGCGGCGGGCGGCGTGGGATGCCATCGTCGGGGCCTCGAGTCAAGGGTTCGGGTCGGGGGGCGTCGGCCCCGGGCGTCGGGCCTTGGGGGCGAACCAGCGGTCGGAGGCCATCGCCAGCACGGCGGTGACGACCATCAACGCCGACTCGACGCCCAGCGCCAACGGGCCGCGGCGGTCGAACCAGTCGGCCAGCGCGCGCGAGCCGGCTCGGCGGGCGACCTCGGGATGGGCCAGCTCGCGCTCGGCGAGGAACGGGCCCATCAGGTAGGCCAGGGCCGTCACCACGAACGCCGTGCTGACGACCAGCAGGGCGACGTAGAACGGGTTCGGCATCGTCCGCTTCCGCCGCGTCGCGGCCATGGTCGTCGCGCCCTTCGCCGACGCTGTTAGGAGCCGAGGACCCACTCCGCGTCCACCGGACTGGCGTCGGCGAGCTCCTCGGGCCGGAACCAGAGGGCGATCTCGCGGGCGGCCGACTCGGGGCTGTCGCTGCCGTGGACGAGGTTGTTCTGCTTGCTGACCGAGAAGTCGCCCCGGATCGTCCCCGACGCCGCCGCGACGCCGTTGGTGGCGCCCAGCATGTTGCGGACGACGGTGATGGCCTCCGGCCCTTCGAGCACGCCGACGACGACCGTGCCGCCGGTGATGAACCGGATCAGGCCCTCGAAGAACGGCCGCTCGCGGTGCTCGGCGTAATGCTGCTCGCCGAGCTTGCGATCGACCCGCAGCAGCTTCAAGGCGACGAGGCTGAGCCCCTTCCGCTCGAACCGGGAGAGGACCTCGCCGACCAGCCGCCGCTGGACGCAATCGGGCTTGAAGATGACGAGCGTGCGCTGCATGTCGTTCGCCTTGCGGGTTCTGCGCCTGGAGAGTCTTGCCGTCGATCGGCACCGGGCCCCCCAGTCTATTCGCCCGGCCCCGCCGGTTCAACCGGCCTCGTCGCGTCGGCAAACACCGTCGCGGGCGTCCTTTGGGCCGCCCAACGAGTCGTCGGGCGCGTGCGGCGTGCCGGACCCTCGAGCCGGGGCCGTTCGACGACCCCCGCGAAGAGGCTGAAGATACGGTCCAGCAAGGTGTTCGGGCGATTCTGTCCCTCCCCGAACGACCCCAGCGCCAGCCCCGCCAGCAGGCACAGCAGGAACACCCCGACGAACCCCAGGCGTCGGGCCTTCGGTTCGTTCCGAACGGGCCGCGGTCGCGGCCGGGGGACGACCCGGAGCCCGACTCCCGGACTGGAATTGGGTTCGTTTTCGACGGCGGTCGGGGCGGAATTGGGTTCGTTTTCGACGGGCGCGGGCTGGATTTCGGGCTCGAAGTGGGGCTTGGGAAGGCGGCTTGTCTTCGGGCGGCGGTCGAGGGCCTTGAGGGAGCGGTGGAGGGTCGCCTCGTTCGTCGCCTCGTACCGGGCCAGCCGCAACGCCTCGTCGCTCGGATCGAACAGGGCAAGGGTCCGGGCGTGTTGCCGCGCCGGGGCCTCGTCCTCGACCTCGAGCCGGTCGCGCTCCGCGACGAGCGATTCCCGCGCGGTGGCGATGGCCTGGCGGAGGGTGCCGCGGGCCTCGGGGTCGTCGGTGAGCTCGCGGAGCCAGGAGACAGACTCGTCGAGCAGGTCTCGGCACAGGCCCCGGGACGCCTCGTCCAGCGTCCCCGGACCGGCCAGCCGACCGTCGAGGTCATCGAAGCGATCGATGAGCCACCGGCAACCCGCTGCGGTCTGCCGGAGCCGTGCGCCGATCGCAACCGGATTGTCGGCCAGTTTCGCCCCCAGCGCGCGGGCCTTGCGCCGCTGTCGACGATCGAAGAGGTGTTCGGCCTCGGCCGCCCGGTCGATCAGGCGGGCCGACTCGATCGTCACACAGCGGTCCAGCCGCACCGAGGCCATCACGGCGCGGTCGAGGTGATATTGCCGCGGGTCGCTGTCGACGCCGAGGGATTCGGCCCACTCGGCGCGGCGGCGTTCGTACGTCTCCCGGTCTTCGGGCCGCATCACGACGCCGGCGCCCGTCAGGCCGTGCTTCAGGGCGTTGCCCCGGGCAATCTGCTTGCCTTCGGGCGTCTTGGGGCCTCGGGCAAGCTGGGCGTTCCTGCGGTTTGCGATGATCTGGGCGGCGGTGGCCATGTCGGGGTGTCCCATTCGAGGGGTGGTCGGTCGGCCCATGTTGGAAGCCAAACACCCTAATTAATCTCGCAAAAACTGTCGGGAATTATTCCCGAAAAATGGCGGAAATGCGATGTTTTTTGAGAATAAATCGGCATAACGTCCCGGATCGGTGGCGCCGACTGACGGACTACAGACCCGGTATCGCGGGGATGAATCCTGTTTTGTAGGGTCCGCCGTGCAGACTGAACCCCTTGTGAGTTAAGGAGATTGGTCCGCACGGCGGACCCTACAACGTCGAGCCGTGCGCACGATCCCCGAGGACGAACTCGACGCTCGAGCGAGGGTGTTCTTGGGGTAAGACCTTCGGTCACACGTCGGGTGATGGAGAGGAAGGCCCTCGCCGGCGCGTCGGGTTAGGGAGGACATGCAAGGAGCGAGGCCGGACGGAGGGGGGCACACGCCCGACCCGGAAGGCGGCAGCGATTGGCGAGTCGGGTCGAGCGGATTATAATGACAGGGCCGACCCGGTCGGTGTCCTCGATCCGACCCTCCGAGACGACCATGCAAGACCCTATGTTATTGGATTTCGAGCACGATCCCGCGTCGGCCCGTCGACGTTATGCGCTCTGCCGCGCCGCCTTCCTCCTCGGGGCGGTGGGCCTGGCGCAGCTGGGCCTCTCGTGCATGCTCGAGGTCCTGATCCTCTTCTATCGCGACCCCGGGCTGGTCCGGATCGCGAAGAGCTCGTGGTGGCACTGGGGGGTCGGGGCGCCGATCACCTGGACGACGTTCGTGAGCGCGTATCTCCTCTGGGGTCGCTGGCGAGACCCGTCGTGGCAGCGGCGCGCGGGCCTCTTGCTGCTCCTGAACACCTTCGACCTGGTCACCTGGATCATCCAGAACAACCGGGAGCTCGGCCTGCGGATCGGCGACGTCGGCCACCCGTGGCTGCGGATGTTCCTCACCGAAGGGTTCGGCTGGACCGAGTTCATGCTCTTCGGCAGCCTGGCGGCTGAGGTGGCCAACCGGCCCGGCACGGACGCGGCCCACCTCCTGCGCAACGGGGTGTTCGCCCTGTCGACCCTGGGGCTGGTCCTCTGCGGCGCCACCTTCCTCTCGGCGACCGACTGGGCTCACCGCTGGCCGCTGGTCCCTAGGCGGATCGACCCGGGGCTCTTCCTGTTGTACTACGTCACGTCGCAGATGATGATGGCGATGACGACCGTCCAGCTCGTCGCCCTCATGGGGCTGGGCGCCCGCCAGTGCGCCCGCGACATCCGATCGCTCAAGTCCGACGACTCCATGCCCGACCTCCTCGTCTCCCGCTCCGAGACCGAGTGGGACAACCAGGGCGGCCGGTCCTGGAAGTGAGCGGATCGTCAGCCCGGATCACGAGGTGTTCCGGCGAACGTCCTTCGAAGGGTGGGCATCGCCCACCGATCCCCTTGCGTCATAAGGGGATCGGTGGGCGATGCCCACCCTTCGAAGAAGGGTTCATCCTCGCGATCACGGATCAGTCGGGCAGGACGGGGAGCAGCTCGCGGAGGGTCTTGGGCAGGGGGAAGTGGACGCTCTCCTCGCGGATCGAGACCTCCTCGATCGTGGCGCCGTAGCGGGTCTGGAGGAAGTCGACGCATTCCTGCACGACGTCCTCAGGGGCGCTGGCGCCGGCGGTGATCAGGACGGTCTCGACCCCTTCGAGCCAATCGGGCTGGATCTCGGCGACGCCGTCGATCAGGTGCGCCGGCGTGCCGAGGACGTTGGCGATCTCGGCGAGCCGGAGGCTGTTCGAGCTGTTCTGGCTGCCGAGGACCAGCACGAGGTCGGACCGCGTCGCCAGGGCGCGGATGGCCTCCTGGCGGTTCTGGGTCGCGTAGCAGATGTCTTCCTTGGGCGGGTTGGCGATCTGCGGGAACCGCTCGCGCAGGGCGTCGATGACGACGTTGGCGTCGTCGACGCTGAGGGTCGTCTGAGTCAGGTAGGCGATCTTCTGCGGGTTGATCGTCAGCGCCTCGACGTCCTCGGCCGTCTCGACCAGGATCATCCGGTCGGGGGCCTCGCCCATCGTGCCGATGACCTCGTCGTGCCCCTCGTGGCCGATCAGGACGATGGTGTAGCCCTCGTTGGCGTACTTGACGGCCTCGAGGTGGACCTTGGTGACGAGCGGGCAGGTCGCGTCGATCGCCTTGAGCCGGCGGCGTTGCGCCTGCTCGCGGATCTGGGGCGCGACGCCGTGGGCGCTGTAGAGCAACGGCGCGCCCTCGGGGACCTCGTCCAGCTCCTCGACGAAGACCACGCCGCGGCGCCGGAACCGCTCGACGACGTACTTGTTGTGGACGATCTCGTGGTAGACGTACAAGGGTGCCCCGAAGAGGTCGAGGGCGCGCTCCAGGCTGTCGATGGCCATGTTCACCCCCGCGCAGAAGCCTCGCGGGTTGGCCAGGATCATCTTCATCGCGCGGCGGGCTCCGTCGCTGGGGGGCCTTTTCGGTATTCTGTCGCTCAACCGCGGATATGGTAAGCGTTTCACCGCCGGAGGGAAAGGCGATCCGGGCCGGCTTGCGGTCCGGCCGGGCCCGGTGATACCATCCGGTCGCGAGGGGCCGACGGCAAGGACGGTCGCCAGGGGCGAGGAGCGCGCATGACCGAGCCCGAATCCCGACTCCGAGACGCCGACGGGGTCGAGCGGCTGCTGGCCGACCTCGCCGCCCGGATCGCCGACGGCCGACGCTGCGGCGCGACATTGGCCCTCGTCGGTATCCGCACCCGGGGCGTGCCGGTCGCGGCCCGGCTGGCGGCCCACCTGCACCGGATCACCGGCCGCGAGGTCCCCGTCGGCGCGGTGGACATCACGCTCTATCGCGACGACCTCGGCCGGGGCGAGCGCTGGCCGGTCCTGCACGGGACCGAGATCCCCTTCGACGTCGAGGGGGCGGAGATCATCCTGGTGGATGACGTCCTCTATACCGGCCGGACCGTCCGCGCGGCCCTCAACTCGATCTGCGACCTCGGCCGGCCGGCGTGCGTCCGCCTGGCGGTCGTCGTCGACCGCGGCCACCGCGAGCTGCCGATCCGGGCCGATTACGTCGGCCTGGAGGTGCCGACCGAGAAGGCCGAGCGCGTCCTCGTCCGCGTCCGGCCGGTCGACCCGGTCGAGGAGATCGTCCGGGTCCGGCCGTAGGCCGATTCAGGGAGGAATGCCCGTGACCACCGCGACGCCGCCGGCCTCCTGGACGCGCAAGCACCTGCTCGGGCTCGAGGAGCTCTCGCGCGAGGAGATCGTGGCGATCCTCGACACCGCCGACTCGTTCGCCGAGGTCTCGCGACGCGACCGCAAGAAGGTGCCGGCCTTGCAAGGTCGGATCGTCTTCAACCTCTTCTTCGAGAACTCCACGCGGACCCGGACCAGCTTCAGCCTCGCCGCCAAGCGGCTCTCGGCCGACGTCCAGGACTTCTCGGCGAGCGTCTCGAGCCTCTCGAAGGGGGAGACGTTCATCGACACGGCCAAGAACCTCGAGGCGATGGGCTCCGACGTCATGGTCGTCCGCCACCCCACGCCCGGCGCCCCGCACCTGCTGGCCCAGCACGTCCGCTCGTCGATCATCAACGCCGGCGACGGCGCCCACGAGCACCCGACGCAGGGGCTCCTCGACATCCTGACGATCCGCCGCGCCAAGGGTCGGGTCGAGGGCCTCACCGTCGCCCTCGTCGGCGACATCAGCCATTCGCGGGTGGCGCGGTCGAACATCTGGGGCCTCACCAAGCTCGGCGCGAAGGTCATCCTCTGCGGCCCGCCGACGCTCGTCCCCCGCGGCATGGAGCGACTCGGCTGCGAGGTCCATTACGACCTCGACTCGGTCCTGCCGCGCTGCGACGTCGTCAACGTCCTCCGCATCCAGTTCGAGCGCCAGCAGCGCGGGCTCTTCCCCTCGGTGGCCGAGTACTCGCACTTCTACGGCATGACCCGCGATCGACTCCGGCTCGCCAAGCCCGACCTCCTCCTGCTCGCCCCCGGCCCGATCAACCGCGGCGTCGAGCTGACCCCCGAGGTCGCCGACGGCCCGCAGTCCGCCATCCTCGACCAGGTCACCAACGGCCTCGACGTCCGCATGGCCGTCCTTTATCTTGTCAGCGGCCGGGTCGAGTCGGAGAACCGACCGTGAAGACCATCCACATCCGGGGCGGGCGGGTCATCGACCCGAGCCAGGGGATCGACCGGACGGCGGACCTCTGGTTGAGGCGGGGCAAGGTGCTGGCGCTGGGCGAACCGCCCGACGACGAGGCCGAGGTCGTCATCGATGCGAAGGGGATGATCGTCTGCCCCGGCCTGATCGATTGCCACGTCCATCTCCGCGAGCCGGGCAACGAGGAGGACGAGACGATCGCCACCGGGGCCTCGGCCGCATTGGTCGGCGGCGTGACCTCGGTGGCGTGCATGCCGAACACGCGGCCGGCGATCGACAGCCAGGCCGCGGCCGAGTTCGTCGTCTTGCAGGCCCAGCGGGCCCGCAAGGCGAACGTGTACCCCGTCGGGGCCGTCAGCAAGGGGCGGCTCGGCGAGGAGCTCGCGGAACTCGGCCAGCTCGTGGCCGGCGGCGCCGTCGCCTTCACCGACGACGGCGCGCCCGTCGCCTCGGCCTCGTTGATGCGCAGGGCGCTCCAGTACGCCTCGATGTTCGACCGCGTCGTCATGCAGCACTGCCAGGTGCCCGAGCTGACCGTCGGCGGGGTCATGAACGAGGGGTTCGAGTCGCTCCGGCTGGGCATCCCCGGCATGCCCCCCGCCGCCGAGGACATCATGGTCGCCCGCGACATCCGCCTCGCCGAGATCACCGGCGGCCGCCTGCACATCCAGCACATCTCGACCGAGCGTTCCGTCGAGCTCGTCCGCGAGGGCAAGCGTCGCGGCGTCCGCGTCACCGCCGAGGCCTGCCCGCACCACTTCACCTTGACGGATGAACGCCTCAAGACGTTCGACTCAAATTACAAGATGAATCCGCCGCTCCGCACCGCCGCCGACGTCGCCGCGGTGATCGAGGGCCTGAAAGACGGCACGATCGAGGTCCTTGCCACCGACCACGCGCCGCACGCGCCCGAGAAGAAGATGCGCGAGATCGACCAGGCCCCCTTCGGCATCATCGGCCTGGAGACGTTGCTGCCGATCACCGTGCTCGGCCTGATCGAGCCGGGGCACCTGACCTGGCCGGAGGTGATCGCCAAGCTGACGGTCCACCCGGCGACGCTCCTCGGCATCCCCAAAGGAACCCTCCGCCCCGGCGCCGACGCCGACGTGACGCTCATCGACCCCGACGCCCGCTGGACGATCGACCCGGACTCGTTCGCCTCCAAGAGCCGGAACACCCCCTACGGCGGCTGGTCCGTCCGCGGCCGCGCCCATACCGTCATCGTCGGCGGCGAGGTCCGATACACGTTCGAAGCCAAGGGCCGCGAGGCGGCCGGCCTCCGCTCCTAGTGCAGGAACAGGGCTGATCTTGTGAATCTGGCGGCGGCCGGTCATGATCGGTCGGATGAAGCCGTTATTCGTCCGACCGCTGACCGACCCCGAGCGGGCCGCGCTGCGCGCCGGCCTCCGCTCCCCCGACGCCTTCA
>DASZMJ010000398.1:0-6751 GCA_035551935.1 Isosphaeraceae bacterium
CGCCGGCCTCGTTCAGCGCGGTTTGGATCGCGTCCTCGGCGTCGAGCATCGAGCCCTTGTAGGGGACCTCGAGTTGGACGGTGAAGCCGGTGCCGGTGCGTCGGACGATGGCGGCGGCCATGGGGCGGGCTCCGGGGTAGCAGGGCGAACGCACGTGTTTCGCAAATCCTTGTCCTGCAAGGATTTGCAATCTAGTGCACGGAATTCAACTAGTCGCAAGTTCTTTGCAGACAAGGATTTGTGAATTAGATGCGTTTGCCCTGTCCGGGGTAGCGGGTCGAGCGGCGGCGGAGCCCGCAGGATAATCGGCAAACCTGGCACGTTCTACATGATTCGCCGGCCGCACCCTTCGCAAGCGACCATAACGCCCATACATAGATTGTAAATCATAACTTGTTTAATAATAACAAGTTATGAAAACAGGAAGGGGGCCCCGCGCGCGGGCAGGGGGGCCGGACGATCGTCGCCGTCGGACTTTTCGGGGGAAATCTCCACGGTCCGATAATGAGGATTATGGTCGCAATCGGGAAAACTCCCGAAGGGGGGTGGGTCGATGGCGGAGAAGTCCACGCTGGTCGTGTCCTCGACCACGTGCGCGGCGTGCGGGGCGGTCGTCGGTCTGGTCTGGTTCAAGGGCCGATCGACCTTGATCGACGGCCCCATCGACGCGGAGGGCGAGGACCTCATTATGCGCAAGCATACGTGCCGACCGTCGCCCCCCGCCGGGGCGGTGCCCGCGGCCGCGAGTCGCCCGCAGGCCCGGCGGCCGAGGGGGTCGCGATGAGCCTCCGGGGCTCGGTGATGCTGGTGACCCTGGTCGTCGGCCTCGTCGTCCTGGCCCTCGGGTACCTCCTCGACCGGGGCTGGCTCGACGGCGGCCCGGAGATCGAGGCCGACGAGCCATGGTGGGATCGCCAATGATGAATGGATCTCAACCCGCCGCGGCCAGCCGGGGCGCCTCGGCGACGTCGCCGGCGTCGCCGGTCCCGCGCTGCGAGACGACGAAGCCCTTCAGCTCGCGCTCGAGGGCCCGGGCCACGACGGCCGACATCTCCAGGCCGTGGAACCCGGCGAAGGCGGCGAGGCGCCTGGCCGTCGGGGCGTCCAGGCTCAGATTCACCTTCACCTTCGCCGCGCCGCCGCCGACTTCCGGTCGCTTCCGTGCCATGCCCCCATCCCCCCGGGCGCCCCGGCCGAAAAAGTGGCCGGGCTGCTCCCTTATCGGCAGGGGACCCGCGCGCCGTTGACGCCGCGCGGGGCGACCCGACGAAGCTCCCCCATGACCCCCCTGCCCCGCGGCCGTCAGGACGACGGCCCGCGGGACGGGGCGGGACGTTGCCGCCAGGGCAAGAGCCGACGCGCGGCGGGGGTCGAGAGGCAGTCCGGCGAGCGGTACAGGCCCCACAACCGGGCGTAGCGGTAGACCGTCGGCCGGCTCACGCGCGCGGCCCGGGCGACCCGCGCGACGGGCATGCCTCGATTCAAGGCGAGCAACCATAAGCATCTCTGCCGGACGTCCCGATCGGCGCCGAAATGGGCGTCGAGGCGGAGCGCGACGGCCTCGTTCGCGGTCATGGGGACTTTCATGGGGCGACTCAGCAAACGCGGCCGCGCGCGCGGCCCGAAGTGTAAAGCGCACCCGCCCGTCGAGGGGGGTGCGGGCTCGCCGCCGGCGGCCGCCGGCTGGCCCGTGGCGCCACCGGCGCCGGGGCCCCCGGCCGCCGGGGCGTCCGAGTACTCGGCCCCGTGGATGGGGCCATTGCTCCGCGACGCGGCCGAGGCCGGCGACCTGCTCGGGGCCTGTGCCCGCGCCGGGGTCTCGGTCGTCGAGTACCACCGCGCCCGCCGCGCCGACCTGGCCTTCGACCTGGCCGCCGGCGAGATCGACGCGGCGATGAGATTGGCGACGCTGGCGAGCCTCGAATCCCAGGCCGCCGCCGGCGACCTCCGCGCGACCAAGCTCCTGACCCAAGTCGAGGGGCAGCTGAGGCAGCGGGCCGAGGCCCTCCGGCTGGACGCCCCCCGGCCCGACGACTCCGGCCCGGCGACCACCGTGGCCGGCCTCGAGCGCGTGGGTTGGGACCCGCCCGAGGTCCGCCGCGAGCGGGTCGCCGGGGTCGTCGGCGGGTGGACCGCGCGGGCGGTCCGGTGCTTCGGCGGCGGGGCCACGACGGCGACGACCAGCCCGACCGGCATCCTCCAGCTGCTGGCGCCCCCCGACGTCGCGACCGAGGCGGCGATGCGGGCCCTCGACGCGATCTGGTGTGCCGCCCACGCGCTCGCCTCGGCCGGCCGGCCGGCGACCACCGAGGCGATCCTCGATTGGCTCGCCCACAGCCACCAGGTCCTCTGCATCCGGTGCCGCGAGTCCCTGGCGCCGGCGTCGCGGCCGGCCTCGGCCTTCGACCCCGCCCAGGACGCCGGGGCCCGGCCACTATTCGCGTGCCCGCAGTGCGATTGGGAGCAAGGCCCCGGCGTCTCCCTGCCGCGCGACCCGGCCGGGGTCCAATGCCCGCGCTGCGGCTATTTCGTCGCGGACGCGCCGGGGGAAGCCGATGGCGGATAAGATTTATAAGATCACCTTCGAAGGTGACAATGCGAACCTGCTGCGGTCGATCCAGGCCAACGTCCAGGCGCTGCAGGCCATGGACGATCGCGCCAAGGCCGCGGGGCGGGCGGTCGGCGACATCGGCGCGGCCGGCGACAAGGCGGCCGGCGGCCTCGGCCACGCGGCCGAGGAGACCGGCCACCTGGGGTCGGGCCTGGACGGGCTCCTCGGCAAGGCGGCCGTCTTCGGCGCGCTGACGACGGTGGCCCGCGAGTTCGGGTCGGCGATCGCCGAGGCGCGGGAATCGCTGGTCGGCTCGGCCGAGGACGCGGCCAAGCTCCGCGACGCCTTGCGCGAGGTGGCGGCGCTCAAGGGCAGGGGGGGGCCCGACGACGTGGCCACCGCCGACTTCGCCGCCTTCCGCGTCGCGACCGGGCTCAAGGAGGCCGAGGCCCGCAAATTCCAGGAGCAGTTCGAGGGCACGTTGCCGGCCGGCCTGGGCCGCGGCAACATCACCCGCGACGTGGCGGAAAAGCTGGCCGAGGAGGGGGGCCGGTGGGCGACCCGCACCGGCCTGGACGGCGCGACGGCCGGCGACCTGACGGCGATGCTCCCCCAATACTCGAAGGTCCCCTCGGTCGAGGTGGGGGCCAGCCAGCTGGGGCAGATCGGTTTCGCCTTGAATGAGGGCCGCGGCAACCTCAGCCCGCTCGCCAAGAGCCTGGCCAATACCGCCGGGTCGTTGGTGGACGAGGAAGGGGGGCCGGTCAAGTCGCTGCCGGAATTGGCCGCGATCCTGGGGGTGGCCAGCCAGAATGCCAACCCGGCCGCCGCCGGGACGCGGGTGCAACAAGCCTTCCGGGCCCTCAATCGGTTCGACGGCGATCGCGGACAGACCCTCCAAGGGCTGGGCATCGGCGGCGACGACGACTTGCTCGCGCGGCTGCAAAAGGTCGCTCCGATGGTCCGCGACGCGAACCGGCCGGGGCGGGGCGGGGCCGCCAAGGCGCTGTGGGAGGCGGGCTTCCACAATCAGGCCGAGAATCGCTCGCTCATCCAGCTGGTCAACAACCTGGACGCGATCGAACGGCGCGTGGCCCGCGTCCGCGCGCTCGACAGCCCCCAGAAGGTCGCCGCCGACGGCCAAAGGGTGATGGCCCTCGACGCCGATTTCCTCCGCCGCGAGAAGGCCGGCCAACGCCGGGTCGGCGAGGCGGTCCAGGACGCCGGCCAGCTGGTGCGGGGGCGGGGGGGCGAGGTCTTGCAGGCGCTCCGTCAGGCCGCGGAGGGCCGGCTCAAGGCCCGCGGCGCGATCGACACGACCGCCACCAACCTCACCGATTCGATCAACGCCGGCTTCGGCGTCGGGACGTTACTCGGCGGCCGTCCCCAGCGCGAGGAACGCATCGACCGCGAGGTCCGGCGGATGCTCGAGGAACAGGGACGGTCGGTCGGGGTCGACGCGGGGAAGGTCCTCGACCGGCATCGGGCGTTCGCGGTGCCCTTCCCCCAGCTGTCCACCCCCGAAGACACGCGCCGCCGCGGCGTCGAGGCCGCGGCCGAGGCGATCCGGGCCAAGGGGGGCGACCCGATCGGCTCGGCCGAGGTCTTGAAGGAACTTAGGGCGATCCGCGACGCGGTGGCCGACGGCAACCGGGCCCGGGGCGAGCCGCCCCGACACTTCCTACCCCCCGCCCCGGGCCCGGTCAAACAGGGACGCTAGATATGTCGAGCAATTTGAAGGAAGTCCTGGCCGGCCTCGACGGGCTCCGCTCGCTCGGGGACCTCGACCGCGACGGGCTCGGGGAGGCGCTCCTGGACGCGGCCTCGGCCGGGGTGAAGGCGACGGCCGAGGCCGGGACCGACCCCGACGGCGCGCCCTGGCCGAGGCTCTCCCCGGCCTATGCCGCGGCCAAGGCGGCGAGCCACCCCGGCCGGCCGATCGGCGTCCGCGACGGCGTCATGTTGTCCGACGGGGCCTTAAGAGGCGAGCGCGACATCGGGCCGCGGCGGGCCGAGGTCACCTTCGGCGACTCGGCCGAGGCCCGCGACGAATTGGGATGGTTCGCCGAGGGCGACCTCGGCCACGACCGCCCTCCCCGACCGGTCGTCGGCCTGTCGCCGGCGGCGATCGCCGCGGCCGATCGAGTGGTGGATCAACATGTCAACAGAAAGGTGTAACGTGGGTTATTCGTTCCCGGACCCCGACCAGACCCGACGTCCCGAAGTACCCGGCTTCCCGATCCCCCTGGCCGACGGCCGGCCGTGGCATTTCGCCCGGCCCCGCGCCCTCCTGTTCCCGATCTTCGCCGCGGGGGGCTGCTCCGTCGGCCGCGCGGCCGGCTATGTCGAGCCGATCCGGTCCCTGCTCGACGACTTCGCCGCGACGCTGGTCGAGGCGCCCCCGCCGGGCGCGATATCGTTCGACTACGGGGCGTTTTTCCTCTTGGCCAAGGGGCTCTTGCAGGCCGCACACGACCTCGACGACGCCGCCGCCGGCAAACTGCTCGCGGTGCCAATGGCCGCGGTGTCTGCGCTCACCACGGAGGTCGTCGCGGTGGCGGCGGGTCGGCGCGGCGTCGAGGGGTTCGTGGCCGAAGGGCTCGCGACGGAGGGCGCCGAGTGATCTTCCCCAACCCGGGCTCGCAGATCTCCCCGTACAGCTATGCGAGCGACGAAGACATCGCGCTGAAGGCCCCGGCCGACTTCCCCCAGCTGGTGCCCCGCTCGCAAGTCCTCGCGCGGGGCCAGGACGGATCGATCGGCGCCGGCCAGCCGTGGCTGCTCGCCAGCCCGTCGATCGACTTCCAGGCGTTCGGGGTGTCCGTCGGCTGCGTCCTGATGCTGGTCTCGACCCGGACGCCGGGCCCGAAGACCGAGCTCTATCCGCCGGGCCCGGGGGAGCTGTTCGCGGTCGATTCGGTCGCGCCCGGGATCTGCAACCTCCGGCGCATCGGCCAGGCCGCGGGCGTCGGCCAGCCGCCGATGCCGGGCCAGAGCGCCGACGCCCTCCCCTTCGTCGTCGCGACCTTGGGCCCCCAGATCGCCCGCGCGTCGCGGGCCTTCGACCGCCGGTTCGGGGTCTGCGACCTGATCGCGGGCCGGCGCCACGCCGACCTGTTCGACCCCAGCGAGTTGACCGATGCGGTGGTCTTACAAGTGCTCATCGATTCATACAACGCCGGCTCGCGGGACTCGGGCACGACCCCCTCGGCCTCGAACGCCTACGTCGCGGGGGACAGCTGGCGGGTCAAGGCGCTGGCCTGCCAACAGGAGCTTGACGACCTGATCGCGCGCGTGAGCGTCAATTGGGTCCCCATCCTCGGCGGGGGAGGCCTGGTCAAGGGCGACCAGCCGACCAGCCGGTTCTTCATGAGGCTCGAACGATGACGCACGGGGAAGCCGTCGGCCGGCCGCTGGCCGCGCGGGGCGGGGCGGTGGGCTGCGACGGGGTGATGCGGCCGACCGGCGGCCGTCGGGTCGGGGTGGTCGGCGGGACGATCGTCCCGGCCCCCGAATGGTCCTGCGCGGGGTGCGGCCAGGTCCTGGCGATCGTCGCCGGGGCGGCGGTCGAGAGCCCCAGCCCGGAGGCCCAGGCCGAGGTGGAAGCCGACGGCGACCCGGAGGCGTTCCTCGAGTAACCGATGGACGATGCCACGCCCGATCGCGAGTTCAAGGGACTCCGGGACCGGGTCGCCGACGGCCCGCGCCGCGACGACCGCCGCAAGCTCGTCGCCTCGCCGGCGATCATCGGCCAGGTCTACGCCAACCCGACGGTACCGGCCGCGACCGGGCGGTTCTTCAGCGTCCGCCCGGCGGCGATCGCCGGGGCCGAGGTCGAGGGCCAGGCCGACGCTCCGACCCCCGACGGCGGCGGCTTCCTGGTGTACGTCCTCGGCTCGCGCGTGCCCGTCGCCGGCGACGACCTCGTCTGCCGTTGGGTCGACTTCCGTTGGGTCGCCGACAGCGGGCCCGCGGCCGTCGGGTCCCCGCCCGTGTCGATCCCCGGTTGTGCCTGCACGTCGATCCCCGCCGTGCTGTCGATGATCTCCGCCAACCCGGCCTGCGCCGCCGGGATGTTCCAATCCTGCACCCTGGTCTACGGGCCGATTCCTCCGGCCTACGCGGCCCTGGACCTCGGCAGCGAGTGCTACATGAGCACGGCCTCGTTCCTCGATCCGGAGGGCCAGTCTTTCCGCTATT
>DASZMJ010000399.1:0-2910 GCA_035551935.1 Isosphaeraceae bacterium
AGAAGCCCATGAGGTCGCGGGGATAGTCCTCGACCTTGAACAGCCGCCCCAGCGGCAGCTCGCCGCGGCGGGCGAGGACGTCGACGACGATCCGGTCGTGCCGGCGATGCTCGAGGCTGTCCTCGCTGAGGAGCGACGCCCCCTCATCGGCCCAGCGGGGCATCGGGCCGCCGAAGTAGGCGGCGAAGACCGTGTGCGTGACCTCGTGCGGCAGGCCCGAGGCGAGGATGCGGTCGAGCCGGCCCTCGACGCGGATCTCCTGGTCAGTGACCCGGCCCCCGGCGAAGCCGAAGTCGGTGATCCCCCCCGCCTCGCCGCGGGTGATCGTCACCCGGACGGGGCACGGCACGGGCCACGGCGGCAACTCCTCGCCCAGCCAGGCTTTCGCGACCGAGACCCGGCAGGCCTCGGCGCGGTCGGCGACCTGCCTCGCGATCTCGGGCGTCGCCGCCTCGACGGCGAAGTTGGTCGTCCGGTGCGATGCGCCCCCGAGGAGCGGGGCGAGGATGAACGCGAGGACGGCCGCGGCGCGACGCGCGGTCGCGCACTCGGGGCAATGACGAGCCTCCATGCTCTGCGGTCCTCCCTGATCGTTTCGGGCGGGGACGGTCGTCGCGCGGGCCAGATCCTTATGGCCCGTCGGTCGGCGAGGGCCCGGACTTTAACAAATCCGGGGCGGGCTGACGACCCGAGATCGGGCAGCGTCCCTCAGCCGAGGATTTCGGACACCGGTCCTTCGTAGGGTCCGCCATGCGGACCATCCCCGGTCGGACGCCGCCGCGGCGAAGATGGTCCGCATGGCGGACCCTACGAAGACCGCCGCGACCGGGCGGGAATGGCTCCAGAGCGGCCGTGAACAAGGGCACACGGCCGGCCCAATTACGCGGATTGGTGCTTGACGGACGGCGCCAGGAGCACCAAGATGATGTCAGCCGTTGGGCACGTCGCGACGATAGAGCTTCGGTGACAGGCCGCCGTCGGCCACACGACCACGTTACCGGGCGGGCTCGCCCGGATATAACGACCGTCGCCTCGCATGGTTGCGAGGACAGTGATAAGGACCTGCGAGGCCCCGGGCGCAGGGTTGCGCGGACCGAGGGCCGGTTCGCCAGGACAGTTGGTCCCGTCCCCCCCAATGCGGAGGCCATCTTGGACACCGATCGCAACCTCCTGTTCGGCGCGATGACGGTCAATGCCGACCTCGTCGACGACGGCCAGTTGACCCAGGCCTGCACCGCCTGGGCGGCCGGCGAGGCCGAGACCCTGGCCGACGTGATGGTCGACCGCGGCCTGATCTCGCAGGGCGACCGCGCCGAGGTCGAGCGGATGGTCGAGCGCAAGCTCAAGAAGCACGGCGGCGACGTCGCCGGGACGCTCGCCGCGACCCTCGACGGCCCCACGCGGCAGGCGCTGACGCAGGTCGCGGACGAGGCGATCCAGAAGACGATGTCGATGGCCCCCGACCGCGCCGGGCACGTCGTCCTCTCGGCCATCAGCGTCAACCCGGCCACCACCGAGCGGTACACCCGGACCCGGCTGCACGCCACCGGCGGCATCGGCCGCGTCTGGCTCGCGCGCGACGCCAGCTTCGGCCGCGAGGTCGCGCTGAAGGAGATCCGCCCCGAGCGCGAGGGGAACGACGTCGTCTGGTCCCGCTTCCTCGAGGAGGCGCGGATCACCGGCCAGCTCGAGCACCCGGGGATCGTGCCCGTCTACGAGCTGGGCGCCGGCGGCGACGGGGCGCACCCGTTCTACACGATGCGATTCGTCAAGGGCCGGACCCTGACCGAGGCGTCCCACGACTACCACCGCGCCCGGGCCGAGGGCAAGGCCTCGCCGCTGGAGCTGGCCGCGCTGCTGAACGCCTTCGTCGGCGTGTGCAACGCCCTGGCCTACGCGCACTCGCGCGGGGTGATCCACCGCGACCTGAAGGGGCAGAACGTCGTCCTCGGCGACTTCGGCGAGGTGATCGTCCTCGACTGGGGCCTGGCCAAGCTCGTCGACAGCCCCGAGGTCGAGGGCGTGGACCTGGCGACCCTGCCCGACGACGGCAACCCGCGGTTCCAGACGCTCGCCGGCCGGGCCCTGGGCACGCCGGCCTACATGCCGCCCGAGCAGGCCGCGGGCCGGCTCGACGTGGTCGACCGCCTGAGCGACGTCTACGGCCTCGGGGCGATCCTTTATGAGATCATCACCGGCCGGCCCCCGTTCGACGGCACGAAGACGGCCGACATCCTCCGCAAGGTCATCGAGGAGGCGCCGCCGCGTCCCCGAGCCGTCGTCCCGGCGACCTCGCCGGCGCTCGAGGCCGTCTGCCTCAAGGCGATGGCCAAGAAGCAGACCGAGCGCTACGCCTCGGCGGCCGCCCTGGCCGACGACGTCCGCCGCTACCTGGCCGACGAGCCGGTCGAGGCCTATCCCGAGCCGTTGCTCGTCCGCGCCGGCCGCTGGGCGAAGCGGCACAGGACGCCCGTCGCCGCCGCCGCCGCGCTGCTGGTCACGGCGACCGTCGCGCTGTCGGTCAGCACCGTGCTGATCCGCCGCGAGCGGAACGAGGCCCAATTCCAGCGCAACGAGGCCCGCGTCCAGCGCGGCCAGGCGCGGAACGCCGTCGACGACATGTACACCGAGGTCGCCGAGAAGTGGCTCGAGGACCGGCTCGACCCGGTCCAGAAGCAGTTCCTCGAGAAGGCCCTGGCCTATTACGACACCTTCGCCGGCCAGGACGGCGCCGACATGCCCGTCCGCCTGGAGCGGGGCCGGGCCTACCAGCGGATGGGCGACATCCTGCTCAAGCTGGGCCGCCGCGACGAGGCCGACAAGGCCTACCGCAAGGCCGCCGACCTGATCGGCGGCGTCGCGGCCGACTTCCCCGGCGAGGCCGAGCCCCAGCACCACCTGGCCAACGCG
>DASZMJ010000400.1:0-5174 GCA_035551935.1 Isosphaeraceae bacterium
GGAGGACTTCGGCCTGCTGCGGAGGCTGGCGTTGTGTCTGCTGAAGAAGGAGCGCTCGACGAAGCGGAGCATCAAGGGGAAGCGGTTGAGAGCCTCGTGGGACGAGGGGTATCTCCAGCGGGTGTTGTGCGGAAATGCCGAGAATTAGGTGCGTTTGCCCTGCTTCCATCCCCAACTCCGGCGCCGGAAGTCGTCGGAAGTCGCGCGGCTTTTCTCGGCCGCCCGCGACCAGACCTCGGCCTGGGCGGACCAGGTGGGCTCGCGCGGGGTATCCCAGGGATAGGGGCCCGTGCGGAGCATCGTGGCCTCCTCGCCGGCCTCGTCCCACGGGACACGACGGGCGGCCCACTTCGAGCAGAGGGCGGCTCGCCCCTCGTACGTCTCGGCTTCGAGGGCGGCGAGGTCCGCGAGTAGCGAATCGGTACTCTGGGTGAGCCCGTCGTTGCGCTCCGCGGTCGAGATCGAACAAGTTGGGATCAAGAAGACGACCAGCACTGCGAGCACGGCGCCCTCGAGCGCGTAGCGACGGCCCCGCAGCCGCCAGGCTTCGGCGATCTCGGACCAGAAGAGCTGCCACATGATCCGACTCGGGACGGCACCACGAGGCGACGTGACCGGTCGATCGTATCACATCCGCTCGACGACGCCGATGCCGAGCAGGTCCAGGCCGTAGCGGAGCGTGCGGGCGGTGAGGTCGCAGAGGGCGAGGCGGCTGTCGCGACGCTCGGCGGACTCGGCCTTGAGGACGGGGCATTCCTCGTAGAAGGTGCTCAAGCGGTTGGCGAGATCGAATAAATAATCGCACAGAATATTCGGCTTCAACTCGTCCGCGGCGAGGTCGAGCACCTCGGACAATCGGAGCAGTTGCAGGCCGAGGGCTCGCTCGGCGGGGTGGGTGAGGAAGATGGGAGGAGACTGGGAGCGGAGTGCCTCGGGGTCGATCTCGCCCTTGCGGAAGATGTTGCGCGCGCGGGCGTAGGCGTACTGGAGATAGGCGGCGGTGTTGCCTTCCCAGGAGATCATGCGGTCCCAGTCGAAGACGTAGTCGCTCTGGCGATTCTGCGAGAGGTCCGCGTACTTGATCGCGCCGAGGCCGACGACCTCGGCGGCACGTTGCTTCTCGTCGTCGCTCAGGAGATCCCCGCTCTTCTCCTGGACGATCACCAGGGCACGCGCCACGGCCTCGTCGAGGAGCGATTCGAGGCCGACGGTGTCGCCGGCGCGCGTCTTGAAGGGGCGGCGGTCCCTGCCCATGATCGTGCCGAAGGCGACGTGGCGGTATTCGATGTTGCCGAAGCCCCAGCGCCGGGCGACGTCGAAGAGGAGCTTGAAGTGGTCCCCCTGGCGGTGATCGACGACGTAGAGGATCAGGTCGGGGTGCCAGAGTTCCCAACGATACTTGATGGTCGCTAGATCGGTCGTCGCGTAGTTGAAGGCGCCGTCGCTCTTGCGGACCATGAACGGCGTCGGCGAGCCATCGACGAAGACGACCGTCGCCCCCTCGCTCGGCACGGCCAGGCCCTTCGCCTCCAGATCGGCGACGACCTCAGCGAGCATCGGGTCATAGAAGCTCTCGCCGAGCTGGACGTCGAAGCGGACGCCGAGGCGGTCGTAGACTGCGTCGAGGGCCTTCAGGCAGAAGGGCATGAAGCGTTCCCAGAGCGCGCGGTTCTCGGGATCGCTGGTGTGGAGTTTGGCCGTCTCGGCGCGGGCGGCCTCCTCGACGCCCGGCTCCTTGGCCGCGATCCGATCGTTGACCAGGCGATAGAGCCGCGCCAGCTCGCGGACCGGGTCGGCCTCGAAGGCGGCCTCGTCGCGGTGGTGCTTCCAGCCCCAGAGGATCATGCCGAACTGCGAGCCCCAGTCGCCCAGGTGGTTGTCGCGCGTCACGCGATGCCCGAGGCCCTCCAGGATGCGCGCCAGCGCATCACCGATGACCGTCGAGCGGAGGTGGCCGACGTGCATCGGCTTCGCGACGTTGGGGGACGAGAAGTCGATCACGATCGGCCGGACGCGATCGGCGGCCTCGACGCCGAGGCGGTCGTCAATCAATAGGCTCCCGAGCGCGCGCGCGATCCAACCGTCCTTGAGGCGGACGTTCAGGAAGCCCGGGCCGGCGACCTCGGGAGCGTCGGCCATGGTGCCCAAGTCCACAGCGTTGGCGACTTCCCGGGCGAGTTCGCGCTTGTCGCGCTTCAGGGCCGCACCGAGGGCCATGCAGCCGTTGGCCTGGTAGTCGCCGAACTTCGGATCGGTGCTCGGCCGGACGGCACGGGCGAACTCGGCCGCGTCGCCGCCCTCGGGCGTGGCGGCGGCGAAGGAGCGGCGGAGCTGGCGGAGGAGGTTCATGGCGGAGGACGAAAGGCCAAGAGGACAGAGGGCAGAAGGTCAGCCGGCGTCGGCGGGACGGTCGCGGAAGGAGAGCTGGGGGGCGTCGCCCCAGATCTCTTCGAGGGCGTAGTAGGTGCGGACGTCCTCGGAGAAAACGTGGACGACGAAGTCTGCGTAGTCCAGGAGGACCCAGCGCCCTTCCTCGGCCCCCTCGATGCCGAGCTTGCGCTCGCCGAGCTTCTTCATCTCGGCGTCGATCTCGAAGGCGATGGAGCTCGCCTGCCGGCGGGTGCCGGCTGTGGCGATGACGAAGAAGTCGACGAGGGCCGTCGCGCCGCGGAGGTCGAGCAGGAGGACGTCGCGGGCGCGGTTGTCCTCGGCGATCCGGGCGCAGAGCCGGGCGTGATCGAGGGCCGAGTCGACCCGGGTCGGCGCCCGGCGCGCGACGGCGGTCGTCGGCACGACGTCCTGCGCGTCGAGCACGCCGCGACGGCGACGGCCCGCGGCCTTCGGCTGGGGCTGGGCCGGGGCGTCGTCGGGCGCGGGGCTGGGGCTCGGGTTCGAGCTCTCGATCTCAGGGGCGAGCTCGGCGGGGATGGGTATCGGCGTCGGCGGGTCGGGTCGGGGCATCGCGTCGTCTCGGAGTCGGCCGCGGGTGAGTGAGGGAGGGACACTCGGCCTGGCCATCAGGTTCGGCGCCACACCCCCCATTTTACCCGTCCGAGGGGCCGATGCCTACGTCCCAAGACCTTTCCGGAAAAAAGCGCCGAAATACCGCGGAATCCGGGAATACTTTCTGCGGTTTTTTTCGAGGTTAAAGGGTGAGAGTCGCGGGCGAAGAGGCGACGGGCTCTCTCGGCGGGTCCGGCCGACGTTGGCCGTGCCCCCGATGCCTAACGTAGGCCGCGGACGACGAGCGTCCGCCCCGGACACCCCGATGCGCTCCCTGTGGAATTCCTGGCTGGACCGGCGCGATGACCGCCGCGCCCGACGTCGCCGCCAGGTGCTGGGCCGTCGGCGCTGGCTGGTGAGCTGGCGCCCCCGGCGCGATGGCTGGTGGGTCGCCCGGGTCTCTTGTCCCAGCGACCCCGAGACGATCGAGCGCGCGGGCGCCTCGCGGATCGAGGCGATCGACCACGCCGAGCGAGCCCTGGCCGCCCGACTGGCCGCGCCTCCGATCGACGACGACCCGACCTGAATCTGTCCGCACAATTCGAGTCCCAAAACCCGTTTCCTGTGCACCCTGATCCCCCTTGAGGTCCGACATCGACATGGCTCTCAACCCCCTCCGTGACGCCTTGCGACAGGCCGGCGCCGGCGCCTTCGGCGAGGCCACCCCGTTCCGGGCCGAGGCCGACGACGCCCTGATCGGCTTCCGCGCCCTCCGCGATGGCTTCGAGCGGCAGGTCCGCCGCGGCGACCTGACCCCCAAGGTCGCCCGCGAGCGCGCCGCCGAGGCCGCCGGCAAGCTCGGCGAGGCCCTCCGCCGCCAGGCCGACGGCTACAGCCCCGCCCCGCGCGCCTTCCTCGACCGCCTGGTCGAGGCCTCCAACGCCCGCGCCCGGGCCCGCGAGGGGCTCTCCCTCGAAGGGCTCCAGCGCGAGACCAACCGCCTGCTGCGGCGGTCGCTCATCGAGCAGCAGCTCGTCGGCCGCGCCCACGAGTTCGAGGGCCGCGCCTTCGTCCGGCCGATGATCGGCGGGCCCCCCGCGCCGACGCTCGACAGCCTGCTCGACTTCCACGAGACCGCCGTCCACGCCGGCGACGAGGCGGCCCAGGAATGGGGCCGCCGCCAGCTCGAAGGCTACCGCAACCGCGTCCTCAACGCCGACGACCACCGCAAGATCGACCGCGCCTGCGACCGCCCCGAGGCCGTCAACCCGCGGACCGTCGTCGGCTACGTCGAGGCGATCCGCGGCCGGGGCGCCGAGGAGCTCGAGGCGTTCGTCGGCCAGGCCCTCGCGGCCGG
The DNA here is from genome assembly GCA_035551935.1 of Isosphaeraceae bacterium. GTDB lineage: Bacteria > Planctomycetota > Planctomycetia > Isosphaerales > Isosphaeraceae > DASZMJ01. The sequence goes on from DASZMJ010000400.1 coordinate 4,301, forward strand.
CGACGCCAGCGCCTGCGCCGCGGCGTTCGTCCTGGCTCGCGAGGCCCCCGAAGGCCCCCGAGCCCGCTTGGTGCGGTCGGTCCTGGAGGGCCTCGGCTCCTTCCCCGACGCCGCCATCGAATCCCTCCGCGCCTGGGAGGCCGACGCCCGCCGCTCCGAGTCCGAGGCGGCGCGGGCCCAGGCCGACTTCGCCGCCGCGCTGGCCGAGGCCGAGGCCCGATTCCCCGGCCTCGACGCCCCGACCGACGCCGAGCTCGCCCGACGCGCCCGCGAGCACGCCCGGCCCGTCGCCCGCCTCGACCAGGGCGAGCCGATCGGCCTGGCCCTCGACCGCCGCGGCCTCGACCCCGACGAACTCCGACCCGCCCCGACCGCCGGCCATTGAGGTCGCCAGCGGGCCGAGTGCCACGGGTCGACCCCGACCCGTGGCACTCCGACGACGTCCGTTGCGAGATGGTGAATTCAAGTTTCAAACTCTTCATTCCAAATCATCCGGTGATCGAACGCCTTTCCGAAATGGTCCGACCCATGGAATATCGTGATCTTCCCGAAGCGTGGCGACAGGTCCTCGGCGCGGTCCTGGGCGGGGCGGTGGCCTGGCAGGCACCCGAGGAGGTGGCCGAGGCCCTGAACTGGGGCGTCGAGGCGACGACCGACCACCTGGCGGCGCTCGACGCGGCCGGCTGGCTGGAGGTCTGGGAGCGCCCCGCGGGCCCGGCAGTGACGCTCTCGGCGTTGGGGGCGGCGCGGCTGGGCGTGCACCTGGTCGAGGTCGGCCCCGACCAGCGCCCATGCTGGTCGCCGATCGGCGAGCCCGAGCCGCCGGCCCCGCGGGCCCGGGGCGTCTGCCGCGACGCCCGCGCGGCCCTGCTCG
>DASZMJ010000401.1:0-1602 GCA_035551935.1 Isosphaeraceae bacterium
ATCCGCCGGGACCAGGGTCTCGCCGAGGCCTCGGTCCTGGCCCTTCAGGTCCCCGAACTGGCCGATGGCCGCCTCCGCCCATGGTCGGCGCGGCTGTTCTACGCGTACGGCGAGGCGCTGATGGCCGCCGGCCGTCCGACCGCGGCGCGGGACGCGTTCTCGCGCGCGGTCGTCGCGGACGAGGAAGAGGAGACCGACGCGCTCGCCCGGCTCGACGAACTCGACGGCATCAAGGTTGAAGACCTCGAGGACGACGAGGACAGCGAGGACCGGGACGACGAAGACGGCCAAGAGGAAGCCTTCGACGACGAGTACGAGGCGGACGAGGACGACGAGGACGACCTCGACGACGAAGCCGGCGACGACTTCGATGAAGCGAACGATCTCGGCGAGGAAGACCTCGAGGACGAAGACGTTGAGGACAAAGCGGACGAGGACGACGGGGACCTCGACGACGAAGCGGACGACGCCTCCTCCGACGATGCCGACCTTGAGGACGACGGCGCCGACGAGGACGCCGCAGCCGATGATGACCGCGACGGCAAAAACCTCGATAACGAGGCCGGGAACCGCGACGACGCGGATGAGGCAGACGGCAAACCCGCCGCCGATGCGTAACGTTTGATTATTGGGTTAATTTCGCGTGTAAATAGCACGTGAAATTAACCCAATAAACGTCCACCCACCACGGGGCCGGCCGGCCGGCCACTTCGCTAACGATGGCCCCGTCACCGCGAAGGTTTTATTCGTCACGAATGAATTTCATCGGATAGCTACAAAAAACCTTCGCGCAGCACAATCCTTCGCGTAGCACAAATTCACCTAAAGCGTCGCGCCGGTCGCGGATTCCGCCGCGCAGGCCCGTATCGCGCCCGGGATCAGGCTTCGAGTTTGTTGAGCCAGTGCCAGATGCCCTCGACGTTCGCGGCGGCGCCGCTGATGCGCTCGAACTTCCGGGCGATGGCCGGGTCGGCGTCGTCCCGCAGGGCGGCGTACCGCGACAGCGTCTGCTCGCGGACCATGGCCACGGCGTGGTCGAGGTCGAGCCCGGCGGCCCGGGCCTGCCGGGTGCCATCCACCCACACCCGGATCTCCTCGGCCGAACGGTCCAGCGTCGTCGGCACGTCCGACACCGGTCCGTAGTGGCTGAACAGCAGCCGCGTCGGCCCCAGCGCCCGGAACTTCTCCAGCGACCCCAGCGCCACCTCCAGGTCGAAGTCCGGCGGTGGCGTCGCCGGCCGCAGGTCCCCGGTGTCCGGGATATACACGCCGGCCGCGTCGCCGACGTAGAGGTCGCCGCTCAGGGAGTCGATCAGGCCGACGTGGTGTTTCGCGTGACCGGGGGAGTAGTGCGCGTCCAGTCGCCGACCATCGCCGAGGTCCACCACGCCCACGTCGTCTAGTGCCCGGATCCGCGCCGCGGGCACCGGTGCCAGCGCCCCGAACAGCCGGTCCAGCGCCGCGCCGTAGACCATCTTCGCGCTCGCCATGAGGCGGCTCGGGTCGGCGAGGTGCCGCGCGCCGCGCTGGTGGACGACGATCTCGGCGCCCGGGTACCTGGCGGCGATGTCGCCGGCCCCGCCGGCGTGATCGAGGTGGATG
>DASZMJ010000402.1:0-2095 GCA_035551935.1 Isosphaeraceae bacterium
TGACGTCGGCGACGTCGCGGACCTGGGCCGGGATGTGGGTGATCCCGCCCGGGGTCGAGAGGGTCATCCCCTCGGGCCCGCGGGTGATGAGCATGGCGTCGAGGCCGAAGGCGGTGCGCATCTCGTCGGCGGCGCGGGCGACCGCCTCGTCGCCGGGGAGCGGCCGGCCGGCGGCCCGCTCGGCCTCGAGCAGGTTGGGGGTCACGACCGTGGCGCCGGCGTAGACGGAGAAATCCGGCTTCTTGGGGTCGACCACGCAGGGGAGGCCCCGGCGGCGGCATCCCTCGATGACCGCCCGGGCGACGGCCGGCGTCAGCGCCCCCTTCTCGTAGTCGGCCAGGACCACCGCGGCCTGCTCGTCGAGCAGGGGGAGGATGCGGGCCAGCAGGCCGGCGGCGGCGGCGGCGAAGGCGGCGCGGTCGCCGTCGCGGTCGAGCCGGAGGAGTTGCTGCTGCGACTCGGAGAGGATCCGCGTCTTGCTGATCGTCTGCAGGCCGGGGCCCTCGTGCAGCGCCAGCCGCGAGACGCCCTTGGCGCGCAGGGCCTCGCGGAGCTGCGCCCCCTCGGCGTCGTCGCCCACCAGGCCGGCGAGGGTCACGCGCGCGCCCAGGCCGGCGAGGGTCGCCGCCACGTTGCCGGCGCCGCCGGGCGTGTGCTCCTCGCCGGCGAGGCTCACCACCGGCACCGGCGCCTCGGGCGAGATCCGCCGGACGTGGCCGTGGACGTGGCGGTCGAGCATCACGTCGCCGACGACCATCACGGGGATGTCGAACATCGGATCGTTGGGCCCGGGATTCATGGGTGGCCAAGCCCTCTGGGGGTTCTCGTGGGACCGCTGCCCCGCCTCCGGATCATACCGGCGCGATCCCGTTCCGTCCCCCCCCGACCGGCGCCGCAACCGGTCCCTGAGAGTGATCCCAGGGGAGCACGACGCTCAGGAAACCGGGCCGATCCGACCACTGCCGCACCAGGTCGCGGAGCGTGAACTCGCAGCAGGATACCCGGACGTCGAGGAACTCGCCTTGCTGTTTGGCGCTCCCGATATTCATCAGGTAGGTCATCGGCGCCAGCAGCATGCCGGGCACCGTGGCCTCGAAGGTGTGGACGCCCACGCTCAGCCGCTCGACCATCGCCGGGTCGGCGTCGTTGAAGGCCGAGCAGAAGATGCGGATGCCCTCCAGGTTCATCAGGGTGAACCAGATCCTCCGGACCGGGGTCGGCTCGCGGACCTCGAACCGGAGGCGGACCACGAAGGGCTCGTCGCAGGAGAAGTCGGCCCCCGGGCTGCCGTCGGCGCGGAGGACCTCGGCGGCGAGGAACTGGCAGGGCTTCGACGGGTCGACCGGGAACTCGGCCCGGGCCGATCGGTGATCGGCCCCCGACTGGAGGTACCGGTCGATGACGTCGCGGATCGGGCCGTCGGCGGAGACCGAGCCGTGCTCGAGCAGGATGCCGCGCTGGCAGAGCTGGGCCATGGCGCCCATGTTGTGGCTGACGAAGAGGATGGTGCGGCCGTCGCCCGCGGCGACGTCCTGCATCTTGCCGAGGCACTTCTTCTGGAAGGCGTAGTCGCCGACGGCGAGGACCTCGTCGACGATGAGGACCTCGGGCTCGAGGTGGGCGGCGACGGCGAAGGCGAGGCGGACGTACATGCCGGAGGAGTACCGCTTGACGGGCGTGTCGAGGAACTCCTCGATCTCGGAGAAGGCGACGATCTCGTCGAACTTCCGGTCGATCTCGGCCTTCTTCATGCCGAGGATGGCGCCGTTCATGAAGATGTTCTCGCGGCCGGTGAGCTCGGGATGGAATCCGGTGCCGACCTCGAGCAGCGAGGCGATCCGGCCGCGGAGGCGGGCGGTCCCCTCGGTGGGCTCGACGATCCGGCTGAGGATCTTGAGGAGGGTGGACTTGCCGGCGCCGTTCTTGCCGATGAGGCCGACGACCTCGCCGCGGTCGACGTCGAGGGAGACGTCGCGCAGCGCCCAGAAGGGGTGGTCGTCCCCGGGCCTGGCGCCGCGGCGGCCGGCCAGGGCGGCGCGGAGGCGGCGGAGGCGGTGCGAGATGTCCTCGCGGAGCGACGGTGGCCCGCCGGCGC
>DASZMJ010000403.1:0-2994 GCA_035551935.1 Isosphaeraceae bacterium
GGACAACCCGTGGCACCCCCGACTCGATCGAATCTCGAAGCGGTGGCGCCGCCGGCTCATCGCGGTGTCGGCCTGCGTGGCGCTCTCGGGGTCGATCGCCCTGGCACTCCGCGACGGCGGCACCACGCCGAGCCGCGTCGAATCGCCAACGACCCCGAACGACGAGCCCGACGACCCCGCCGACTCCGCCCGCGTCGCCGAGGGCTTCGCCGAGATGGCCGAGCGGTTCGGCGTCGCCCCCCCGACCTCGACCGACGACCCGAACTCCTGGATGCTCCTCCTTGACGACCGCCTCCGCTACCGCGGTCCCCTGCTCTCGCCCGCCGACCTGGCCTCGCTCCGCGCCGCGCGCGACCCCGAATCGTCCCGCGTCCTCGCCTGGGACGACCACCTCCGCCACTTCCTCGCCGACCGCCCCTTGCCCGTCGACTTCGCCCGTCAGCCCTTGCGACGCCGGCTCGCCCTGCTCGCCCGATCGTTCCACCTCGACCCTTCCCTCGCCGACCGCCCCCCCTCCGAGTTCCCCGACGCCCTCGCCCACGCCCTCGCCCTGCCCGTCTCCCCCCGCCCCTCCCCGCTCGCCGCCCGTTATGTTGCCCTCGATGACTACGCTCGCTTCCTCGCCCGCCTCCCCAGACGCTGACCGTGCCTTGAACGACTCATGACACGATCGCTGGTGTCACCCGCCCCAGAAAACCGGGTGGCACGCCCTGCAAGGGCGTGGGCTTGGGACGGACCACGCCCTTGCAGGGCGTGCCACCCGACCGAGGCGATGAGTGCGATGCGAATCGCCGGCCGGGCGGATACAATGGCGGCAGGTGAGCGCGTGGCCGAAGGGCCTTCCTCAACGATCGGGGCCGCCGCGATGGGCGATCCGGACGCCGGGCGAATGACGGAGGCGACCGCGATAGGCGAGGGGCCTGAGGCCATCGCGTCGGACTCCCCGTCCCTGAAACCCGAGTCGGCGGCCGGGCGGGCGCTCGTGGTGGACCCGACCCTGTCCGTCCGGCAGAGGCTCGCCCTCGTCGCTGCGATCGGCATCGCGTTCGGCCTCATCGCCGCGGTGGCCGACGGCTTCCGACACGGCTTCGTGGGGCCACTCGGCACATCACTGATCCGGCCGGTCGCGGTCGCCGCCGCGTTCTGGATCTCTGCCGCGGCCTTCGCCGCATTGACCGCGCGACACCCCAGGAGATGGACCGTCTATTGGATCACCGCCCTCGTCATAGGAAATCAGTTCAATCTGATATTATTACAAGACAGTATTTCCAAAATGTCTCTTCGTGCCGCGATCGGCTCGCTCTTCGTCGGTTTTGTCGGGACCTTGGCCATGAGCCTGGCGTTCTTCCTCCTCCACGATTTCGGGCACGATCCCAAGAAGGCCCCGGGGAAAACGGCCCCCGCGGACGGCCTCTACGACCCCCACCTCGACGGCCGACCCTGAGGACATCATGCCCAGATCGACGAATCGACCCGCCCGCCGAATGATCGCCCTGGCCCTGCTCGCCGCCGTGGCGGGGGGGTGCGGGAGGTCGGAGGACGTGAGGCCGAGGACGTTGCGGCGGGCGGAGCAGACGTGGGAACAGGCGAACATCAAGAATTATGAGCTGGAATGGACGGCGTCGGGGCCGCAGACGGGGAGGAGGGGGGCGCACTACCGGGTGAGGGTGCGCGACGGGAAGGTCCAGTCGGTCGAGGCGATCCGGCCGGACGGGCAGTTCGTGGCGGTGAACACGAAGCGGCCGGAATACTTCGGCGTGGATGGCCTGTTCCGGACGATCGAGGAGGAGATGGCCCAGCTCGACACCGACAAGCCGTTCGGCCAGCCGAAGGGGACCCGCGTCGTCCTCCAGTTCACGCCCGACGAGAAGCTCGGCTTCCCGCGCTCGTATCGCCGCGACGTCATGAACGTCCCGCAGGGGGTGGCGATCGACGTCGTGAAGTTCGAGGCGAAGTGAGGCCCTTCTCGTCACAGGCACGCCCCGCGTGCCGTCCGCCTCCCCCTCTTCTGTAGCAGGCACGCTCCGCGTGCCGTCCGCCGACACCAAAGACGCTCTTGTGGCTCGGCGGACGGCACGCGGAGCGTGCCTGCTACGACGGCGCACCCCGGACGTCGCCGACCCCTTCGGATCGGCCTGCGCTGATGGATTGCGGTCGTCTGAGGGCCCGAAATGGGCCTCAGACCACGCCGGGAATCGCCGACGACGGCCGCGGCGCCCAGGCGGCGAACAGCTTCGAGACCAGCCGCGAGGCAGCGGGGACGGGATTCGCATCGAAACTCGATTCGGGTAAACGGGTTGCGTCGTTCTTCGGTTCGTTCCGTACCGGCGCCTCCGACGGCGGCGGGACGGGCCGCGCCACGGGCGCGGGGACGGCCGCGGCGACCGGCCGCGGCGTGTGCCGGGCCTTCTTGCTGGCGATCAGCGACGCCGAGAACTGCCGCAGCGTGCGCAGGTGGTCCTGCAAGTAGCGGTGCCGACGCATCCCATCATCGCTCGTATCCACATACGAGACCGCGATCGCCGCCTCGCGATCGGCCGCGTCGGCCGCCTCCAGCGCCGGCGCCAGCGACTCCAGCGCCGCGAGCTCGTCGGCGACGATGGCGCGCAGCGCCGCGGCCGGGTCGGGGTCGTGGATCACGGCGACGCCGTACATGGCGGCGAGGGCCTCGTCGCCCAGGACGTTGACCCCCAGCCGCGCCTCCAGCCCCAGGCCCAGGCCGTGGACCCGCCGCACCGTCGCGTCCCGCGACCCGGGGTCGACGCCGAGGAGGCGGAGGGCCTCGTCGCACCGCTGGTGGTGCCAGTAGCCGCCGCCGGCCAGCGTCGCGTCGAGCTCGTTCCAGCGCGCCAGCAGCCAGCGGCAGCCGTCGCCACGGCGCAACAGCGCGTCGTGCGCCCCCATCTCATTGGCGCGGAGCGCCTCGGTCAGGCCCCGGAGGCTCGCGGCGCGCCGCTCGTCCCACACGTCGCCCGCGGCCCGGACGCGGGCGCC
>DASZMJ010000404.1:0-11030 GCA_035551935.1 Isosphaeraceae bacterium
GCGATCGGGGACCTGACCGTCCTGACCGTCTGCATCCCCAGGGGCGTCCTGCACGACATCATCGAGTTGGAGTGATGGGTCCATGCGCCGGATCGCCGTGACCCTGGCCGCCCTGGCCTTCGTGCCCGCTGACGGCCCGAGATCCGCTCCTCGCGATGGATGGCAAGGGGCGACTGGCCAAGTCGCCGCAGGCTAACGCTCACGGCTCCTCGGTCTACGGCTTCACAGCCGGCTCCATCCTGGACTTCGCCGAGGTGCAGACCTCGGTCGGCCTGCCCAAGTACGACGCCCCGCCGGTCTTCAACACCCCCGAACTGCCCAAGCCGAAGATGCGCCAGCTCGTGCAGCTGCTCGGCGAGATGAAGGGGATCGACCTGGCGGAGCTGTCCTATGAGGTTCGGGCCTACATCCCGGGCAAGCGGCCGTATGCCAACGAGCTGGACCTGCCGCGACCTGGCCGTTGTCGACCTCCCCCAGCCGGCCGCACCACTGGCGGGCGACGCCGCAGGACTCGGCCCCCTTCTCGGGGAAGGCACCGGGATCGATGACCACGACGCCGTCGGGCTCGGCCAGTCCCTCGCGGACGTGCGGCCGCAACTCGCCCAGGACGGCCTCGTCGTCCCGGGCGCCGGCGCCGCCGGGGGTCTGGATGGTCTTGCGGTGCAGGCCGGCCTCCGAGGCGATCGGCTCGCAGGTCTTGCGTCCCAGGCCGCGGGGGGGGCCGCGGATGACGGCGCGGGCGTGGGCGCGGTGCTCGATGCGGTAGGAGCGCGGGAGGTAGCGTCGCGGGAAGGCGGTCAAGCGGCCCTGGCAGCCTTCGACGGCCTCGGGGGTGAGGGTGGCGTCGGCCAGCAGGGCCCGGGAATCGGGGTGAACCGAGGGGCTCATGGCGATCCCTCCGGTCCGGTGATCCACGCCTCAGGACAACCCGTTGAAAACTCAAGCGTTAGCGAAATCCCTCAGAGTAGGATTATAGTTCGTCAACCAAAATGTTTCCTAATCCGCTCGATCCTTCGAGTCCGCGCCGGACTGCTCGCGGGCCGCTCGCGCCCTCGGACTGACCGGCCGTCACTCTCGGGGCGGCGCCGTCGGGGCCTCGGCCGTCGGCCCGGCTTCGTAGCAGGCACGCTCCGCGTGCCGTCCGCCCGAACACAAGGTCCTTGGGTGATGGCGGACGGCACGCGGAGCGTGCCTGCTACGGGGAAGAATGTCGGCCGGTCAGGGCCCGCGGATCGGGGTCCTGCCAGGATACGGAGCCCGATCGGAGCACGTGGAGCTTCAAGGCGTGGGCGAGGTCGTCGCGGACGCGGGGTTGGGAGGCGGCGAGGTCGTGCTGCTCGCGGGGGTCGTCCTTGAGGTTGTAGAGCTCCAGGGGGCGGAACGGGGTGTTGTGGATCAGCTTCCAGTCGCCGCGACGGAGGGCGTGGCTGGCGAGGCCGGCGAAGGGGCCGCCCTCGCGGCGGACCCAGTAGAGCTCGCGGGCGTCGGCGTCGGCGGCCTGGCCTTCGAGGAGGGGGAGGAGGCTCCGGCCGTCGATCCCGGCCGGGTTCGCGACGACGGCCGCGTCGCAGAGGGTGGGCATCAGGTCCATGTGGAGGGCGACGCGATCGGTCGACGACCCCGGCGCGACGCGGCCGGGCCAGACGACGGCCGCGGGCACGCGGATGCCCCCCTCGTACATCTGGCCCTTGGTCCCGCGGAGGGGGCCGTTGCGGGCGCCGAGGGAGACCTCGCCGCCGTTGTCGCTGGTGAAGACGATGAGGGTGTCGTCGTCGAGGCCAGCCTCCTTCAGGGCGCCCAGGACCTGGCCGATGCCGTCGTCGAGGTGCTCGATCAGCGCGACGAGCTTCGCCCGTTTCTCGTCGAGGCCCGGCTCGCGCCGCTTCACCCGGTCGAGCCAGGCCGGCGGCGGCTGGATCGGGGCGTGCGGGGCGTTGTAGGCGAGGTACAGGAAGAAGGGCCGCTTGCCGCTCCTTGCGTCCGGTGCGCGATCGCGGAGGTACTCGACGGCCCAGGCGGTGAACAGGTCGGTGGCGTGGCCCTCGGGGTCGATCTCGCGGTCGTCGAGCCGCATGTAGTTGTGGCCCTCGCGGACGTGGGTCCAGTAGTCCGACATCATGTCGCCGAGGAAGCCGTGGAAGCGGTCGAACCCGCGCGCGTTCGGCGCGTTGCGGGGCTCCAGCCCCAGGTGCCACTTGCCGACGAGGGCCGTGTGATACCCCGCCGGCTTCAGGAGGGCCGGCAGGAGCACGGCGCGATCGGACAGGTAACCCCAGTTGTCTTCGGGGTCCGTCCGAATGACGCCCGGCACGCCGACGCGATCGGGGTACTTGCCCGTCAAAAGCGCCGCCCGCGAGGGCGAGCAGACCGGGCAATTCGCGTAGAAGTTGCGGAATCGCATCCCCCGAGCGACCAGCGCATCGATGTTCGGCGTGCGGAGGTCCTCGGCCCCATAAGAGCCGAGGTCGCCGTACCCCAGGTCATCGACAAGGATGACGAGGATGTTGGGGCGCGGGCGCGCCGGCCCCGCCCGCGAGACCGGGGCCCTCGTCGCGGCGAGGAGGAGGGCCGTCGCGACGACGTGCGACAGGCGGATACGCGATTTTGTAAACATCAGTCGATCTCCCGATCTGTTGGCGAGGGCGATCCCGGTCGCTGCTCCCGCGAGCGGCCGACCTCGCTCGCCCCGATCCTCCCGTCGTGCAAGGCCGAGCCGACCAGGACGGCCGAGGCGCCCGCGCGGGCGAGGCGATCGAGGTCGGCCGGGCCGGCGACGCCGCCGCCGAAGGTCCACTCGATCGAGGGGTGGTCGGCGGCAAGTGAGGCCAGCATCGTTGGAGAACCGACGCCCGAGCCGGTGCCCACGCGGGCGAGATCGAGCAGGAGGATGCGGCGGAGGCCGAGCGATCGGGCGATTTCGGCGAGGTGGCGTGGGTCGTCGGTCCCCCAATCGGCCCGAGGCGAAACGAGGGAACGGCCGGCGCGGAGGTCGAGGCTGAAGACGAGGCGGTCGGGCCCGGTCGCGTCGAGGATCGCGGCGAGGGCGCCGGGCCCGTCGAGCGTCTCCAGGCCGGCGACGACGGTGATCGACCCCGGCAGGCCATCGAGCGTCGCCCGGTCGCGGAGCCCGGCATCGATCCAAGGGGTCAGGCCGAGGGCGAGCACTGCGTCGAAGGTCGCGACCGAGGGCGGCGCGCCGGCGATGGCGTCGAGGTCGGCGAGGTAGAGCTCGCGCGCGCCGAGGGCGTCGCGGCAGGCGCGGGCGAGGGCGATCGGGTCGGGCTCCCCGTGCAAGATGCTCCGCAACGGCCGATAATGGGCCCGGTCGCCCGCCACGGCGCGGACGGCCAGGCCCGCTTTGAGGTCGAGGACGGGGACGATGCGCGGCAAGGATCGTGTCATTTTCATCCACGAGTTCGTCACCGGCGGCGGCCTGGCCGGCGCGGCCCTGCCCGCCACGCTCGCCGCCGAGGGGGCCGCGATGCGTCGTGCCCTCGCGGCCGACTTCGCGGCGCCGGGCGGCGTCCGGGTCGTCATGACCCTCGACGACCGCCTCGACGCCGAGCCCGGCCCGTGGGAGACGGTCCGCGTCGGCCCCGGGCGCGAGCTCGAGGCCTTCGGCCGGCTCGCGGCCGAGGCCGATGATACCCTCCTCATCGCCCCCGAGACAGGCGGCACCTTACGCGATCGGGCCGCGCTCCTCGACCTCGTCGGCGGCCGTTCGCTCGGCTCGACCCCCGCGGCCATCGCCCTGGCCGGCGACAAGTTCCGGCTCGGCCGGCTCCTCGACGATCTTGGGATCGCCACGCCCGAGACCGTGCGCGTCGTCCCCGCCGAGGGCCTGCCGGACTCGTTCCCCTACCCGGCCGTCCTCAAGCCGATCGACGGCGCCGGCGCCTGCCACACCTACCTCGTCACCGGGCCGGGCCACCTGCCGCCGGGGGCCGTGGAGCTTCCCGAGGCGATCTTGCAACCCTATCTGCCCGGCGTCCCGCTCAGCGCCAGCGTCCTCGTCGGCAGCGACGGCCACGTCACCCCGATAGGGATCGGGACCCAACACATTCATATAAATAATTTTAGTTTCCTCTATGAAGGCGGTACGGTCCCGAATCACGACGAGTCGTTCGACGACCTCCTCCCGGCCCTCGCCGCGGTGCCGGGCCTGAGGGGCTGGGTGGGCGTGGACTACCTGCGCGAGGGGCCGGGCGGGCGCGCGGTCGTCCTCGACATCAACCCGAGGCCGACGACCTCCGTCGTCGGCCTCCTCCGCCTGCTCCCGCCGGGGAGCCTGGCGCGAGCGTGGCTCGCATCCGCCGATGAACCCGAGTCGATTCATCGCATCCGCCCGAGCCGGCCGGTGACGTTCCGTGCCGACGGGACGATCGCCGGTGGTCCGGCCGGGCCCGGGGGTTGGCTCGCGCTCGACATCGGCGGGGCGAACGTCAAGGCCGCGACGCGCGGCCGAGGGGCCTGGTCGGTCCCCTTCGAGACCTGGCGGCGCCCCGGGCGGCTCGCATCCCTCCTGCACTCGATCGGCCTGGAGGCCGGGCCGTTCGAGGGCGTCGCCGTCGCGATGACGGCCGAGCTCTGCGACTGCTTCGCGACCAAGGCCGAAGGGGTCCGCGCCGTGCTCGGGGCGGTCGTGGCCGCGTTTCCGGGGCATCGGATCGAGGTCTGGGGTATCGACGGGAGGTTCCACCCCCCCTCGACCGTCCTCCACGCCCCGGCGCTCGGGGCGGCGTCGAACTGGCTGGCCTTGGCGATCGTCGCGGGCCGGCTGGCCCCCGAGGGGCCCGGCCTCGTGATCGACGTCGGCTCGACGACGACGGACCTCATCCCGTTGCGCGGGGGGCGTCCGGTCCCTCGGGGGCGGACGGACACGGATCGCCTCCGTAGCGGCGAGCTCGTCTACGCCGGGGTCCGCCGCACGCCGTTCTGTGCGCTGGCGACCGAATTGCCCTGGCGAGGCGCCCCGACCCCCCTGATGGCCGAACTCTTCGCGACGACGCTCGACGTGTATCTGACCCTCGGCCTCTTGGGGCCCGATCCCGAGGACCGGGCGACGGCCGACGGCCGGCCGGCGACGGCCGAGGCGGCCCGCGATCGCCTGGCGCGGATGGTCGGCGCCGACCGCGACGGCTTCTCGGCCGACGACGCCCGCGCGCTCGCCCTGGCGGCCGATGAGGCCCTGATGGCCCGGTTGGTCGCGATGGCCGATCGGGCCCGAGGCCGTTTCGGCGACCGCCCCGGGCGGGTCGTCGTCGCCGGCTCGGGCGAGTTCCTGGCCCGACGCCTGGCCGAGCGACTGATCGAGCCGGGCGGTTCGATCTTGAGCCTCGCCGAGGCCTGGGGCCCGACCGCGTCGGCCGCCGCCTGCGCCCGGGCCTTGCTGACGTTGGCCGAACAACGACTGGGCGTCGCCTGATCCGGACCAGGAGCTTCGGGATCAGCTCGGCTGCGGGTCGCGGGTCCGGGCGAAGCAGAAGGAGAGGACGCGCTGGGAATGCCGGGGGAGGACGGTGGCGAGGTCGATCAGGGCGGGATGGACGAGGACGTGGTGGAAGAGCCGGCAGAGCCGGATGCGCCGCTCGAAGCGGCGATGCCAGGCGCGTTCGTACGATGGCTGCCAGCGGTCGTCGCCATCGCGACCGGCGAGGGCTTCGAAGAGGAAGGGGGCGAGCAGCTCGGCGCCGAGCAGGGCCATCGTCATCCCCTGGCCGCCGAGGGGATCGACCGTCCCCATCGCGTCGCCGACGTAGACAATCCCCCCGAGCCGGGGCGTGGCGGCCTCGACGCGGACGTTGGCCACGGTCTTCCAGTCTCCGGCCGGCCGCGACGAGGCCCAGAGCCGTCGCAGCGCGGGGTTGGCCTCGAAGACCTCGCCGGTCGCACGGTCGAGGTCGCCGCGCGACCGCCGCGGGACCGACTCCGGGAGCAGCGCGCAGACGTTCGTCAGCGCGCCCTCGACCCGGCAGGCGCCGACGTAGCCCCCGGGCACCAGGTGCAGGTCGACGGTATCGGCCGGCTCGTTGCCGTCGGGGTCATCGACGGCGACGTGCCGCTTGAGGCCGACGAGCCGGGGTCGGGACCAATCCCGGACCCGGACGACGCCCGAGCGGCGGACGAGGCCGGAGCGGCGGCCGTCGGCCGCGACGTTCCATCGGGCCCGGACCTCGTATGGGCCCTCGGTCGGGTGCCGCGCCGCGAGGCCGACGACTCGCCCACCCTCGACGATCGGGCCGCCGACGCGCATGCCTTCGAAGAGCCGGGCACCGGCCGCCAGGGCGCCGCGGACGAGCAGGTCGTCGAGCATGGAGCGTCCCAGCGCGATGCCGGGTCGGCCGTCGGGCCCGACCACGTCGGCCTCCAGGACGCGACCTCTCGGGGTCGTCAGCCGGAGGCGCCGGACCGGCCGGTAGCCTGAGCCCGCGACGGCGTCGCTCAGCCCGAGTCGATCGAGCGCGCCCCAGCTCTCCGGACTCAGATACTCGCCGCAGAGCTTGTCGCGCGGGAACCGGCACGCGTCGAGCAGCGCCACCCGCGCGCCCCCCCTGGCAAGGAGCAAGGCCAGCGCGCCCCCGGCCAGGCCGGCGCCGGCGATCGCGACATCGAAGGACCCAGATGGCCCGGCGCTCAAGGTCACTCCGGCTCGAGGCGGCGGCCGACCAGCGCGAGCTGGAAGCCGAGGTATGGGCGGACGGTCCAGGTGAAGGCGGCCAGCGGCCGGGCCGCCGCGAGCAGCTCCTCGCGCGTGAAGCCCCGGAGCACCGAGAGCGGGCCGTCGTGGCGGACGAGACGGTTGGTCGTGCAGGCGCGGCTCCAGGCGACGAAGCCCCAGTAGGCCAGCCAGTGCCGTCGGATGTCGAGGACGATCACCCGACGCCGCGCGACGCGTGCCATCTCCGCGAGCAGGCGGGCCAGGGCCGGGCCGCTGAAGTGGTGGGCGAACTTGACCGCGGTCACCAGGTCGACCGAGCGATCGGCGACCGGGATCCGCAGGGCGTCGCCGCGGACGACGCCCAGGCCGAGCCGCCCGGCCAGGGCGCAGGCGGTCGGGTCGCGGTCGAGTGCCAGGGCGACCGCGCGGCGGCCGTCGGCGGCCAGGCGGTCGCGCATCGCGGCCGGCAGGTCGCCCGAGCCCGAGCCCAGATCGAGCAGGGAGACGGCCTTCCGGACGATCCCCCCCTCTTCGAGCGCGCGGGCGAGCTCGCGACGAAGGCTCCGGAGGTTCCCGAGCTGGCTGTTGACCCGCCTCAAGACGCGGTAGGCGTCGACGACCTCGGCCTCGGGCAGACCGGGGGCATCCATCAGCTCGGGCTCGTCGCGTCGCGTCGGTGTGAGCAGCCGGCTCATCGGCGATCGGCCCCGGACGGGGTGGCGGGGGCGGCGGCCTTCGCCCGCGCCGGCGGCGGCTTCCGGCCCGAGAACACGGCCATGACGCCGAGCGCCAGGACCCAGAGCGCGAACAGGGTCAGGGCCGCGGCGAACCGGAGGCGGCGGACGTCCATGCGCGAAGGGCTCCCGCGGGGCTCAGAGGTTGTGAATCATTCGTCGTTTGTGCGCTCGACTGAAGTTCTAGTATACATCTGACAGACAAGCAGCGTAAGGACTTACATCCATGCCTGTTGCTGCATGTACCTGAACGCCTGACGAATGATTCACAGCCTCTCAGGCGACCTCGTCCAACGGCGGGACGAGGTCGTGCCGGAAGGCCGTCTCGAAGTCGAAGACGTCGTCGAAGTCGGCGCGGGAATCGGTCGGCGTCCTCTTCAGGTCGCCGGAGGCGATCAGGTTGTAGACGATCTCGCCGAGGTCGGAGGTCGAGCGGACGCCCCAACGCTCCAGGATCATCGGCGCCAGCAGCCCGTACTGCTGGATCGCCAGGTCGCGCGCCCCTTCGCAAAGTTCCCGGCCGGTGACATGGAGCGAGGGCGTGGCGCCGGCGCCCTTCCGGGAGCGCCTCCGGGCGCGGTCCCGACGCTTGCGGGCCTGGGCGAACTCCAGCGCGTCGACCAGGAAGATGTACGCCGGGAACGGGTAGCGCGGGTCGCGTGCCAGGACACCGATCAAGTCGTCGCGCAGGCTCATGAGAGCTCGTCCTCCGTCGTCTCTGGCCGGTCGTCGCCCGCCTTCGCCTGCGGGCGCCCACGCCTCTCGACGTGGCGGATCTCACCCGCCCCGACGATCACCCGGCGCCGATCGTCGAGCTCGACGACGACCCTCCGGGCCAGGATCTCGACGGCCAGGACCCGGCCGTCTCCCCGCTCGGTGGCGACCCGTGAGCCGACGACCGGCAGTTGCCGCTCGTACTCCTGGTAGGTGTCGAACTCGTAGCGGAGGCAGCACTTGAGCCTACCACACCGGCCCGAGATCTTCGAGGGGTCGAGCGTCGTCTTCTGGAGCTTGGCCATCCGCATCGAGACGGGCGGCATCCGCGAGAGGTGGGTGTTGCAGCAGACCGGCTTGCCACAGTCGCCGTAGTCGGCCAGGAGCTTGGCCTCGTCGCGGACGCCGATCTGGCGCATCTCGATACGGGTCTGGAAGGCGCGCGCCAGATCCTTGACGAGCTCCCGGAAATCGACCCGCTTCTCGGCGAGGTAGTAGAAGACCATCCGCTCGCCGCCGAGCAGGATCTCGACGTCGACGAGGTCCATCTGCAGCCTGCGCCTGGCGACGCAGTCGCGGCAGACCTCGAAGCCCTCCGAGCGGCGACGGTCGAGAGCGGCGTCGGCATCGAGGTCCTCCGGCCCCGCCACCCGAAGGACCTCCCCGGGCGTGGGGCCCTCCAGGAAGAGCGACGTGCGCCCGCTGGCCGGGCAGAGGACCTCACCCAACTCGGTGCCGCGATCGCTCCGGACGACGACTCGCTCGCCGCGCGGGTGGACCTGCCCGGGCAGCCCCTCGAACTCGTTCAGGAGGCGCATCCGGCCGTAGCGCACGATGTAGGCTTCGGGCATGCGGTCGCCTGGCCCCGTCGGGTCGTGGTGGTGTCTCGACCACTATAACGGAGTCGGCCCGCCGATCCTACCCGGCTTCGGCCTGGATGCCGCGGCGCAGGACCAGCGCCGAATTCTTCGAGCCGAAGCCCATGCAATTGCAGAGCGCCAGGCGGGCGTCGGGCGCGTCGCGGGCGACCTTGGGGATGAAGTCGAGGTCGCAGGCAGGGTCCGGGACGTCGAGGTTGATCGTCGGGGGTAGGAAGCCCGCGTCGAGCGCCAGCAGGGTCGCGACGACGCCGGCGGCGCCGCAGGCACCCTGGGGGTGGCCGATCATGCTCTTCGTGCTCGACATCGGGATCGAGGCCGCGGCCGCGCCGAGGGCGCGCCGCATCACCGCGGTCTCGACGCGGTCGTTCAGCTCGGTGCCGGTCCCGTGCAGGTTGACGTAGTCGAGCTGGTCGGGCCGGGAGCCGGCGTCGTCGAGGGCGAGCCGGACGGCGCGGACGGGCTCGTCGAGGTCGACCGCCATCGCGACGCGGTGCCAGGCATCGCAGGTGCTCGCGTAACCGAGGACCTCCCCGTAGGGCCGCACGCCGCGTGCCCGAGCGTGCTCGAGGTCCTCGAGCACGAGCATCCAGGCCCCCTCGCCGAGGACGAAGCCGTCGCGATCGCGGCTGAAGGGGCGGCTGGCGCGCTCGGGCTGGTCGTTGTAGCCCCGCGAGACGATCCCCATGACGTCGAAGCCCATCAACACCGCGGGCGCGATCGGGGCGTCGGCCCCGCCGACCAAGACGAGCCGGGACTCGCCGTGCTGCACGCGCCGGAAGGCGTAGCCGATGGCGTCGGTGCTCGAGGTGCAGCCGGTCGAGATGACGTGCGAGGGGCCCCGGAGGCCCAGCCGGATCGAGATCTCGGACGAGAGGTTGCCGTGCGTGCCGGCGGGGACCGCCAAGGCGCTGGCCCGCTCGGGATAGCCGGCGAAGTAGTGCCCGTACATCGCCTCGATCAGCTCGATCCCGCCCCCGCCGGTGCCGAGGAGGACGCCGATCTCCCGGCGCGTCTCGAGGTCGAGTCGCTCGGGGACGAGCCCGGCGTCCTCCAACGCCTCGCGCGCCGCGAGGATCGACAGCGGGACCATCCGGCTGACGGTCTTGAGCTGCTTCGGCTCCAGGGCCCGCGTCAGGTCGAGGCCGCGGACGACCCCCGCGACGCGGCTCCCGAGCATCGAGGCGTCGAACTCCTCGATGCCGCGAGTGCCGCTCAGGCCCTCACGATTGGCCCGACGATAGGCGGACCGCCCGACACCATTCGGGCTGATCGCACCCAGCCCCGTCACCACGACCCGGCGGAGGTCGACCCGGTGCATGAGGAGTCCCGAATCCGTGAGCGAATGGCGGCCGGGACGGTCTCACGGGTTGACCGCCCCCGGTCCCCTCGTCACCCGGGGGATGGGCCTTCCCCGGTCGAAGGGGCCCCACCATAATAGCAGCCGGCCGTCCGGGACTGGAGCACCTGCCCGCCGGGGAGGGGCCAGATCGAGGCATGGGGAGGGTGGAGCGACGATGCCGAACGAGGATCTGCTGTCCCTGCTGGTGTGTCCGCTGGGCAAGGCCCCCCTCCGCCACGAGGGGGACACGCTCATTTGCACCCGTTGCGGGCCGCGGTTCGCCGTGGTCGACGACATCCCGAATATGCTGATCGAGGAGGCGGAGCTCCCCGCCGGCTGCGCGGGCCTCTCCGACCTAGAGTGCGTCCGTTCCGGGGCGGTCCGACTCGACCCGACCTGATCTCGAGCCGATCGGGGGACCGGCCCCTCACGCGCTGATCGTGACCGAGCAGCCCGCGTCACCGCCGACATAGATGCGGCCGTTGTTCAGGAGCAGGGGCGAGCAGGTATTGCCGGGTGCGTTGAGGGACCAGCTATATCGGATGATATCCTGATATGGCGACCCGTAGGTCGACTGGGCGTAGAGCCGGCTGAGCGTGAATTGGGTGAGCTGGCAGTTGAAGTAATAGCGGAAAGACTGGCCCTCCGGATCGAGGAACGAGGCCGTGCTCATGTAGCACTCGCTGCCGAGGTCCAGGGCCGCG
>DASZMJ010000405.1:0-8914 GCA_035551935.1 Isosphaeraceae bacterium
GTGCCGTCCGCCCTACCACAACGCTCTTGGGTTTCGGCGGACGGCACGCGGAGCGCGCCTGCTACGAGTCGGGCCGACGGTGGTAGAGGAACTCGCCGGCGCGCAGGTTCGCCTTCGCAGGATTGTCGGCGATGTAACGTCGGAACCGGTCGAACTCGTCCGGGCCGCGGACGAGGTGATCGAAGCTCTCCGCCTGCCAGAACCGTCCCCTTCGGCCCAGGGAGCGATTGATCCGGTTCGCCGTGAACTGCTTCCAGGAGCGGCAGAGGGCGAGTAAATCGGCGTCGCCGAGCGGGCGGACGAGGAGGTGGACGTGGTTCGGCATGACCACGAAATCGCCCAGGAGGTAGGAAACCTGATCGGAGTGCAGCAGGCTCTCCGCGACGATCCCGGCGATCCCCGGGGACTTCAAGACACAGGCGCCGTGCCCACGGTCGAGGTGGTCGAGGTATTCGCGCGAGAAGGTCTCGTGATACTCGCGCCGTTGGCGCTCGGGGAGGTTCAGCAGGGACGTGCCGCCAACCGGGTCGTCCGGCTTGATGCCGTGGCGCCGCAGCCAATCGTTGCGGCGGACCCGCCAGGAGGAAGCGACGGAGTCGGGGATCGAGTCGGCGGTGCGGAACGTGATGAAATACGTCGCGCCGGGTTGATACCAGTGGGGGAGGTTGCCGGCGGTGATCCGGACCTCGGCCATTGGATCGAAGAATTCGAACATCGCCTTCGAACCGAGTCGTAGCAGGCACGCTCCGCGTGCCGTCCGCCCTTCATCCACGGTTGTTGGGTGTCGGCGGACGGCACGCGGAGCGTGCCTGCTACGAAGAAGGGAGGACAGACATCAGCCGAACACGCTCGTGATCGGCTTGCCCGTGGCGATCGGCAAGGGGCGGCCGAGGGGGTCGGTGACCTCGGTGGCGGGGTCGAGGCCGAGGGCCCAGAACATGGTGGCGGCGAGGTCGTCGGGGCGGACGGGGTCGGTGGCGGGATAGGCGCCGATGCGGTCGGAGGAGCCATACACGGCGCCGCCGCGGACGCCGCCGCCGGCCAGCAGCGCGGTGTAGCAGAAGGGCCAGTGGTCGCGGCCGTTGGCGCCGAATTGCTTGGTGGTCGCCACGCGCGGGGTCCGGCCGAACTCGCCCATCCAGACGATCAGGGTCTCGTCGAGGAGGCCGCGCGCGGCCATGTCCTCGATGAAGGTGGGCAAGGTCTGGTCGGTGATCGGCAGCAGGCGGTCCTTGAGGTGGTGGAAGTTCTCGCCGTGCGTGTCCCAGCCGCCGCCGGCGCCCTTGCCGCTGTTGCCGATCGAGGCCGAGTAATACACCGTCACGAACCGCACGCCCGCCTCGACCAGTCGCCGCGCCAGCAGGCAGCTCTGGCCGTACGGCGTCCGGCCGTAGGCGTCGCGGAGCCGGTCGGGCTCCTGCGAGAGGTCGAACGCGCGCTTGACCTTCGGCGAGGCGAGCATCGTCAACGCGCGATCATAGAATGCATCGATCCCGCGCGCCGTGGCGGAGGTCTCGAGCAGCTCGCCTTGCCGGTCGAGCATCTTCAAGAGGCCGCGGCGGTCGTCGAGCCGGGCCAGCGGCAGGTCGTCGGGCAGGCTCAGCTCGGGCAGGCGGAAGTCGGACGCATTCGGGTTGCGTCCGATGAAGAAAGGATCATACGCCTTGCCGAGGAAGCTCGCCGTCTGGCCGGGGGTGACGCTGCCGTCGCGGAGGACGTAGGGATATGCCACGGACGTCGGCAAGGCCGGGTCGTCGACCGGCCTGAGCTTCGCGACGGTGCTGCCGTACGCGGGGTAGAGCTCCTGCGTGTCGCGGAGTCGGATGTCGTCGAGCGGCGGGGCGTGGCCGGTCAGGCTGTAATAGGTCGCGGAGTTATGGTTCTTCATCCGGTGCTGGACGGATCGCACCTGCGCGAACCGGCCGAGGACCTTCGACAGCCGCGGCAGGTGCTCGGTGACGCGGAGCGTCGGCACGTCGCTGGCGATCGGCCTGAACTCGCCGCGGATGCCGTCGGGGGCGTCGGGCTTCATGTCGAAGGTGTCGAGGTGCGACGGCCCGCCGAACTGGTGCAGGAAGATGACGTGCTTCGCCCTCGGGGCGATCGTCGACGATTCCGACGCCCGCAGCAAGGCCGGCAGGTTCAGCCCGGCGAACCCGGCGGTGCCGACCCGCAGCAGTCCCCGACGGCTCAGGCGGCTCGTCGCCAGGAAGTCGCGGCACGCTCGCGTCATGGCCGTCCTCCGTCGGCTTGGATCAATGCCGAAGCAAGAATTCTTTCGTATTCATGATGGCCCATGCCACGTCCTCCCACGCCTTGCGGCGGTCGGCACCCTTCGCGACGAACGCCAGCGCCGCGGCGCGCTCGGCGGCGCCGGGACGTCGGGAGAGCGTGGCGAGGTAGAACTCGTCGAGGATGCTGGCGTCGTCGTCGCCGTTATCGAGGAGCCGGCCGAGGCGGTTGGCGGGGTCGGTCAAGCGGTCGCGGACGGCGTCGCCGTTGATGAGCTGGAAGGCCTGCGCGAGCGTGGTGGCCTCGGAGCGCTCGCATTCGCAGGTGAGCAATCGATCGGGCTTGCCGAAGACCTTGAGGAACTCGCCCCCCATGCGGGCGCCGGGCAGTTGCGCGGCGCGGAGGCCGCGGGGGGCGCCGCGGAAGTCCTCGGGGCGGTCGAGGGCCCGGCCGATCGCGTCGAGCAGGACCTCCGCCGGCAGGAGCCGGATCGCCGCGCGGGCGAAGTTGGCCTCGTCGTCGGCGTTCGTCGGGTCGGGACGCGACGACAGCGCATAGGCCCGCGACTTCATGACGAACGCGACCAGGGGACGCAGCCGCATCCCGTGCGCGACGAGCTCGGCCGTGAGGGCGTCGAGGAGGGCCGGGTTCGAGGGCGGGTTGGAGTCGCGGAAGTCGTCGACGGGCTCGACGACGCCGCGGCCGATCAGGTGGAACCAGACGCGGTTGGCGACGTTGCGGGCGAACTGGTCGTTGTGCCGGGTGAGCCAGTCGGCGAGGTCGTCGAGCGCGTCGGGGTCGTCGCCGAGGCTCGGCCGCGGGCCGGCCGGCGGCTTCGGCTCCATCATCGACCCGGTCCTCGGCTGCACGACCCGGGGCGGGTCGGCGGAGAGATAGACGACCTCGTCGCCGTTGATCTCATGCTTATCGAGGTTATCCTTGCGCGTGTTGTTCACTTCCTTGCGGGCGACGTTGCCGAAGTAGGCGGCGAGGCCGTAGTAGTCGTCCTGCGTCCAGACGTCGAAGGGGTGGTTGTGGCAGCGGGCGCACTGGAGCCGGACGCCGAGGAAGACCTGGCCGACGGTCTCGGCGGCGGTGGCGGGGTCGCGGTTCGTGCGGTAGAAGCTGGCGGGGGGGTTGGTCCAGGTCGAGCCCTTCGCGGTGATGATCCGCCGCGCGAACTCGTCCAGCGGCACGTCGCGCGCGATCTGGTCGCGGAGCCAGCGCTGGAAGACCCAGACCCCCTTCAGGCCCATCGTCTTCTCTTCGTTGCGGAGCAAGTCCGCCCACTTCAAGGCCCAGAAGTCGGCGAACTCCGGCCGCGCCACGAGCCGGTCGACCAGCTTCGACCGCTTCTCCGGGTCCGTGTCGTCGAGGAACGCCCGCGCCTCGTCGGCCGTGGGCAAGAGGCCGATGGCGTCGAGGTACGCGCGGCGGAGGAAGACGGCGTCGCTCGCGGGGTCGGACGGGTTGACCTTGAGGGCCTTGAGCTTGGCGAAGACGTGGACGTCGATCGCGTTGTTCGGCGTCGGATCCTTCCAGGCGAAGTCGGGCCGATCGGCCAGGAACGCCAGGCGACTCACCCCTCGGCCGCCGAGGTAGCGGACCGCGACGACGACCTCGACGGGCCCCTTGACGACGACCTTCCCCTCGGCGGTCACGGCCGCTCGCGTCGGGTCATTGACATCAAATGACGATTGACGGGTCACGTCGCGTCGCGAGCCGTCGGCGAACTCGGCGGTGACGACCAGTTGTTGCGACCGCGACGGCGACGCGAGCATCCGCTCGGCGGGGAAGACGACGAGGCGCGTGAGCTTCGGGGCCTCGCTCTTGTCGTCGCGGCAGCGGTCGGCGAGCCAGGCGAGGAAGGTGCGGGCCTCGGGCGAGTCGATCGCGAACCGCCGGCCCCCCTCGTGCGGGACCTGGCCGGTCGGCTTCAGCACGATGAGGCTGCGGCCCGGGTCGGCGGTGTCGACGCGGCGGCCGAAGGCGTCGCGGGTCAACGCGGCGAGGTCATATTCGGGGTCGTCGCCGCGGAGGCTCAGGCGGAACCCCCCCTTGCCGTTGAAGTTGCCGTGGCAGGCCCCCATGTTGCAACCGGCCTTCGACAGGACCGCCGCCACGTCGTGCCGATAGCTGACCGGGCGCGTGTCGCCCGCGTGGACCACCTCGATCGGCACGTCGATCGACCTGCCCAGCGCCTCGATCTTCAACGTCGCGCGGCCGTCTGCCTTCGGCGTGACCACCCCCGAGGTCGAGACCGCCGCGATCCCCGCCGGCTCGACCGCGAATCGAGCCTCGCCCGAGACGTCGCGGATCGCGCCATCCTCGAACCGCCCCGAGACCGCGACTTGCTGCCGCGCGTCCGCCCCGTCGAGCCGGATCGCGGCCGGCTCGGCGACGACCTCGGCCGCGTCGCCCGCCTTCGCGCCGACGGTCCCCAGGCACGCGATCGCGAGCCAGACCCAGGCCCCGTGGCGGCGATCGGCCATGTTCACTCGACCTCCGGGCAGGATCGGACGGCGGGGCCGGCCCTCTCCCTTCGCGGTTCGGGCCGGTCGGTCGGCGCAAGGTTCAACCTTTGTTACCATACTCGGCCGTTCCGGGGCCGGTCAAGCAGCCGAACGGTCCGCGACGTGTGGGGGAGGGCCGGGGAGGGGGGTCGCGGGGCCGGCGCGGGAGACTTGGAAATCCTCCGGCCGGGGACCTACCGCGCCGGCCGGGCGGCGGCTAACCTGGGGAGGACCGGCGCGGCCGAGACCCCTGGACCCGATCAGGACCGTCCCATGCCCGACCCGTTCCCCCCCCGCGAGGCCGACGACTCGACGCAGGACCTGCCGTCCCGGCCGACGGCGACGGCCAGCCTGGAAGTCGTCCCGAGTGTCGAGGTCGAGGTCGCGGCGGCGACGCACCAGGGGCGCGTCCGCCACAACAACGAGGACCACTTCCTCGTCGCCAGGCTCGCCAAGGCCCTCCGCGTGCTCGCCACCAGCCTCCCCGACGACGGGGCGCGGTTCTCCGACGAGCAGGGCTACCTCATGATCGTCGCCGACGGCATGGGGGGCGCCGCCGCCGGCGAGCGCGCCAGCGCCCTGGCCGTCGAGTCGGTCGAGTCGTTCATGCTCCACGCGTTGAAGTGGTTCATGCACGTCGGCCGCGAGGAGAACACCCTGATCGACGAACTTCGGCGGGCCCTCGAGCGCGCCGACCGCAAGGTCTTCCGCGAGGCGCAGTCCGACACGAGCCTCGCCGGCATGGGGACGACCCTGACCTGGGCCTACAGCGTCGGCGACGACTGCTACATCGTCCACGCCGGCGACTCCCGCGCGTACCTCTTCCGCGACGGCGAGCTCGAACAACTGACCACCGACCACACGCTGGCGCAACTGCTCGTCGAGGGGGGTGAGCTGTCCCCCGAGGCGGCGCGCAAGCACCCGCGGCGGCACGTCATCACCAACGTCATCGGCGGGCCGAGCGCCGACGCCGAGGCCGAGATCGCCAAGGTCAAGGTCCGCGACGGCGACGTCCTCCTGCTCTGCACCGACGGCCTCAACGAGCCGGTCGCCGACGCCGAGATCGCCGCGACCCTGGCCCGGATGGAGTCGCCCGTTGCGGCCGTCCGCCGCCTGATCGACCTGGCCCTCCGGGGGGGTGGGCCCGACAACGTCACCGTCGTCGTCGCCCGCTACCGCGTCCCGTGAGGGGTCCTGGCGGGAAAGGGGGACTGGCTCCGAGTCTTCGAGGTGCCAGTCCCCCTTTCCCGCCAGGACCCCTTTCCCGCCACGAAATGTCCCGCCCGCACGGGTGTTCCCGCCATCGAGATGGAACCCATGCTCATGATTTCGCGAATTTGCCGGTCCGTGCCGATCGTCGCCGCCCTCCTGGCCGCCGTCGCCTCCGCCGCGGAGCCGAAGGCCCCGGACCTGGCCCTGGAGTCGTACCGGCTCGACAACGGCCTGAGGGTGGCATTGCACCGCGACCCGTCGGTGCCGAGGGTCACGGTCTGCGTCGCCTACCACGTCGGCGCCAAGGACGAGCGCGCCGGCCGGACCGGGTTCGCGCACTTCTTCGAGCACATGATGTTCCGGGGCACGAAGAATGTCCCCAATTATGACATCCCCCTCCAGGAGGCCGGGGCGCAGTCCAACGCCTTCACCTCCGAGGACATGACGGTCTATTACGAGACCGTCCCGAGCGACTTCCTCGAGCGGGCCCTGTACCTCGAGGCCGAGCGGCTCGCCTTCCTCCCCTCGTCGCTCAACCGGGAGAAGTTCGACACCGAGCGGCAGGTCGTCAAGAACGAGCGCCGGCAGTCCTACGAGAACGTCCCCTACGGCCTGGCCGAGGAGACGTTGCTCGCGAGCGTCTTCCCGAAGGGGAAGCCGTATTCGTGGTCGGTCATCGGCTCGATGAAGGACCTCGACGCCGCCACGCTCGTCCTGGCCGGCGACTTCGAGCCGAAGCGGGCGAAGGGGCTGATCTCGAAGTACTTCGGCCCGCTGGTCGCGGGGCCGCCCCGGCGCAAGGTCGCCGCTCCCGGTCGCGAGCCGAAGTCGGTCGAGCTCAAGCGGACGGACCGCGTCAGGCTGCCGCGCGTGTACCGGGCGTGGCCGACGGTCGCCGACGACCACACCGACGCGCCGGCGCTCGACCTGCTCGCGACGGTCCTGGCCGGCGGCGACGCCTCGCGGCTGCATCGGGCGCTGGTGCTCGAGAGCCGGCTGGCCACCGACGTCTCGGCCGACAGCGACACCAAGGAGATCGGCGGCCTGTTCACGATCGACGCGACCGCCGACGAGGGCAAGTCGATCGAGGCGATCGACCGCGTCCTCGGCGCCGAGCTCGACCGCCTCCGCGCCGAGCCGCCGACGAAGGGCGAGCTGGAGCGGTCCCTCGCCAAGTTCGAGAAGGGTTATTATACCCACCTGACCCCGCCGCTGGGCCGCGCGATCACGCTGGCGAGCGGCTTCGCGCAGCACGACGACCCGGCCTACTACCGCCGCGACTTCGCCCGCTACTTCCGGGTCACGCCCGAGGACATCCGCCGCGTCGCGCGCGAGTACCTGGTGCGGGGGCACGTCTCCCTCGTGATCGGGCCCGTCGCCCCCGGCGCCGAGCCGTCGCCGACGACGGTCCAGGCCGGCCCCGAGCCGGAGAAGGCCGGGGATGGAACGGCCCCCGAGCCCCGCACTCCGAAGGGCGGCCCCGACTGGTCGAAGATGCCCGGCCCGAGCGAGCCGCTGCCCTTCCACGCGCCGAAATATGTCCGCAAGACGCTCTCCAACGGCCTCGACGTCTGGGTCTGCCCGTGGCGGACCTTGCCGGTCGTGACCGCCTCGCTGATCGTCGACGCCGGCACGGCCGAGGACCGGCCGGAGAAGGCGGGGCTCGCCCGGTTGACGGCGACCCTGCTCGACAAGGGGACCAAGGACAGGACGGCGACCGAGCTGGCCGAGGCGTTCGAGGCGCTCGGCACCTCGCCCTCGGTCGGCGCCGGGGTCGACCACACGACGGTGGGCCTCTCGGTCATCGCCCGCAACTTCGACCCGGCGCTGGCGCTGCTGGCGCCGATGCTCGCCGGGCCGAGGTTCGACCCGAAGGACTTCGACCGCGAGCGGCAACTCCAGCTCGCCGAGCTGCTCCAGGGGCCGGAGGACCCGGGCTGGATCGCCCTGCGGGCCTTCCGCGCCCTGCTCTTCGGCAAGGAGAGCCCCTACGGCCTCCCGCCCGACGGCTTCCCCGAGACCGTCAAGGCGCTCACGCTCGACGACGTCCGCGGCTTCCACCGCGACCACTTCGGCCCCGACGGCTCGACGCTCATCGTCGTCGGCGACGTCGAGCCCGGGGCCGTCTTCGCGTCGCTGGAGGAGACGCTCGGCGCCTGGAAGCGTCGCGCGGTGCGCAAGCCCACGGCGATGGCCCTGCCCGAGGCCGCCGGGGCCGAGCCGGGGACGATCTTCGTGGCCGACAAGCCGGGGGCGGTCCAGAGCGTCGTCCGCGTCGGCCGCCGCTGGGTCGACCGCGCCGACCCGCGCTACTTCGCGACCCTGATCGGCAACCGCGTCCTCGGGGCCGACTTCCTCAGCCGGCTCAACCAGAACCTCCGCGAGGAGCACGGCTACACGTATGGCGCCGGCTCGATCTTCGACTACCGCCGCATCGGCAGCGTCTGGCTGGTGAACACCTCCGTCCGCACCGATGCGACCGCGCCGGCCCTGAAGGAGATCCTCAAGGAGCTCGACGACCTGGCCAAGGAGCGGCCGTTCACCGCGGCCGAGATCGATGTCGCCCGCGACGCCGAGGCCCGGAGCTATCCCGAGACCTTCGAGGCCCCCGCCGGCATCGCCGGCATCCTCGGCGAGATGGCGATCTTCCACCTCCCGGCCGACTACCTCGACACCTTCCTCGACCACCTCCGGGCCGCCAAGGCCGACGCCATCCGCGCCGCGATGACCGAGCTGGTCGCCCCCGAGGCCCGGACGGTCCTCGTCGTCGGCGACCGCAAGGCGGTCGAGCCGGAATTGAAGGCCCTGAAGCGCGGCCCCGTCCGGCCCGTCACCCCCGACGGCCGCCCCGCCCGCTGACGGTCGCCGTCGCCCCGGCTTCGTCGCAGGCACGCTCCGCGTGCCGTCCGCCAGGACCCAAGAACTCTGGAGTGTGGCGGACGGCACGCGGAGCGTGC
>DASZMJ010000406.1:0-7550 GCA_035551935.1 Isosphaeraceae bacterium
CGGTCCCCCGAAGGCAGGCTTCCGACGCCCGGGGATCTGGGTTAGGATGGTCCTCATGACGGGCAAGGAGGGGGACCATCCCGGGGGCCGGTTCATCGCCCTGGACGGGCCGGACGGCGGCGGCAAGACGACGCAGGCGGCACGCCTGGTCGAGTGGCTGCGCGCGCGGGGGTTCGAGGTCGTCGCCTGCCGCGACCCGGGGGGCACGGCGCTGGGGGAGCGGCTGAGGTCGATCCTGCTGGACAAGGGGAATGTGCCGATCGGCCTCCGGGCGGAGATGCTGCTGTTCATGGCCAGCCGGGCGCAGCTCGTCGAGGAGGTCATCCGGCCGGCGTTGGCGGCGGGGAAGGTCGTCATCAGCGACCGCTTCGTCCTGGCCAACATGGTGTATCAAGGGGTCGCCGGCGGCCTGGACGTCGACGAGGTCCGGCGCGTCGGCATGGCGGCGACGGGGGGGCTCTGGCCCGATTTGACCGTCGTCGTCGACGTGCCGCCCGCAGTCGCGACCGCCCGGGTCGGCGGGCCGCGCGACCGGATCGAGGACCGCGGCGACGAGGGCCGGCGGCGGCTCCGCGACGGCTTCCTCGGGGCGGCCGGGGCGTACCCGGCGCCCTTGGTCATCATCGACGGGACGGCCGACGTCGAGGCCGTCGCGAGCCGATTGCAAGCCGAGGTGGCGCGTGCCCTGGCGATCGATCCGAGGCCATGACCGCGTCGTCGCGGGCCTCCGCGACGCATTGGCGCAAGGCCGATTCCCCCACGCCTTCCTCTTCGTCGGCCCCGAGGGGGTCGGCAAGCGGTCGTTCGCGCGGACGATGGCCCAGGGCCTCCTCTGCGAGCGCCATCCCGAGGCCGACCTCGACCCCTGCGGCGCCTGCCCGTCGTGCCTCCAGGTCGA
Source organism: Isosphaeraceae bacterium (assembly GCA_035551935.1). Classification (GTDB taxonomy): domain Bacteria; phylum Planctomycetota; class Planctomycetia; order Isosphaerales; family Isosphaeraceae; genus DASZMJ01. The sequence continues at coordinate 899 of DASZMJ010000406.1, forward strand.
GGCCGGCACGCACCCGGACCTGTTGAGCGTCGCCCGGCCCGAGGAGCGGCACGAGCTGCCGATCCAGGTCATCCGCGACCTCTGCCTCGAGCTCGGCCTCAAGCCGATGGCCGGCACCCGTCGGATCGCGATCGTCGACGACGCCGACGACCTCAGCGAGGAGGCCGCCAACGCCTTCCTCAAGACCCTCGAGGAGCCGCCGCCGGGCTCGGTGCTCGTCCTCATCGGTACTGCCCCCGAACTTCAACTGGAGACCGTCGTCTCGCGCTGCCGCGTCGTCCGCTTCGAACCCTTGCCCGAGGCCGAGCTCGCCTCCCTCCTGCTCGAACAAGGGATCGCCGCCGACCCGGCCGAGGCGAAGCGCCAGGCGTTGCTGGGGCAGGGGAGCGTCGCCCGTGCCCGCGGCCTGGCCGACAAGGGCCTGAACGCCTTCCGGCGCTCGCTGCTCGACGAGGTCGCCGCGCCCGGCGGCTTCGACCCGCCGGCCTTGGCCCGCAAGCTCGAGTCCTTCATCAACGACGCCGGCAAGGAGAGCGTCGACCGCCGCGCCCGCGCCTCGTTGCTCATGGGCGAGCTCGCCGGCTTCTTCCGCGGCGTCCTCTGGCAGGCCAGCGGCCTCGCCCCCCCCTCGTCCGACCCCGACGACCGCCGCGCCGTCGCCGACATCGCCGGGCGGCTCGACCCCGAGGCCGTCTTCGTCCTCGCCGACCGCTGCCTCGAGGCCGACCTCCACGTCCGGCGCAAGGCGTATCTCCCCCCCGTCCTCGACGCCCTGACGCATGACCTCGGAAAATTGATCAATCGTTAAAGTTTAATAATAAATATTTATCAATCTTTCGGGATCACGACCGCCGTCGGGCTGCGCCAGACGCGGCAGAAGGGCCGATCGGCGCGACGGTGGCCGGCCAGGGATTCGGCGGTCGAATAGACGTGTTCATCGCCGCGGATGAACTCATAAAGAAGAGTCGTCGTCTCGGGCGGCTTCGCGACGTCGGCCGGCAGGGCGTGGAAGAGGGGCGCCCTGCCGTTGGGAACCTTGCCGACGACGAGGCGGCCGTCGTCGGCCCTGAAGACGGCGACCGTCGCCGGGCCGGGGCGTTCGAGGGCGTAGAAGGCGACGGGGAGGCCGGGGGAGCGGGGAGCGGGCCGATCGCCGGAGAAGGGGACGGGGAGGTTGAGCCGGGGGTCGTCGAGGTCGAGGCGATACATGATCTGATTGTAGTCATAACGAGAGGTCGCGTCGTCGTTGCCGGAGAAGGTGTGCGTATACGTGCCCTCGAAATAGATCAGGCGGCCGCCGGCCTGGTCGAAGAAGGGGTGGTGCTCAGGGTTGTAGAAGCTGTACCTGTCGTGGGAGACGACCTTCCGCGCGTAGGTCCAGGGGCCGAGCGGGGTGTCGGCCTCGGCGTACCAGGTCTCGCCGAGCATCGAGGCGCCGAACGCCTGGGCGGTGATCATCACCCAGCGCTTGCGGTAGGCATTCCAGTTCACCGATCCGGCATGCGCGAACACGCCCTGACCGGTCTCGGCGTCGCGGAGGGAGAGCAGGACTTCCTCGGGCTTCAAGGGCCCTTCCTCGACGAGCTTCGCCTGTTCGGCCGGGCCGACGGCGGGCGTGTCGCGTTTCCAGGCGTAGAGGATACGGCCCTCGGCGTCGCGGTCGATGAAGGGATGGTCGAGCCGCGAGCCGGCCTTCAGGCAGGTGAAGGCTTCGTATCGCGAGAGGTCGGCCAGCGCCTTCGAGTCGGCGCGGACGCGGACGAGCGGGTAAGGGGTGGCGAAGTAGACATACTCAAGACCGTCGACGCGATGGAGGAACGTGTGGCCGGCGGGGACGAGCGGGGCGTCGAGCGGGAAGGTGGCGACGCGGCGGAACCGGTCCGCGGCGTCGTCCCACTCGACGAGGCCGCGGGCGTAGGTGTCCATCGGGGGGCGGATCTTGACGTACTTGGCGAAGAGGCGCTCGCGGCCGTCGGCGTCGCGGAGCGCGACGAGGCCGTCGATCCAGGTCGGGCCGTCGCCCGGCATGTGGGCCGTTTCCTTGGCGAAGCCGCGGTCGTCGACGAGGTAATCGAGGTCGACCCCGACCGCCGGGTCGAGGCCGCCGTCGCCGGGCAGGAGCGAGGACGCGCCGGGGGTGTGGAAGTTGCCGAGCGGGTAGCCGGGCCGGTTGGTGTCGCCCCAGAACCAGCGGATCTTGCCCTTGTAAATGGCGCTCTGGACGCTGTCGGAGCCGAGGACGTCGCCGTTGAGGACCGGCTTCCTCAAGGGCACCGGGCGCCCGAGCAGGACGCTGTCGCGGTAGATGCCGGCACCGGTGACGCGGTAGAGCCGCTCGGCGACATGGATTCTCTGGATCGTGAGCTTCGCCTCGCCCCCCGGCACGACCCGGAGCGCCTTGCCGCGATAGCCGAACCCGTCCTTCGGGTACTCGTAGCCGTGGCTCTTGACGTGGAAGAAGACCTCCTTGCCCGCCAGGCCCGGCTCGACGACCTCGGCCACGCCGGCGCTGTCGGTCACGAGCCGGATGTCATTCACCGTCCGGAGCTCGACGAGCGGGACGCCGCGGCCGGTCGCCTCGTCGACGACGACGATCGCGAACGGCCGGTCGCCCGCGGCCTGGGCGGCGGCCGTCGCGAGGGTCGGGGCGAGGCAGGTGACGAGAAGAATGAGGGGGGTCCGGGGCCTGAGCATGGGCGATTCAATCCGGGTCGAGCTGCCGCCTCTGGTCGAGCCGCCAGAGCTGGTCGTCGAGCCACGCCTCGAGCGCCGGCCGGGTCGGGAATTGCAGCATCAGGTACAGGAGCGCCGGCGCGGCCGCGGCCAGCGCGATCGGCGACCGCTCGATCATATACGCGATCAGGGCGAAGAACACCGGGCCTTCGAGCAACGCCCCGGCGACGACCGTCTTGGCCCGGAAGCCGGCCAGTAGCCGATCGAGGTCCCCGGGGCCCCGGGGAACCTCCGCCCGGTCGCGGACCACCCGGTCGGCGATCAGGCGGGGGACCAGCCACGCCAGGGCCGCCCAGAATGCCGTGGAGCCGACGGCGACCCAGCTCAGCATCGACGTCGCCGCGGCCTTGCCGAGCTGGGACAGCACCAGCAGGTCCAGCGCCGCGAACAGCGTGACACCGGCGATCAAGGCCGCGATGATGATCTGGCATTGGCGGAGCACGAGCTCCAGCACATCGTTCGAGTCGTCGGGCGGCATGGTGGCTCAACCCTCGGCGTCGGGAGCCTTCGGCCGCGGCCCACGTCGCCGCGACACTCGTTCGGTGGACGTCCGCCATGACACCATGAAGGCCTCGTCAACTCCAGGGAAAAATCGGTCGGAATTGTCCGCAAGCGACTCGTGACGGTGGAAAATGGTCTGTGGCTTCCCGAACCTTCCCGCGCAAACGTTACGGAGGCCCGCCGATGCGACGAGCGATCCCCTGGCTTCTGGTCGGCCTCCTGACGGCGACCGTGACGGTCGCGACGACCCGGCAATCACTCGGGCGCTACCGGGCCTTGCGGTCGGGGTGGTCGTGGGACCTGGCGTATTACAACCAGTGGTTCCGGGCGTTGACGACCGGCGAAGGGAGGGTGACGGTCCGGCCGGTCGCGGCCTACGCTGAGGAGGGGCCGTCGATCTGGACGATGACGTACCTGGCGCCGATCCGGCTGGCGATCGCCCCGTTCTACGCGATCCGGCCGGGGCCGGAGGCCCTCCTGGTCGTCCATGGCGTCGTGTTCTGGTGGGTCATCCCGGCGTCGTACATGCTGGCGCGGTCCGAATCGGGCTCGACGGGCCTGGCCTTGGCGGCGTCGGCCCTGGTGCCGACGACCCCGCTGCTCTGGCCGCTGGCGATCAACGACTTCCGCGAACTACAACTGGCGCTGCCGTTCCTGATCTGGGCCGTCGACGGCTATCGAGGGCGGCACCGGGGCCTTGCAACCCTGGGGATCGGCGGGATGCTGGCCTGCCGGCAGGAGCTGGCGGTGGTGGTCGCCACGCTGGCGATCCTGCCGCCGAGGGAGCCGGAGGACATCGGCCGGACGTACCGCTGGGCGCGGGGGGTGATCTGGCTCGGCACGGCGTGGGTGCTCTTCGGCTTCTTCGGCTATCTGCACGCGAGGGTCGGGTCGAACGCGCCGGCCTTCTACCTCCGGCAGTTCGTCGGGCCGAGGGCGAGCCCGTGGCAGACATTGGCCACCTCGGCCGAGTTCGTGGCGATCGGCCTGGGGGGCTGGGCGTTGCTCGCGGCGTGGGCGCCGAGGGCGGCCGTCCTGGCGTTGCCCTGGGTCTGGAGCCTAGCCGGCGGGCGCTGGGCGTTGCGGTTCCTGGCGACGGAGCAGTGGCACCACGTCCGCTACACCGCCCCGATCGTCGGCCTCGGGCTGGCCGCCGGCCTGATCGGCCTGGCGCGGGTCAGGGAGGGTGGTGGCCGGCGGGCCCTCGTGGCGTCCTGGCTGCTGGCGCTGGCCTGGAACCTCGCGGCGTGCGGGGTGATCGAGTCGCGGCTCGCCCGCGCCCCGGCGCCGATCGCGGCCGAGGACGTCGGGCCGTTCTGGGCCTGGGCGGGGCGGGTCAAGCCGGAGGAGGGGGTCCTGGCGTCGTATCCGGTCGCATCGCCGTTGTCGTCGCGGCGCATCTTGTATAGTTACGTGTTGACCGGGAACCGTCCCGAAGGGTATCCTGACCGGCTCGGGCCCGAGTTCCGCTGGGTCTTCATCCTCCAGGGCGACCTCGACCCCGAAGTTTTGCGGTCGCAGGGCTTCGAGGCCGTCCATCGGGGGCCGTCCCTGGCGATTTTCCGGCGATAATCGGGCCGGTTTGCCGAAAAACTTCCGGACACGCGAACCTTCCCGGGTGCCGCGTTGTCCAAGCCGGCAGAAAGGGGGGCGACCCTCATAAGGTCGCCCTGCCGTCTCTTCTTCCCTCCAACGAGGACCCGAGTCCTCAAACCCAGCGACGGCCGCCCGCTTCGGGACGGCCCCGCGACGGCCCCCGAGAGCAGGCCGACGCGGCCGAGGTCGCACCCCGCGTCTCTCGATCCCGCCTCAATTTCGGGCGGATGTGAGGGTTTGCCATGTTGAACCGCACGAACCGGACGCTGTCGGCCAACCAGAACCGGCTGAACCTCGCCGCGCGGTCGCTCGCCCAGGCTCCGGGCGTCAACATGGGTCCGAACTCCCTGCGCATCCGCCTCGACCATCCTCAAGTGGTCGCAAAACCGGCGCCGGCCGGGACGGTCGAAGTCATGAAGCGATCCCACTTTATGGTGGGGACGTATCCCATGATCTCGATCCCCGGCCCATCCCTCCCGATTCGATGGCTCACGACCCACTGTGAGCCGCGGACGGGTGCGGAGGCCATCGCCGAGGCCCCCCCGGTCTTACGGCCGGTCGTCGACGACGACCGCCCGCAGCGACCGAGGACGCAAGATCGGACCTGCTCAGGTCCGGTCCGGACCTCGGGGTTGACCGCCCGCAGACCCGCCCGTGACGCGAGTTGCGTCGCGGCGGGGGGATGACCGCCGAGCCTCCAACTCAAACCGATCGGGATGCCGGGTCGCGTCGCTGACGCCTCCCGTCCCCCGGACCGCTGAGCTTGGTGGCCGGCGCCGCGCCGAACCGCTCGGACCCCGGACCGTCCCCGCTTGCGCGGGTGACATCCGGCCTGTTTCTGGGCGGGTCGCGCACCAGCCGTCACCGTCGGTCGCCGCTTCGGTCGTCGCGCCGTCGTGGCCCGCCGCGCCCACTTTTCTCGGGGCCGGCGGGACGCATCGAGCCGCGAACGACCGCCCGAAGCGTGGGGCCGGAGGACTGCGCATACAGCCCGGTCGTTGGGGCGCGGCAGGAACGCCCCGGGACCGCGGCGGACCCTCTGAGGATGGGGGCGACTCCCGTGCTGGCGACGTTGCGAGAGGCGCCGGTCCGCGAGACCGGCTGGATGGACCTGGCGACCCTGGTCGAGCGCGCCCAGGGGGGCGACCGCGAGGCCTTCGGGCGGCTCGTCGAGCAGTTCCAGCGGACCGTCTACGCGGTCTGCCTGGGCCGGCTCGGCAACCCGAGCGAGGCCCTGGAGCTGACCCAGGAGGTCTTCCTCCACGTCCTGCGGCGGCTCGACCAGCTCCGCGAGCCCGAGCGGTTCGCCGGCTGGCTCCGGCAGGTCGCGGTGCGGATGGCGATCAACCGCGCCACCCGCCGCGTCGCGCCGCCGACCGTGGAGGCCGAGATCCTCGAAGGCGCCGGCGGCGACCGCCGCGACGACCCGCTCGACGAGCTGATCGCCCGCGAGCGCGCCCGACGGCTCTGGGAGGGCCTGGGTCGCCTCAAGGCCCTCGACCGTGAGACCCTCGTCGCCTTCTACATCCAGGGCCAGTCCCTGCTGGAGATGGCCGAGCGGCTCGACACCCCGGTCGGCACCATCAAGCGCCGCCTCCACACCGCCCGCAAGCGCCTCCGCGCCGAGCTGACCGCCGGCGCCGACGCCGACGAGTGGACCGACGGGGCCGACGAGATGGCCGACGAAGACGAGATGGAGCCCTGCGGGGTGATCTGAAGAGTGCCGAGTGCCGAGTGGAGGAGGGAGGAATCCTTCCTTCGCCCGGCACTCGGACGTTCTCACGGAGGACATCGGGCTCCTGTCCCCGGATCGGCGGTCTTC
>DASZMJ010000407.1:0-1517 GCA_035551935.1 Isosphaeraceae bacterium
AAGAAGGCCGACGACGACAAGAAGGCCGACGAGGCCAAGAAGAAAGCGGACGACGACAAGAAGGCCGACGAGGCCAAGAAGGCCGACGACGCCAAGAAGTCGGACGACGCCAAGAAGGCCGACGACGCCAAGAAGGGCGACGACGACAAGAAGGCCGACGACAAGTAACGAAACGGACCTGAGCGGCGTCTGACGCCCCGGGTCGTCCCGCGGCGTCTGACGCGAGCGGACAAGCGACGGAATCCGCCCCGCCGCCCGGCCGGCCCGTGGTCATGACCTGTGACCCGGTCGGCCGGGGCGCGTTGGGGCGGATTTTGTGTCCCCGGTGGGTGAGTCGCGGCCGCGCCCGCGGCCACCCCAGGCCGACACGGAAACGAGGCCGCTCCCGTGACGCCCCCCCCGCACGCCGCGAGCAACGCGACGACGAACCTCCTGGCCCTGGCCTTCGAGGGGGCGCCGCGCCTCGGGGTCAAGGCCCTGCTGATCCTCCCCGAGGGGCCGATGGACTGGGAGAACCTCCGCGGCCCGGCCGCCGCCGCCGTGAGGACCCTCGTCGCCGTCACCTCCGACCGCCAGCGCGACGCCGTCCGCGACGCCGGCCTGACCCCCGTCGAGGTCGAGGCGACCGATGCCGCGATCACCGAGCGGATCAGCCTCGCCCTGATCGAGGCCGTCGCCACCGATCTCCTCACCGCAGGCGACCGCGTCACCGTCGTTTATTCGGGGTTCGAGGCCGAGACGCTCGACTCGATGACCGTCGTCCGACTCGGTGAGCACCTGGAACGGCTCTCGTCGCGCGACCTCCGCGCCCTGGAGACCTCGGTCCCGTTCGAGACCTTGAAGGCCGTCGTCGACGTCGCCGTCGAGATCGGCCGCGAAGGGCGCGAGGGCAAGAACGTCGGCACCCTGGTCGTCGTCGGCGACGTCCGCAACGTCCTGAACCGGTCGCGGACCCTGGGGTTCGACCCGTTCAAGGGGTACCGCCGCAAGGAGCGGAACCTCCGCGACGTCCGGGTCCGCGAGGCGATCAAGGAGATCGCGCAGATGGACGGCGCCTTCGTCGTCGCCCGCGACGGCACGGTCGAGGCCGCCTGCCGGATCATCGACGCCCCGAACACCGGCCTGACCTTGCCCAAGGGGCTCGGCACCCGCCACTGGGCCGCCGCCGCGATCACCAACGTGAGCAACGCCCTGGCCGTCGTCGTCAGCCAGTCGACCGGCACCGTCCGCCTCTTCCAGAACGGGGAGATCATCCTCCGGATCGCCCCGATGCGCCACTACCGCGCCATGAAGTGGCACGACACCGAGACCGAACACCCCCCCGCCCGTCCCGAGAAAGAGTCGTCGCGGTGAAGGCGAGTGGTCCGCGTTTTGCACCGATTGAGGACCGTATCCCCCGGGTACCCATTCCGAAATCGAGGCCGAAAATGACGCAGGACGACCCGCGCAACGTCGGCGACGATCCCGAGCAAAAGAAGCAGGTTGACCCGCCGCAGGCCCAGAGCGAGCAGCCCGCC
>DASZMJ010000408.1:0-2286 GCA_035551935.1 Isosphaeraceae bacterium
TCGGCGGTCGTCCGCCGGACCCTCGCCGGCGCCGCCGCCGGCCGCCCCGCGCCGCTCTCCCGCGCGGCCGCCGCCGCCGGCCGCGACGCCCTCGCCGAGCAGTTCGACCCCGATTACGGCGGCTTCGGCTTCAACCCCGAGAACGCCCGCCGCCCCAAGTTCCCCGAGCCCGCCAACCTCGTCTTCCTCCTCGACCAGTACCGCCGCGACCCGAAGGGCGGCGGGAAGACGCCCCCCGGCCCCCGCGAGATGGTCGTCACGACGCTCGACCACATGGCCCGCGGCGGCATCCGCGACCAGCTCGCCGGCGGTTACCACCGCTACGCCACGAGCCGGTACTGGATCGTCCCCCACTTCGAGAAGATGCTCTACGACAACGCCCAGCTCGCCTCGGCACACTTGCTGGCGTTCGAGCTGACCGCCGACCCGCGCTGGCGGGCCGAGGCCGAGGCCACCTTCGCGTTCATCGCCCGGACGATGACCGACCCCGACGGGGGCTTTTACTCGGCCCTCGACGCCGAGACCGGCGGCGAGGAAGGCCGCTACTACGTCTGGACCCGCGACGAGGTCAAGCTCGCCCTCGGCGACGGCCCCGACCAGGAGGCCTTCTCGCAGGTCTACGGCCTGAAGCGCGAGCCCAACTTCGAGAAGAACCGGTACGTCCTCCTCGAACCCCGGACCCGCGCCGAGCAGGCCCCGACCCTGAACACCACCCCCGCGGCCCTCGAAGGCCGCCTCGCCCCGCTCCGCGCGAAACTCCTGGCGGTCCGCGACCGCCGACCCGCTCCGCTCCGCGACGACAAGGTCTTGACGTCGTGGAACGGCCTCACCATTGCCGCCTACGCCGACGGCTTCCGCGTCCTGAAAGACCCGCGCTACCGCGCGGCCGCCGAGAAGGCCGCCGATTTCCTCTGGGCCAAACTCCGGACGCCCGACGGCCGCCTGCTCCGGACGTACCGTGCCGGCCGCGCGAAGCTCCCGGCCTACCTGGAGGATTACGCCTTCTTCGCCCACGGCCTGCTCCGCCTCCACGCCGCCACCGGCGACCCGAAGCGACTGGCGCAGGCCCGCGCCCTGACCGACCGGATGATCGCCGACTTCTCCGACGAGAAGGACGGCGGCTTCTTCTACACCGCCGACGACCACGAGAGCCTGATCGCCCGCACCAAGGACGCCAACGACGGGGTCATCCCGGCCGGCAACAGCGTGGCCGCCCGCAACCTCGTCGCCCTGGCCGCCGCGTTGAAGGAGCCCCGCTACCTCGACGCCGCCGGCAAGACCCTCAACGCCTTCAGCGGCCGGCTGGCGCAGTCCCCGTCGATGATGCCGCTGATGCTCGTCGCCCTCGAAGAATACCTCGACGCCCGCCCCGACGCCGCGGCCGACGCCGCGCCGGTCGTGCCCCCCGGCCGGGGCTCGCAGGACGTCGTGACCGTTGAGGTCGAGAAGGTGCAACCCGTCGTGCTCGACGGACCCGTCCATTGGCAGGCGACGTTGAGCCTGACGATCAAGGAAGGCTGGCACATCTACGCCAACCCGACCGGCGTCGAGGGCATCGCGCCGACCCAGGTGATCGGCGACGAGCCCGCCCTCAAGGTCTTGAAGGTCGAGTACCCGCCCGGGGTGCCGAAGCTGCTCTCCTCCTCGGGCAAGGAAAAGGTCGCCGTTTACGAAGGCAAGGTGTCGGTCCTGGTTTGGCTCACGGACACCCGTGGCCCCGGCGCCACTTCCCAATTGACCGTCCGCATCCAGGCCTGCAACGACCGCGCGTGCCTCGCCCCGGCGTCGATCCCGGTCAAGGTGTGGCTGCCCGTGCCCATCGGAAACCCATGACCCCGGAAACTCACCCAGATCGGACCGGCCGATTAATTGGGCTCGTCGGGCAGTTGCTCGACCTGCCAGTCTTCGAGGTCGACGGTGGCGCCGCTGCCGAGGAAGTGGACGACGGCGACGAACTGGTCGCGCTTGCTGCGGCGGATCACCCGGCCCTCGATCCCGGTCAGGGGGCCGGTCAGGATGCGGACGCGGGCGCCGACCGGCACGACCGGCTCGGCGACGACGGCCAGGCCCGAGGCGAGCATCTGGTGGATCTGGCGGAGGTCGTGGTCCATCCCCGCCTGGTCGGCCACGTCGATCACCCGGACGAGCCGGTTCCCCTTCATCGACTGGACCCGCTCCCGCTCGTCGGCCAGGATGAACAGGTAACTGGTGAACAGCGGCAGGACCGACCGCGTCTTACGCCCCTGGGGGGTGCGGTCTTCGTGGACCACCTGGGGCAGGTAAAAG
>DASZMJ010000409.1:0-3500 GCA_035551935.1 Isosphaeraceae bacterium
CCCCCCCCCCGACCGCAGCCCGTTTTCGGGTCGTCGATCCATTACGAATCGAGCAGGAGATCGGCAATCCCGATCCCCAGCAGCCCCACGCTGATGACGACGTTGACCTGGAAGAAGGCGACGTTGACGCGCGTGAGGTCGTCGGGTCGGACGAGCATGTGCTCATAAATCAACAGGCAAGTCACCAGCCCGACGCCGACGAAGTAGACGGGCCCGAGCGGGTACGACAGGCCGAGGGCGACGAGGGCCCCGAGCATCGCGGCGTGGCAGAGGGCCGCCACGCGCAGGGCCCACGGCACGCCGAGCCGCGCGGGAATGCTCCGGAGGCCGGCGCGGCGGTCGAAATCGACGTCCTGGCCGGCGTAGATGATATCGAAGCCCGTCACCCAGCAGAGGACGGCCAGCCCCAGGAAGACCGGCGGCCAGGCGAGCGACCCGCGGAACGCGAGCCAGGCGGCCATCGGCGCCAATGCCAGCGCGAGGCCGAGCCAGGCGTGGGCGAGGCTGGTGAACCGCTTCGCATACGAGTAGCCGAGCAGCCACGCCAGGACCGGCGCCGACAGCGCGAGCGGCCAGGGGTTCGGCAGGAAGAGCAGCGTCGAGGCGACGAACCCGAGCGAGCAGGCGACGGTGAAGGTCGCGACCGTCGCGGCCGAGAGCCGGCCGGCGGGCAGGTGTCGCGAGGCGGTCCGCGGGTTCTCGGCATCAAGCCGGCGGTCGGCGAGGCGGTTGAAGGCCATCGCCGACGACCGGGCGAAGGCCATGCAGGGGACCACGCCGAGCCAATCGCTCCATCGAGCATGCCAGCCGTCCGGACCGTGCGCCGCCAGGGCCGCGCCGAGCAGGGCGAACGGCAAGGCGAAGAGCGTGTGCGAGAACTTGATCATGCCGAGGATGTCAGCGAGGCGACCGGGCATCGTCGAGGCTCCGGGGCGCGGGATGGCGGCGATGGTGACGGACGAGGCTCGAGACGGCGAGGTCGCCGAGCCAGGGGGCCAGGCGGAACAACAGGCCCGTCGCCCGGAACGGCCAGACGACCCGACGCAACGGCGAGATCCGCCGCCTCGGCCGGTCGAACAGGTCCACCACCCGCCGCGCGACGAGTCCCGCCGTCGCGTTCCACATGGCCAACGGGCGGTCGACCAGCGGCCGATACGGCCGGCCCGGGCCGGACTCGGCGGCGGCGAAGAAGTCGGTGGCGATCGGGCCGGGCTCGACCAGGCAGACGCGGATGCCCAGGTCGCGCAGCTCGCGGCGGAGGGCGTCGTTCCAGTAGGCCAGGCCCGCCTTGGTCGCGCCGTAGGCCCCGAGGCCGGGGTTCGGGACGCTCGTGATCGCCGAGCCGATGTCGACGATCACGCCCCGCGACTCGGCCAGGCTCGGGATCGCGCGATGGGCCAGCATCAGCGGGGCGACGAGGTTGACCTCGAGCTGGCGCCGGAGGTCCGCCGCGTCGACCTCGGCGAACAGGCCGAAGAGCCCGACGCCGGCGTTGTTGACGAGGATGTCGAGCCGGCCGAAGTGGTCGATCGCCGCGCGGACGATCCGCTCGGGCGCCTCGGGGTCGGCCAGGTCGTCGGCGATCGCGATCGCCTCGACCCCGTTGGTCCTCGCCAGTTCCACGACGGCTTCGAGCCGGTCGGCGCGGCGGGCGTTGAGCGCGAGGTGGAACCCGCGCCGGGCGGCCTCGACGGCGATCGCGGCCCCGAGGCCGCCCGAGGCGCCGGTGATCAGGACGACCCGCGGGGTCTGGCCCGTGTCCCTGGCCATCGTTCAATCCACTCCCGCCCCGTCGCCCCAGCGCCGGCCGAGGTCGTGCGCCACCCCGATCTGATCGCAGATGCGCGCGACGACGAAATCGACCAGGTCGGCCAATCCCTTCGGCCGGTGATACCACCCCGGCATCGCCGGCAGGACGACCGCCCCGGCCCGGGTGACGGCGGCCATGTTCTCGAGGTGGACGAGGCTCAACGGGGTCTCCCTCGGCACCAGCACGAGCTTGCGGCGCTCCTTCAGGTGCACGTCGGCGGCCCTCGCGACGAGGTTCTCGGTGATCCCGTGCGCGATCGCCGCCAGGGTGCTCATGCTGCAAGGGGCCACCACCATCCCCCCCGTCCGGTACGACCCGCTGGCGATCCCCGCCGAGAAGTCGCCGGGATCATGATACAACAACCGACCGGGCCCGAGGTCGCCGAACGCCGACGGGTCGAACCGTTCCAGGTCGACCTCGACGTCCAGCTCCGCCCGCAAGACCTCCGCGCCGCTCGGGCTGATCGTCAGGTGCACGGTCTTCCCCGACCGGCAGAGCACCTGGAGCAGCCGCACCGCATACGGCGCGCCGCTGGCGCCGGTCATCGCCAGGACGAGAGGAAGGCCGTCGGCCTCGGGCACGTCTCAGACCCCCCGCGCAGGCTTGGTGCCGACGTAGAGCGTGGCGATCCCGCCGGTCAACGGGTGGGCGACCGGATCGGCCAGCCCGCGCCCCGCGAGGAGTCCCAGCAGGGCGTCGCCGTCGGGGAACTGGAGGACGCTCGTCGGCAGGTAGTGATAGGCGTCGTGATCGTTGGGCGCGATCGCCTGGCCGATCCGGGGCAGGACCTTGCGGAAGAACGTCAGGTAGAGCCGGCCGAGGATCGGCCCGCGCGGCCTCGAGAATTCGAGGATCGCCACCTTCCCCCCCGGCCGCGCCACGCGGATCAATTCGTCGATGCCCCGGCTCGTGTCGGCGACGTTCCGCAGGCCGAAGGCGACCGCCACGACGCCGAACGTGTCGTCCGGCAGCGGCAACCGCTGCGCGTCCCCCTCGACCAGCACGATCCGATCGCCCGCCCCGGCCTTGCGGACCTTCGCCCGGCCGATCTCGAGCATCTCCCGGCAGAAGTCCGCCCCGACGACCGGCGAGGCCCCCTTCCCCTCCCGGTCGAACGCCAAGGCCAGGTCGGCCGTCCCCGTGCAGCAGTCCAGGACCGGAACCCCCGGCCCCGGCCGCAACAGCCTCGCCGCGAACCGTCGCCACGACTTATCAATATTCAAACTTAACAAATGATTCAATAAGTCATATCTTCGCGCGATCCCCGCGAACATCCGGCGCACCCGCCGGCCCGACTTGTCGACGTGATCGTGCTGTTGCTGCGGCGTCGCGATGGTCATGGTTCCCCGTTCCTCTGCCATCCCAACCGTCGTCCCGCCCCGGCCATCACCGGGCGATCTTCCCAGGGATGGTATACTCACACCCCCCTCCCCTGTCCACGACCCCCGCGCCACTTGCCGCCGCCGGCCTCGTCGCTACGCTGAGTTGAGGGGATCGAACACGTCGTGTCGGGTGCGTCGAGTCCGCGACGCACCCGACGAGACCGGGGATCGAACGACGTCGATCGAGTCGCGTAGGGTGCGTCGAGTCCGCGACGACGCACCAACGCCCTGAGTTGAGGGGATGGAACACGTCTCGTAGTCTCGTAGGGTGCGTCGAGTCCGCGACGACGCACCAACGCCCGTCAAAG
>DASZMJ010000410.1:0-37644 GCA_035551935.1 Isosphaeraceae bacterium
AGGCGGGCCAGCTCGGCCCGCTCCTCGGCCGTCAGCTTCAGGACGTACTTCTTGGCCATGACGAACCTCCCCGTGGACTTCGATGCGGCCGGACAAGGGAGGCCATCTTACCCGAAAATTACCGAGTGACGCTCCACTAGGTGAGGTGGCAGTTCACAAGGGTATGCATCGGACGCTCGTCGAAGGCGTGGAGGTGGCCCGCGTTTCGCACTCGGTTCCCCGAGCCCCGGTGGTCTATGAGCCGAAGATCCTCATCGTCGGCCAGGGCCGGAAACGGGCCTACCTCGACGGCGAGGTCTACAGGTACGACCCATACAATTATCTGGTCTTGTCCGTGCCGCTGCCGGCCGAGTGCGAGACGGAGGCGAGCCCCGAGGAGCCCCTGCTCCTCCTCGCCGTCAATGTCGAGCCGACCATGCTCGGCGAGATGATGCTGGAGATGGACGAGCCCATGCCGCCGGTCGGCCCGACGCCGAGGGGAATCTCCACGACCCCGATGACCGAGGAGTTGGGCGGCGCCATCTGCCGGCTGCTCGAATGCCTCAAGTCCCCGCTCGACAGCCGCATCCTCGGTCGCCAGACGGTCCGCGAGGTGGTCTATCGCGTGCTTCAAGGGGAGCAGGGCGGGACCCTGCGGGCCCTGGCAAGTCGGGACGAGCACTTATCCCGAATCGCCCGGGTCCTGAGGCATGTCCACGTCGAGTACGGGAAGCCGCTCAGCGTCGAGGAGCTGGCGAGGAAGGCGGGGATGAGCGTTACGGCCTTCCACCATTACTTCAAGCGCGTGACGGCCAGCACGCCACTCCAGTACCTCAAGCGAATCCGGCTCGACCAGGCGAGGCGGCTGATGGCCCACGACGGCTACAACGCGGGCACCGCCGCGCGGGCGGTCGGGTACGAGAGCCCGTCGCAGTTCAGCCGGGAGTTCAAGCGGCTCTTCGGCGTGACACCCGTCGAGGAGGTCGAGCAGACGCGGGCTCGACTCGTGGCCGGTTGATACTCCCCGACACGAGCCCCACGGAGTCCGAGAGCCGTCCTCGTTTCGCCGGAGAGAATTCCCTCGACATCCGGCGATCGCTTCGCTGCCGAGTGCGTGATCCGTACCCGATCGCGCGCGGTTTGCAGCCTCGGGAGTCGTCGTCAACCGGTCAGCCGTCGACAGGTCGCGGGAGCCGCCGAACCATGACGGCCGCCCCTGGCGGCCCGATCCGCGGGGCGCACCCCAATCGACCTCCGCGAGGTATCCCCACCGAGGCGGACGACTCAATCGTCCGGTCCAAAGCCAGCGAGTCCGCGCGCTTCAGTCTGATCGACCGCCGCACGATCCGTCGCGTGCGGTACCCCGACACCTGCGTCCTCTTCCCTCCTCGCATTACCGTTCGACGCCGGGGTTCGGCCTCGCCGGCTCGCCATTCCACGGCGGATGCCAACTGCCGCGGGGGCTTCGATCTCGATACGCTTGTCATCTTCGGCCCGAGATCGCGAACGCGGGCCGAATGGGAGGGGGACTGGCTCCGAGTCCTCGAGACGCCTGTCCCCGGCCCGACACGACCCCGCGGCGGGTTGTGGGCGGGGGGGCGGTCAGGACGACTTCCGGCGCCGCAACGGGGCGGGCGTCGGCGACGAGGCGGGCCGGGCCGGCAGGGCACGGGCGCCGTCGGCGTCGGGCCCGGCGTCGAGTAGGGCCTGCGCGGCCTCGCGGTCGGGTGCGAAGCTGAAGAGGGTGTCGAGCTTGCTGACGCGGAAGACCTCCAGCACCGTCGGCTCGACGCGGCAGAAGACGATCCGGCCCCCGGCCGGCTGCGACAGCTTGCGCAGGCCGAGGAACCCGCCCAGCGCCGCCGAGCCGGCGAAGCCGACGCCGCTGAGGTCGATGATCAGGTCGGGCGCCCCCCTGGCGCGGAGGTGGTCCTCGTAGTGCCGGCGGAGGTCCTGGATCGGCGCCGGGTCGAGCCGGTGGCAATCCCAGAACTCGGCCAGTATATGGCCGTTCACGTGGTGGATCTGCACCGAGGGCTTGAGCATGGCAGAAGGGTGTCCGGCGGGCTCCGCGGACCGGGCCTCGCGGGCCCGGCCGCCGACGTCACAGCGCCACGCGCTATCGTATCCCCCGCGACCCGCCGCGGCTAGGGCCGGGCCCGGAATCGCCGAGGCGTTTCGGCGCCGGCGGCGCGAGTTTTCCGGCGCCCGGCGGTGGTGCCGATGTGGTATCCTCCCTTGGAGTCGTGGTCCGACACCGCGCCGCGACGGCGGCGTACTCGAAGGGGCCCTCCAACCATGCGACTGGCACTGCTGACCCTCGCCGCCGCGGCCATCTTCGGGGCCGCCGCGGCCCCCGCACCGGCCCAGGAATGGGTCCCCGCGGTCTTCCCCGATCGCAACGTCGACCTCGGCACCGTGGCGCGGGGCTCGAAGATCAGCCACACCTTCCGCGTCGTCAACACCACGAATCAAGAGATCCGCATCCTCGAAACCAAGGCCAAGTGCGGCTGCACCGACGTCCGCGTCGGCGCCCGCGTGATCCCGCCGGGCACCCAGACCCGCATCGACGTCGTGCTCGACACCACCCGGTTCGTCAACTACAAGGCCTCGGGCGTGACCCTGACGATCGACCGGCCCACCTACACCGTCGTCGACCTGAACGTCAACGCGTTCATCCGCGGCGACGTGACGCTCAACCCCGGCGTCGCCGATTTCGGCGTCGTCGCCCGCTCGAACCTCAAGCCGATCAGCCTCGTGCTCTCGTATGCCGGCGGCGCCCAGAACTGGCGGATCACCAAGGCCGAGACCGTCAGCGAGCACGTCGTCGCCGAGTGGCGCGAGATCAGCCGATCGCCCGGCGCGGCCCAGTACCAGATCACCGCGCGGTTGGAGCCCGGCGTGCCCAGCGGCTACCTCCGCGACCAGATCACCCTCCGCACCAACGACCCCTCCGCCCCCTCGATCCCGATCTCCGTCGCCGCCAACGTGCAGGCGGCCGTCTCGGTCGCGCCGGCGATCATCAACCTCGGCCAGGTCAAGGCCGGCCAGTCGGTCCGGCGGAACATCCTCGTCCGCGCCGCGCAGCCGTTCAAGGTCACCGCGTTGAAGGCCGCCCGCGACTCGCTCTCGGCCCCCCCCCCCGCCGACGCCCGCGGCTTCCACACCCTCGCCGTCACCTTCAAGGCCCCCGCCAAGCCCGGCCCCTTCAACGACACCCTCGACATCGAGACCGACCTCAAGGGCGAGCCCCCGGGCAAGCTCACCATCTTTGCGCAGGTCGTACCGTGAGGAAGAGGGAACACAACCGCAGATGGCGCAGATGACGCAGATAAAAAGAGAAAAAAATCCTTTCTTTTTATCTGCGTCATCTGCGGTTGTATTCTCCCCTCATACCGGCACCGCCACGCCTAGGCCCCGCGCGACCTCGGCGAGCTTCGCCCAGTGCGCATCGGGGAGCGTGATCCCCGAAGTGGAGCGTTGTCGGAGGGCGCGGCGCTCGGGGTCGCCGGGCAGGAGGATCGCCTCGACCCCCTCGGCGCGGGGGCAAGCCCGGACGTGGTCGGCGAGCGTCGTCGCCTCGCGGACGAGGGCGTCGCGGCCGGCGAAGAGGTCGGGCTCGAGGGCGACGAAGACGACGTTGTTGCCGCGGACCGGCGCCGGGTCGGGGTGACAGGTCCGGCCGCCGGTGAGCCCGCCGGCGAGCATGTCGAGCACGAGGGACAGGCCGAACCCCTTGTACGCCTGCGCGCCGCCCATCGGCAGGAGGGTGCCGACGGGCGGCTCGTACAGGCTCGCCGGGTCGGTCGTCGGCTTGCCCTCGTGGTCGAGGAGCCAGCCCTCGGGCACGGGCCGGCGGCCGTCGATGTAGTAGACGCGGACCTTCCCCTCGGCGGCGGCGCTGGTGCCGAAGTCGAGCACGACCGGGTCGCCCGCCGTCGGCACGCCGATGCAGAGCGGATTGGTGCCGAGCCGGCCCTCGCGGCCCCCCGGCGGCGCGACGCGCTGGCCGGCGCCGTCGGTGTTGACCGTCGCCAGCAGGACCAAGCCTTCGGCCGCGGCCCGCTCGGCGTATTCGCCGAGCCGGCCGATGTGGCCGACCGCCCGCGCCGCGCCGGCGCCGAGGCCCAGCGCCCGGGCCTTGGGGATGATCTTGTCGAGCAGGCGATGCGCCTGGACCTGCCCCAGGCCCCACTGGCCGTCGCAGACGACCACCGCGGGCGTCTCGCGCTCGACGCGCAATTCGACCCCGCTCCGATACGCTCCCTCGCGCAACCGATCGACATATTGCGCCACGCGCATGACCCCGTGCGAGTCGTGCCCGCGGAGGTTGGCCCCCACGAGGCTCTCGGCGACGGTCCGGGCCTCGTCGGCGGCGACGCCGGCCCCCTCGAACACGGCGGCGACGAAGTCGGTCAAGTCCCCGGCGGCGATCGTCGGCACGGCGGTTTCCTCCTGGTCTGATCCCCCCATACGCGGTCGGGGCCCCGTTGTCCAGAGGGCTCATCTCCCCGGATCGGTGGACGGGCCCTCTTCCTTCATCGTCCAGTCTCCGGTGGGCTTCGCACCAGGAGCCTCAGGAGCTACGGAGATGCGGCCTGACCCCGAGTTGATCCCCGTCCTGATCGACACCGCCAAGGCCCTCAAAGGGAGGGACTGTCTCATCCCTCATTCCGTGTGGTTGACAGTCTTTGCGTCAGTTGGCCCGGCTCGGTCTGCAGCAGCGTCCAGAAGTCGGACGTGGGCAAGTCCAGCCCCAATACCTGATTGGGGCTGACATCCTTTCGAGGGCCGGCGCGGAAGGCGTGGCAGTTCCAGTACAGCCGCTTCAGGTCGAGCATCGGCTGCGTCATCCGCCGCTGCCGCGACTGCTGCATCCGCAATACGCTGTTCATGGACTCCACGGCGCTGCCGGCCCGGAGCGTGTCCTTCAGGACCGCCGCCACTCGGTCGTACGAGGCGCGTTCCGCCCGTGGACGAGCGCGAGCGGCGGCCGAAGGTCTACGGCACGATCGCCCACCTGATCCGGCTCCGCTGGATCGGCAGGCCCTTCCGCTCGTTGAAGTCGGCTTGCAAGCAGTCGAGCATCCAGTCACTGAAGGGCAGGCCCGACTCCTTCGGGTCGGTCTGGCCCGCGGCACGGGCCTCGGCCCGCTCATTCGTTTGGTACGGTATTGCCCCACTCGATCATTTTGATAGACTTGGCCCATTCGATCATTATGATGGGCATCGCCAAGCCGTCGGCCGACGGGCCCGATGGTTGGGTCCGGTTCGACCTCGACACAGGGCAAACGCATCTAATTCACAAATCCTTGTCTGCAAAGAACTTGCGACTAGTTGAATTCCGTGCACTAGATTGCAAATCCTTGCAGGACAAGGATTTGCGAAACACGTGCGTTCGCCCTGGACCTCGACACCATCGACGGGGAAGGCTCGTTCCATGCGACGTGCGCATCGGGGGTTCACGCTGATCGAGTTTCTCGTGGTCATCGCGATGCATGGCGTCTTGATCGCCCTGTTCTTGCCCGCGGTGCAGCAGGCCCGCGAGGAGGCTCGCCGGGCCCAGTGCGTCAACGACCTCATGCAGGTCGGGATGGCCGTGCACAGCGACATCGGCGCCTTCGATACCCTGCCCCCGTACGGGTCGCGCGACGTCGAGCCGAGCGGCCGGCAGAACGACCCGACCCTTGAGCTCACCCGGAAGGGCGGTCGGTGGACGCTCCCGGACCCGGGCCGCGTCGGCTTCGACTCGCACCTGAAGCCGCCGAACCGCCGGCCGTGCTCATACTGGTGCGGGGGCATCAGCAGCGACGACTTCGAGACGACGTCAGTTGCTGGCTCCAATGACCCCGGCGGCGTCAACGTGCTGTTCCTGGACGACTCGGTCCGCATCGTCAAGGGCGACATGCCGCACCGGACCTGGCGCGCCGTCGGCACCAAGGACGGCGGCGAGGTGATCAGCCTCGTCGCCCTGTAAGCCGGAAAACCGTCGCAACGACCGGACGTCGGCGTCGACTTCGTGGGCGACTTCGACCTCGGCATCGCCAGGTAGGGGCGGACGCGGTCGGCGAGGAGCTTGTAGCCGTCGGCGTTGAAGTGGACCTTGTCGGCGACGAAGACGCCCTCGCGCGGCCGGCCGTCGGGGGTGATGCCGAGGTCGAAGTCGCCCACGAAGCCGACGCGGCGCATGCCGAGGGCGAGCTTGCGGATCCGCTCGTTGAGGTCGCGGTACTTGTCCGTCTCGCCCCAGCGCGCGGGCGCCGGGCCGACGCCGATGAAGAGGATCTCGGTGTTCGGGAGCCGCGCGTGGACCGCGCGGACGAAGTCGACGAAGTCGGCCGCGACCTCCTCGGGCAGCTTCCCGGCGTGGATGTCGTTGCCGCCGGCGCGGAGGAAGACCTGCCGGGGCTCGTAGGGGAAGATGATGCGGTCGGCGAAGTGGGTCGAGTCGGCGATCTCCGACCCCCCGAAGGCGCGGTTGATGACCTTGTGACCGGTGAGGTCCTCGGCCAACGTCTTCCAGCGCCGGACGGTCGAGGACCCGATGAAGAGGATCGCGCCCCTGGGCGGCGGCTCCTGGCGGTCGGCGGCCTCGTAAGCCGCGATCTCCTTCTCCCACCTCGCGAAGTCGTGCCGCGAGGCGGCCTCTTGCGCGCGCGTACTGCCCGGGGAGGACACCACCAGCGGGGCCAGCGCGATCAGCACGACGATCGGCAGGTTCTTCATGAAAGGGGTCCTCGGCCGGGGCCGCTCGGAGGGATTCACGCCCTCGCATTGGACCCGGCCGGATGCAGGCGTCCAGCGTTTCGGGAACGCGGTGCCGCTCCGATCGGCGTTTGACCGCCCGGGTTGCAACGATTACGTTGGTAGCGTGTCGTTGGCCCCTTCTCGAGTCGAGAAACACGAGGAGCCTCGCTCCCTCGGTCCGATCTGGCCGGTTCCGGGTGCCTGGCCCGAGGCCGACCGAGAGGGTCGCCCGATCAGGCCGTCCCCGGGCGGCGCTCCAGTCCATTCTTGATGGGATGATCTTTCATCTCGGACGGTGACATCCCCCGTCGTCGTCGTGGCCGCAGCCTGGGAGCCTTGACGTCGACTCGGGCGATCGTCGCCCGGCGCGAGTCGGCCCCGTCGACCTTCCCGCGACGAGGAGGCATGGGGTCGGTCCCGGTCCTTTGCCCGCGAGATACACATCCGCCGACCCGCGATGGAGCGTCCTGCCCGGACGCGTTGAGGGCCATGGCCTATCAGGCGAATCCCACCGCGCTGCCGTTCCTGAACGCCGCCGTCATCTCGGCCGGGCTGGCGGCCTACGCCTGGCAACGGCGGAGGGTCGCCACGGCCCCGGCGTTCGCTGCGATGATGGCGGGCGAGACGGCCTGGGCCCTGGGCATGGGCATCGAGCTACTGGCCGCCGACCCACGGACCAAGGCGCTCGGCATGGACCTGACGATCGTGGGGAAGGTCATCGTCCCCGTCGGGCTCTTGATGTTCACCCTCGGCTACACGGGGCTCCAGGCGTGGGTCACCCGGCGCACGGTTGTTCTCACATGCGCCCTGCCGCTGACGACGGTCCTCCTGCACTGGACGAACCCTTGGCACCACCTCTTCTGGAAGCGGCTCAGGGTCGTCGCGAGCGACGGCTACCTGCGGGCGTTCGGGGAATATGGGCCGTGGTTCTGGGTGCACGCCGCGTATTGCTACGCGCTGATGGCGCTGTCGATCTTCCTGCTGGCCCGGGCGTTCTTGCAGATGACCGGGGTGTACCGCAGGCAGGTGGCCCTGATCCTCTTCGGCGCCGCGGCGCCGTGGGTCGTGAACGCGGCCTACATCGCCGGGCTGGGCCCGTACCGGGACCTCGACCTGACCGCGACGGTCTTCTGCCTGACCGGGCTGGCGATCGTGCCCGGCCTGCTGCGGTATCGGATCCTCGACCTCATCCCGGTGGCGCGCGACGCCGTCGTCCAGGGGATGCGCGAGGTGGTCCTGGTGCTCGACCCGATGGGCCGGGTCGTCGACCTGAACCTCGCGGCGCAGCGGCTGCTCGGCCGCCGGGCCGCCGAGGTCGTCGGCGGCGACGCGGGCCGGGCCTTCCGCGACTGGCCGGAGCTGGTGGGGCGACTCGCGGGCCTCGAGGAGGGGACCTTCGAGGCCGCCGGGGCGGCGTGCGACGGGGGCACCCTGTACGAGGTCGGCGTCACCCGCCTCGACGATCGCGGCCGGGGCGTCGGGTCGGTCGTCGTGCTCCGCGACATCAGCGAACGGCGTCGCGCCGAGCGCGAACGGGAGTGTCGGATCGAGGAGCAGGTCGCCCGATCGGAGGCCGAGGCCGCGGGCCGGGCGAAGGACCGGTTCCTGGCCGCCCTCAGCCACGAGCTCCGCACCCCGCTGACCCCGGCGCTGGCCCTGGCCACGGCCCTGCTCGACGACCCCTCGACCCCTGAGGGCTTGCGGACGGCGCTCGAGGCGATCCGCCGCAATATCGAGCTGGAGGCGCGGCTGATCGACGACCTCCTCGACGTCAATCGCCTGGGCCGGGGCCTGGTCCGGCTCGACCGCGAGGCCGTGGACGTCCACGCCCTGATCGAACAGGCGCTCGGGATCTGCCGGGCCGACCTCCTCGGCAAGGGGCTCCGGGTCGTCACGGACCTGGCGGCCGACGCCCGGGTGGTCGACGCCGACCCCACGCGCCTGCTCCAGGTGTTCTGGAACCTGATCAAGAACGCCGTCAAGTTCACGCCGCCCGGGGGGTCGCTGGCGGTCCGCTCGTGGAACGTCGCGGCGGCCGACGAGGCCCACGGCCCGCCGGTGCTGGTCGTCGAGGTGTCGGACACGGGGATCGGGATCGAGCCGGCACTCCTGCCGAGGGTCTTCGAGCCGTTCGTGCAGGGCGAGGCCGCCGCGGGGCGACGGCTCGGCGGCCTCGGCCTGGGCCTGGCGATCGGCCGCTCGGTCGTCGAGGCGCACGGCGGCCGGATCGAGGCCGCCAGCGCGGGGCCCGGGCGCGGCTCCACCTTCCGGGTCGAGCTGCCGACGACCGCCGCCGCGCCGGTCGCCGAGACCCAGCCCCGGGTCGAGGCCCGGAACGGCGGTCCGCCGGGCCGTCGGGCGCGGGTCCTGCTCGCGGAGGACAACGAGGACACGCGGACGTTCCTCGCCCTGATCTTGCGCCAGCAGGGATACCAGGTCCGTGCCGCCGCGAGCCTGGCCCAGGCCCTCGAGGCCGCGGCGGCCGAGGAGTTCGACTTGGTCGTCAGCGACATCGAGCTCGGGGACGGCAGCGGCCTGGAGCTGTTGGGCACGATCCGCGCCACTCGCCCGACCCCGGGCGTCGCGCTCAGCGGGTTCGGCTCGGAGGACGACGTCGCGCGGAGCCTCGCGGTCGGGTTCTCGACCCACCTGACCAAGCCCGTCGACGTGCGGCGGCTGACCGCGGCGATCGAGGAGATCATGCAGCCGGCCGGCCTGGCCGCGACGCGTCCGTAGAGTCGTCAAGTTTACCGCCTCCGACGAAGTCAGACTCGTGCACGCAATGATAAGTATAACAAACTGAAATATATTGAATATCATAAATAGATTAACTTGATTTATTAATATTATTAAATTATTCGAGGTGCTGGGGATGATTCGGGCGCGGTCGTCGACTCGGATGGCCGCGGCGATCGCCCGGGGTCGACCCGGCCGGGTGCGGGCTCAGGAGGCCCGGGACAGGAGCGAGACGAGGGCGTCGTAGTCGAGCGGCTTGACGAGGTGGTGGTCGAAGCCGGCCTCGCGCGAGCGGCGGCGGTCGTCGTCCTGGCCGTAGCCCGAGACGGCGATGAGCACCGACGCCTGGCAGCGGGGCTCGGCGCGGAGCCGGCGGGCGACCTCGTAGCCGTCGAGGCCCGGCAGGCCGATGTCGAGCAGGACGAAGTCCGGCCCGAGGGACCGGGCGGCGGCGATCGCCGACGGGCCGTCGTGGGCGGCCCGAACGTCGTTGCCGAGGAGCTTCAGGAGCCGGACCATCCCCCGCGCCGTGTCCACGTTGTCGTCAACCACGAGGACCCGTGCGCCGCGCGGCTCGGGACCGGCCTCGGGCCGCGGGGCGGGCCCCGGCGGCGCGGGCGACGGCCGCGCCGCCGACGGCAGCCGGACCGTGAACGTGCTCCCCCGGCCGGGGCCCTCGCTCTCGGCCGAGACGGTCCCGCCGTGCAGCTCGGTCAGCTTCTGGACGATGGTCAGGCCGATGCCCAGGCCCCCCTCCGAGCGGTCGATGGTGCGCTCCCCCTGGGCGAAGAGCTCGAACATCTGGGGGAGCCACTCCGGGGGGATGCCGATGCCGTTGTCCCGAACGGTGATCGCGACCTGGTCCCCCTCCCGAGCCGCGCGGACGAGGATGTGGCCGCCCCGCTCGGTGTACTTCGCGGCGTTGGTCAGCAGGTTGACGACGACCTGTTCGATGCGGGTCGGGTCGGCCCGGAGCGGCAGCGTGCCCGGCTCGAAGTCGGCCTCGAGCCGATGGCCGAACTCGCGGATCAACGGCTCGACCGACTGGATCGCCTGGCCGACGATCGCGGCCGCGTCGCAGGCCTCGCGCCGCAGGCGGATCTTGCCCCTGGTGATCCGGGAGACGTCGAGCAGGTCGTCGATCAAGCGGGCGAGCTGCCGGGCCTGCCGGTCGATGACGTCCCTGGCGAAGCCGACGTCCCCCGGGTCGTCGGACAGCTTCAGCACGTTGGCCGCGTTGCCCACCGCGGCCAGGGGGTTGCGGAGCTCGTGGGCGAGCATCGCCAGGAACTCGTCCTTGCGGCGGTCGGCCTGCCGGAGCGACTCCTCGGCCCGGACCTGGGCGTCGATGTCGGTGCAGGTGCCGAACCACTTGCCGATGGCCCCGGTCGCGTCGCGGATCGGCGTGCCGCGCACCTTGAACCAGCGATAGGAGCCGTCGGCCCCCTTGATTCGGTACTCCAGGTCGTAGCCGCCGCGGTCGGCGACGGCGTCGAGCCACGATCGCCGCGTCCGCTCGCGGTCGTCGGGGTGGACGACCCGCAGCCAGTTCGTCCCGAGCTGGTCGGCCTCGGGGATGCCGGTGTAATCGACCCACTGGCGGCTCAGGTAGTCGCACGACCCGTCGGGCCGGCAGGTCCAGAAGAGCTGCGGGACGTTCTCGGCGAGCGTCCGGTACCGCTCCTCGTTCTCGAGCAGCGTCCGGGTGACGCGGGCGCGCTCGATCGACTCCCAGCAGCGGTCGGCGACGAGCCGGACGAGCTCGACCTCGTCGGGGTCCCACGCGCGGGGCTCCCGATGGTTCACGGCCATCGCGGCGACGAGCCGGCCGGCCTTCTGGAGTGGGACGACGGCCAGGGCCCGGGTCTCGATCCGCCGGTACGCCTCGAGGCCGTCCGCCGTCCGCGGGTCGGCCTCGACGTCGGCGACGACGACCGGCCGGTTGGACCGGAGGAGCCGGTAGGGCTCGGCGCCGAAATCCGCGAGCGCGTAGCGGCCGACGACGCTCCGCATCCCCCGGGTATAGTCGCCCGTGACCAGGAAGTGGCCCTCGCCCTCCTCGACGTCGGCGTAGACGCAGCGGTCGACGTCCAGGTGCTGGCCGAGGACGCGGGCCGCCGCCGCGGTGATCTCCCCCGCGTCGATCAGCGGCCGCAGCGCGTCGTCGAGCGCCTGGAGGAACCGGAGCCGCTTCTCGTTCCGACGCAGCGTCTCCTCGACCGCCTTCCGCTCGGTCAC
Source organism: Isosphaeraceae bacterium (assembly GCA_035551935.1). GTDB lineage: Bacteria > Planctomycetota > Planctomycetia > Isosphaerales > Isosphaeraceae > DASZMJ01. The sequence continues at coordinate 11,701 of DASZMJ010000410.1, forward strand.
GTCGCGCGTGGTGCCGGCGACGGCCTCGACCGTCCCGTCGGCGCCGAGGATGGGGACGAAGATATACTCATAAATCCGACGGCCGCCGGTCCCGGTGAACGGGACCTCGCCCCGGATCGGGCCCTTCGTCGCGATGACCTGGTCGATCTCGCGGTCGTGCATCGCGGCGTGCCACGGCTCGTAGCCGAGCTCCAGGCAGTTCTTGCCGATGGCCTCGTCCCACGACCGCCCCCACATCGTCAGGAGGGCCTCGTTGGCGTAGAGGAACCGGTGGTCCAGGCCGAAGACGTACACGAGGTCGGGCGTGTTCGAGAGCGCCGCGCGGTAGATCCGGCGCTCGCGGTCGGACCCGGCCGCCAGCCGCTCCCGCTCCGCCTCGGCCCGCATCCGCCCGCTGACGTCGCGGAAGTAGACGGAGATGCCCCCCGGCGTCGGGTAGCTATGCACCTCGTACCAGCGGTCGTGGTCGGGGTAGAACGAGGTGATCGACGACGCGACCCCCTCGCGGGCGGCGCGGAGGTAGGCCCGCTGGAACTCGCTGCCCTCGAGGCCCGGGAACTCGTCCCAGAGGACCTTGCCGATCAGGTCGCCGTGGTCGCGGCGGAGGACGCGCTCGGCCTGGCGATTGACGTAGGTGAACCGCCAGTCGCGGTCGACGGCGAAGAAGGCGTCGGTGATGCTCTCGAGGATCGCGGCGGCCCGGCGGTCCTGCTCGGCCTCGAACCGCTCGGTGACGTCGATGCCGGTGGGGACGACGAACCGCACGGCGCCGGCCGCGTCCTTGATGGGCATGCACGAGAATTCGACGATCCGCTCGGTGCCGTCGGCCCAGAAGTATCGGGATTCGCCCCGGAACGGCACGCCGCCACGGGCCTGCTCGAACGCGCGCCTCACCCACGCCTGGACCTCGGGCGAGCGGTTCCACCAGCCGCATTCCCAGAACGGCCTGCCGACGACGTCCTCGAACGTGAAGCCGCAGGGATCCAGGCACGCCCGGTTCGCGTGGACGACCCGACCCTCCAGGTCGAGGCGGCCGGCGAAGAGCCCCTGGTCGTAGACGGCCTCGTAGACGCCGATGGCCTCGGCGAGCTCGGCCTCCCGCTCGGTGGCCCGCTTCCGGAGCAGGACGACCTCGGTGACCTCCTCGGACTGGTGGACGATGTGGGTGATCCGGCCGCCGGCGTCGACCAGCGGGAAGTTCACCGCGTTCCAGTACCGCTCCTCGACGGCGCCCCCCTCCCCCGTCGGCCCGCGGACGTCGTGGCGCCGGAGGGGGAGCCGGTCCGCGGCGCGCGTCGCAAGCACCCGTTCGAGCGAGGCCCGGAACCTCGCCTGGCCGTCGGCGTCGTCGGGCAGGACCTCGAAGACGCTCCGGCCGACGACCTCGACGGCGTCGAGGCCCGTCGCCCGGGTGAACGCGTCGTTGACGGCCGCGATCGGGAACTCGGGCGCCGGCCCGAGCACGACCACGCTCCCCGGGGCCGACGTGAACAGGGCGGCGAAGTCCGGCGGGTCTGGAGGTCGTTTCATGGGGGCCCGGGCCGCGGTTCGACGTCACCGCATGTTCCGTCGCGAGACGGACCTCGATTGTAGCCGGGACGCGATTTCCGACTCAAGCAAGCGCGGGGCCGGCCGGTAGGGCCTGGCGGAGCGGCCCGCCGCCGATTACGCTCGTCAATCGGCTCCGACCGCCCGACCGCCGGGCGCCGACCCGTCCGCGACCCGGCCTCCAACGGACGACGGCCACGCCCATGTATTCCTGGGGATGTCGACCGATGCGACGAGCCTTCCCGCCGGCCGTCCTGGCCCTCCTTTGCTGCGCCACCGCCGGCCTTGCCCGGCCACTTCCGGCCGACGGGGACGGGCCGAGGTACGATCGGCGCTGGGTCTGGGTGATGACGAACCTGCTGGTCGACGCGGAGGCCGACCGGGTCGTGGCCCTGGTCGAGCGGGCGGCGAAGGACGGCTACAACGGCGTCGTCATCGCCGACTACAAGACCAACTTCCTCGGCCGGATGCCGAAGACCTACTTCGACCACGTCGAGCGGGTCAAGCGGGCGGCGGCGAAGGCGAAAGTCGAGCTGATCCCGACGGTCTTCCCGATCGGCTACAGCAACGGCCTGCTCAGCAACGACCCGAACCTCGCCGAGGGCATCCCCGTCCTGAAGGCGCCGTTCGTCGTCAGAGGGGGGGTGGCGGTGCCCGTGCACGAGCCGGCGACGAAGGTCGTCAACGGCGACCTGGAGGAGTTGCGCGGGGACTCGTTCGCCGGCTTCGGCTACCAGGACGCGCCCGGCAAGGCCACCGTCGCCGACCATACGGTGGTCCACCACGGCAAGACCTCCTGCCGCATGGAGGACTTCGCGGCCACGCCCGTCTGCCGCCTGATCCAGTCGGTCAAGGTCCGCTACCACGCCTGCTACCGGCTCTCCTGCTGGGTCAAGACCCGCGACCTCGCCCCCACCGGCTCCTTCCGGCTCCTGGCCATCGGCGCCCGGACGGGCAAGACGCTCACCTACTTCGAGGGCGGGGTCGAGCCGACGGGCGACTGGAAGAAGGTCGAGGTCGCCTTCAACAGCCTCGACCAGGACGGGATCAACGTCTACGTGGGCATGTGGGGCGGGAGCAAGGGGACGCTCTGGGTCGACGAGCTGGCCGCGGAGGAGCTCTCGCTCGTCAACGTCCTCCGGCGCCCGGGCTGCCCCTTGACCGTCACCGACGACGTCGGCCTGACCACCTACGTCGAGGGCCGCGACTTCGAGCCCGTCCGCGACCCGAAGCTCGGCATGGTCCCCTACGAAGGGGAGTACAGCTTCGACCACGCCGGCGCCCCGCTCCGGATTGCAAAGGGCTCGCGCATCAAGGAGGGGGCCAGGCTCCGCGTGAACTGGTACCACCCGGTCATCATCCATGGCGAGGCCGTCGCCTGCTGCCTGAGCGAGCCGAAGGTCTACGACCTGCTCCGCGACCAGGCCCGCCGCGTCAACGACCTGTACCGCCCCGCCACCTTCTTCATGTCGCACGACGAGCTCCGGGTCGCCAACCGGTGCCAGGCCTGCCAGTCGCGGCGCCTGACCGCCGGCAAGCTCCTCGCCGACAACGCCCGCCGCTGCACCGAGATCCTCCGCAAGCTCAACCCCAAGGCCCGCGTGGTCGTCTGGTCCGACATGTTCGACCCCTACCACAACGCCGTGCCCGAATACTACCTCGTCCGCGAGACCCTCGCCGGCTCCTGGGAGGGCCTCGACCGCTCGGTCGTCGTCGCCAACTGGAACGCCGGCAAGGCCAAGACGAGCCTCGGCTTCTTCGCCTCCCGCGGCCACTCCCAGGTCCTCGCCGGCTACTACGACGGCGACGACAACCTCAAGACCTGGGACGACGCCGCCCGCGGCGTGCCGAAGATCCTCGGATTCATGTACACCACCTGGGCCAACCACTACGACGACCTCGAACGCTACGGCCGCGCCCTGTCCGCGCAGAATTGATCGTCCCGATAAGAATACGTAAATGAATCGCCTTTCGTAGGGCCCGCTACTGCGGACCTCTTCCTCATTCTTGGATGGAAGAGGTCCGCAGTAGCGGGCCCTACGAAAGGCGAGACTTCCGGTTAATCTCCCCATCAGGGGAAGCCGCCCGCGTGGCGACGGACCCGCTGGCCGTGGTCGGCGAGCCGCTCGTACTCCTCGGGCGATAAGGGTCCGCGCGCGTCGAGCACCGTCAGGTCCTCCTCCAGCTCGGCGCGGTCGTGCGGGGCCGTCAGGGCCACGGCCACCGAGGGGGACTGGAGGACCCAGCGGTACCAGCTCGGGGCCGTCGGCACAACGAAGCCGGGCGGGTCGTCGGACGTCGGCCGCAACAAGGCCCCCCAGCGCAAGGCCGTGTAGGCGATGACCGGCATCTCCGCCGCATCCGTCGCCGGGAAGACCTCGCCCTCGGCGCCGCGGTGGGCGGCGTTGTAGCGGATCATCAGCAGGTCGAGCAGGCCATTCCGGGCCACCTCGGCGGCCAGCGGGCGCTGATGCGTCGTCAGGCCGAGCCGGCGGACGACGCCGTCCCTCTGGGCCTGCCGGCAATACTCCAGCGCCCCGCCCGACCCCGCCAGTTGGCGCCACTCCTCGGGGGCCTCGACGTAGTAGAACGTGAGGACGTCGATGTGATCCGTGTTCAACGTCGCCAGCATGCCCTTCAGCTCGCGCGCGGCCTCGGCGGCGGTGCGGGCCTCGAGCTGGACGCAGACGACCACGCCCTCGCGCCTCGACCCCAGCCCGGCGACCGCCCGCGCGAGGGCGTCGTCGGTGCCCGGCCAATTCAGGAAGTCGACCCCGCGGCCGAGGGCGTGGTGGATGTCGTCGACGGTCAACGCCCCGTCGCCCCTCGACGCCAGCCCCAGCCGGCAGACGGGCTTGCCGAACGCCCCGGCGGGGAGTCGGAGGAACGGGTCGATCCTCGGCTCGCGAGGCGCCACCCCGGGCATGCGTCACTCCTCCGACTCTCGCGCCACCGACCCGGTCAGGAACGCCGAGGATACCGCGACGGGGGTGGGCTTGCCAGCGTCGGACGGCTTCGCGACGGCCGGCCGCGACCCGGACGCGGCCGCGCCGGTGGCCGCGGGCTGGGGGCGCTCGACGGCCCCGACGAAGGGGCCGAAGACGCGGCCCAGCAACGAGTTCGGGCGATCGTCGCCCGCCCCGGACGGCCGCAGGAACAGCCCCGCCAGCATGCCCAGAAGCAGCCACGCCGCGAACCAGCGGACGAGTCGCTTCGGTTCGTTCCGAATCGGCCGCGGCGACGGCCGGGGGACGACCCGCAGCCCGACGACGGGGGCGGAATTGGGTTCGTTTTGGGCGGCGACCGGGGCGGAATTGGGTTCGTTTTCGACGAGGGCGGGGGCGATTTCGGGCTCGATTTCCGCCTCGGGGAGCCTTTTCGCCCTGGAGCCGCGGTCGACGGCCTTGAGCGAGCGATGCAAGGTCGACTCGTGCAACGACTCGTACTTCGCCAGCCGCATCGCCTCGTCGCTCGGGTCGAACAGGGCGAGGGTCCGCGCATGCTGCCGCGCCGGGGCCTCGACCTCGACCTCCAGCCGGTCGCGCTCCGCGGCCAGCGCCGTCCGCTCGGCGGCGATGGCGTCGACGAGCGACTGGCGGGCCTCGGGGTCATCGATGATGTCGCGGGGCCACGTCGAGGACGCGCCGAGGATGTGGTGGCAATCGGCCCAGAACGGATCGTCGAGTGTGCCCGGCCCGGCCAGCCGCGCGGCCAGGGCATCGAGGCGATCGACGAGCCAGCGGCAACCCACGGCCGTGCCCCGGAGCCGGACGCCGATCTTGACCGGGTCGTCGGCCAGTCGCTTCCCCAGCGCGCGGGCCTTGCGCCGCTCGTGTCGGTCGAAGAGGCGTTCGGCCTCGCTCGCCCGATCGGCCAGGCGGGCCGACTCGATGGTGACGCAACGATCCAGCCGCACCGACGCCATCACGGCGCGGTCGAGGTGATACTGCCGCTCGCCGCTCTCGACGCCCAGGCCCTCGGCCCACTCGGCGCGTCGTCGTTCGTACGTCTCCCGGTCTTCCGGCAGGAGCACGACCCCGGCGCCGCTCAGGCCGTGCTTCAGGGCATTCCCGCGGGCGATCTGCTTCCCTTCGATCGTCTTGGGGCCTCGGGCGAGCTTGGCGTTTCTCTGGTTGGCGGCGATCTGCGCTTCGGTGGCCATCTCGGGTGTCCAAATCGAGGGTGTTCGGTCGTGGTTCCAGGCTCTTGAAGCCATTCACCCTATAACCTCGCGAAAACCGGCGCGGATTATTCCCGAAAAATGGCGGCGTCGCCCATTTTTTCGAAAAAACCGGTCGCGACGGACCCCGACCCTCCTCTCGCATCGCGACGACGGTGGCCTACTTCCCCCTCTCCCCTGGGCGGACCGGCCGTCACTCTCGGAGCGGCGCCGTCGGGGCCCCCGCCGTCGGCCCGGCTTCGTAGCCGGCACGCTCCGCGTGCCTCCGCCCGCCCACAGGGTTCTTGGGTCATGGTGGACGGCACGCGGAGCGCGCCTGCTACGGGGAAGAGGGACGGCCGGCCCGCTCCCCCTGGGAGAGGGTGTCGGATGCTTGCCCCTCCCCACTCAGCACTCGTTCCTCAGCCCTCCGCACTTCTCCCCACGGAGAGACGCCGGTGGGAGTCGAACCCACTTGAACCGGGTTGCAGCCGGCTGCCTGGCCGTCTGGCTCCAGCGTCGTTCTTGAAGTCGATGTCCTCGCCAGGAGTCGAACCTGGTCCGCGACCTTCGCACGGTCGTGTGCCTCCGCCACACCCCGAGGACGTTCGATCTCTTCCCCGCCCGGGAGTCGAACCCGGACCTGCGGCTTCGAAGGCCGCCGTGCCGTCCGCCACACTCACGGGAAATGCCCCCGCCAGGAGTCGAACCTGGTCTGCGACCTTCGGAGGGTCGCGTGCCGTCCGTCACACTCCAAGGGCTTCATTCCGGTAGGGTGCGTCGAGTCCGCGACGACGCACCACCTGGAGTCGACGGTGGGGTGCGTCGTCGCGGACTCGACGCACCCAACCCCCGCCTCGACGGCGAAGTGCCTGACCGGGGTCGAACCGGCGCCGCCTGCGTCACGGGCAGGGATGCTCCCCTTACACCACAGGCACAGCGGAAGGGGCGGGGTTCGAACCCGCAAGGCTGTCGCTCGCCCGCGTTCCAGGCGGGTCCCGTCGCCGATCGGGTAGCCCTTCCATCTTGAGGTCCGAAAACGAGTGGGCGATGCAGGGTTCGAACCTGCGGCCTCCGGCATGTCAGGCCGGCGCTCTGGACCGCTGAGCTAACCGCCCAGGTTGACGTCGCGTCGCAGCGGAAGGCGAGGGATTCGAACCCCCACGCCCCGAGGGGCGCACTCGTTAGCAACGAGGCCCGGCCAGCCGTATCCGGCTGCCTTCCGTCGTCCCCCGTAGGGCAGGGCTCGCCCTGCCTGCCTCTTCAGACTCCACCCGAGGAAGAGGCAGGGCGAGCCCTGCCCTACGGGGGCCATCGCCAGTGGACCGCCGGGGAGTCGCACCCCGATCTCCTGCGTGCAAGGCAGGCGTCTTCCTGTTGGACGAGCAGCCCGTCGTTCGTTCGTTCGGTCGTCGAGAGTCGTCCCGGCAGGATTCGAACCTGCGACTTCCTGCATGTGAGGCAGGCGCCTTCGGCCGCTCGACCACGGGACGAGGGGAGTCGAATAGCCGAGGTGGGAGTCGAACCCACAGGGCACCTGTCGCTCAGACAGGCGGCTTTGCCAGTTTGCCTACCCGGCCATCCCGAGAGAGTTGCGGGTCTGGGTGTCGAACCCAGCGCTCCGAGTTTATGAGACTCGGCCGAGCACCGGCCCACCCGCAATCAGTCGCCGAGGGGAGAGTCGAACTCCCACGCCCGAAGGCACGAGCTTCTGAGGCCCGCGCGTCTCCCAGTTCCGCCACCCGGCGATCGATCGAACGAGAAGCAATAGCCCCGACGGGAGTCGAACCCGCGTCTCCACCTTGAGAGGGTGGTGTCCTTCCGGTAGACGACGGGGCCATGTCGAGTGATCCAGGGGAGTGCGCCGGGCAGGAGTCGAACCTGCAATGCCAGGGGCGGGTGGGTTACGGCCACCGGGGCACGCCAATGCCCAGCCGACGCGGCGAGAGAGAAAGGATGGCACGAGTGGGAGTCGAACCCACAGGTCACCGAGTTTTGAGCTCGGCCGCTCGGCCAGTTGGCGTATCGTGCCGATCCGATCGTCGAGGCGCCCCCGAGGGGATTCGAACCCCTGATCTCCTCGCTGACAACGAGGCGAGCACTCCGGGCTGCTCCGCGAGGGCGTGGGTTGAGTGATGTTCGGGGAGGAGGATTCGAACCTCCATGACCTGCTCCAAAGGCAGGCGGCCTGCCGTTGACCGACCCCCGAGAGTGCCCAGCGGGAGTTGAACCCGCACGTCCGCCATGGCGAGGCGGTAGGCTGCCGCTACATCATGGGCACGAAGGCCGACGCCGGATTGTCAAAGAGCCGCAGGGCACCGGGAGGGACTCGAACCCTCGTCGCCGCATTACGGGTGCGGTGTCCTCGCCGCTGGACGACCAGTGCAATCGACTCGCCGGATGAGACCCGAGGGGCTCGAACCCTCACCAGCCGGTTAAGAGCCGGCTGTGCTGCCGCTAACACCTGGGTCCCGGAGAGGAAGACGACCTGCCCACAACGATCGGGATGGCCGGATTCGAACCGGCGTGCTCCTGCTCCCAAGGCAGGCGGAGTGGCCAGGCTCTCCCACATCCCGGGGGCGATAGCCCGTGAGGGAATCGAACCCTCGTCGCCGCCTTGAAAGGGCGGCATCCTGGCCGCTAGACGAACGGGCCCTTCAACGAAGCGGCCCGGCTGTCGCGTGACACCGGGCCGTCGACGGACCGCGAAGGGTGGCGTCGGCCGGGGTCACAAGCGCAGGCGATAGACGGGACGCGAGCTCGCCGGACAGCCGGCGCGATCGCCCATCGTTTCGCTCGCTTCGAGTCGATCGGACCACGCGGAAGACATCGCCACCTCGATTGGCTCGGGGCCTCGCCTCTCCATGCCTGTTAGACGCGGGAGCCCCGGGAGATGTTCGCGCCGGTTCGCGAATTCTTCGAGCACCGGTCCGGGCACCGGACTTGTGGGAGCCGTCTGGGCCCTCGGGCTGTCAACGCGGGCCGACGCCCGCAAGCACGCGGGTCGAGTCGGTGATCGGGACGAGGCTCGGGTCGGTGAAGATCAGCGTCAAGGTCGTCGATTGGTTCCGGATGTTCGGGTTGCCGCCGACGGTCAGCGAGCCGCCGGAGACGTCCAGCGCGGCGAACGTGCCCAGGGCGGCGACCGCGTCGGTCCCGACCGAGTGGGTGATGGTGATGTTCTTGAACGTGATGCTCGCGACGTCGTTGAACGTCGGCACCGTCCCGCTGTTCCAGTTGGCCAGGTTGTCCCAGTCGCCGTTGACGGGTGCCTTCCAGGAGATGAGCGCCAGCAGGGCCCTCCCCTCCGGGGGTTCGAGGCCCGGTCGCCGGGCGCGGCGGGCGATCCGCCTGCGGTCGTTGCGAGGCATGGTCCTGACTCCTTCCCGACGGCCAGGGTGGCCGTGTCGGCATTCGAATCGGAGGAAGATCGAATCCGGCCCGATCGCGGGCCGGCTCATTCGTGCTTTCCGTGCCCGCCGCGGCGCAGGGCTCGGATCGACAGGAGGGCCGCCCCGAGGCCGGCGAGGGTGAGCGTGGCCGGTTCGGGCGCCGTCGGCGGCGGCGGCGGAGGAGGAGGAGGGGGATCGAAGACGGTCAACGAGGCCGTGCCGCCCTTCGATTTCACGAAATGGTGTGTGATGGTGTCTTCACCCCTCAGGCTGAACGTGATGCCCACGAGCCCGAAGTCGTCGTCGATCTCGTTCAGATCATGATCCGTATAGACGGCGTACTTGAACGTGTGCGTGTCGCCCGGGTCGATGGTCGGGTTCGTGTCGCCGACGAGCGCGAGCTTCGCGACCCTGTCGGAGCGATCGGGGCCGAAGTTGAGGGCGGCGGCCTTCGTCCCCTTGACCCGGACGGGGTCGAAGCCGGTGTTCATCACGACGAATTCGACGAGGCCGATGCTACCCTCCTCGAGTCGCGTCGGCTTCGCGGCCCCGGTCTTGGTGATGAGGTCCCCCCGCGCCGGGTCGGGCCGGGAGGCGAGGGCGAGGAGGAGAATCCAGGCGGCGAGTCGTGGACGCCGGTCGTCGCGGAGTCGGCTCGGTTGATCGATCATCGCGAGGGCTCCTCGTGAGGGCATGCGGCCTCGAATCCCCGCCGAGGCCCTCGGCGGGGCGATCGGGTCGAGGGTGGTCGTCGCGGCGCCGGCCGCCCGCGAGGCACGGGGCATGAGTGGTTACGCCCGCCCGCTCGTCCGCTCCGATCCATCCCCTTCATCCGCGAGAGTTCGAGGGGGGAGACATCCCCGCGACGGATTGCGCGGGCCCGCCGACCCGCCCCCCGTCCGGGCCATTGACCGGGGCCATCGGATTCAGATTCAATGGTGTGGGTCCACCAAGGTTGAACGTCCGTCTTCAGCGTCCGGAGGCGCCCATGTCGACGGCGGGCGGGGGCTCGGTCACGCGATGGCTCGGCGACCTGAAGACGGGGGGCGACGCCGGGGCGCAGCAGCTCTGGGAGCGCTACTTCGACCGGTTGGTCCGCCTGGCGCGCGACGCGCTCAGGTCCCGGGGCCGCGACGCGGCCGAGGACGAGGAGGACGCGGCGCTGAGCGCCTTCGACAGCTTCTGCCGCGGCGCCGCCCTCGGCAGGTTCCCCAGGATCGCCGGCCGCGACGACCTCTGGCGGCTCCTGGTGGTGATCACCGTCCGCAAGGCGATCGATCAGGCCGCGCGTCGGCGCGCCGCCAAGCGCGGGGGCGGCCGTCGGCGGACCGAGGCGGACCTCGCCCGGGGGGACATCGGCGACGTCGAGACGCCGCTGGACCTGCTCGCCGGCGGCGAGCCCGACCCCGAGATGGCCGCGATGGTCGCCGAGGAATACCTGCGGCTGCGCCAGGCCCTGGGCGACGACTCGCTCCGCCGTGTGCTCGACCTGCGACTCGAGGGGCGCGGCCGCGCCGAGATCGCCGCGAACCTGGGCTGCACCGAACGCACCGTCACGCGCAAGCTCGACGTGATCCGTCGGGTCTTCCTCGAAGGAGGCGGATCGTGAACGATCAGACGACCGCGGGCCCCGACGGCCCGCTGATCCATCCGGTGCTCCGGTTCGACGCGCTCTGCGACCGCTTCGAGGCCGCCTGGCGCGCCGGCCGACGGCCGAGGATCGAGGACTACCTCGGCGAGTGCCCGGAACCGGGGCGCGAGGAGGTGCTCCGCGAGCTGCTCGCCGTCGAGGTCGAGTTGCGTCGCGAGGCCGGCGGGGCCCCGACCCCGGACGATTACCGGGACCGGTTCCCGGCGCGCGAGTCGCTCATCGCCGCCGCCTTCGCCGGGCCGTCGTCGCGGTCGGGCCCCTCGCCGGCCGACGACCTGGACACCCCGCCCACCGCGGTCGATCCCCCGAGCGTCGAGGCCATCGCGGCGGTCGGCCCCCGCGGGTCGTCGGCCGTCGGCGGGCGCTATCGGAAGTTGCGGCCCCACGCCAGGGGGGGGCTGGGCGAGGTCTCGCTGGCCTTCGACGAGGAGCTCCATCGCGAGGTGGCCCTGAAGGAGATCCGGGCCGGCCGGGCCGACGACGCGACGAGCCGGGCCCGGTTCGCGCTCGAGGCCGAGATCACCGGGGGCCTGATGCACCCGGGGATCGTGCCGGTCTACAGCCTCGGCCGCCACGGCGACGGCCGGCTCTTCTACGCGATGCGGTTCGTCGAGGGGGACACCCTCCAGCAGGCGATCGCGCGGTTCCACGAGGCCGACGGCCCCGCGCGCGACTCCGGCGCGCGGGCGTTGGCCCTGCGGGGCCTGCTGGGGCGGTTCCTCGACATCTGCAACGCCGTCGCCTACGCCCACAGCCGCGGCGTCCTCCACCGCGACATCAAGCCCCAGAACGTCATGCTCGGCGAGTTCGGCGAGACCCTGGTCGTCGATTGGGGCCTGGCCAAGGTCCTCGACCGGGCCGGCGGCGACGGGGCGAGCGCCGCCGATCGGCCGTTCCGCCCCCCGTCGGCCGGCTCGACGCCGACCGAGGACGGTGCCCAGGTCGGGACGCCCCAGTACATGAGCCCCGAGCAGGCCGCCGGCGACCTCGATCGCCACGGCCCGCGGTCCGACGTCTACAGCCTCGGCGCGACGCTGTACTGCCTCCTCACCGGCCGACCCCCGTTCGCCGGCCACGACGCCGAATCGACCCTCGCCGCCGTCCGCGCGGGCGATTACCCGCCCCCGCGCCGGGTCGACCCGACGATCGCCCCGGCCCTGGAGGCGATCTGCCGCAAGGCGATGGCCCTGCGGCCCGACGACCGCTACGAGTCGCCCCGCGCCCTGGCCGCCGACGTCGAGCGCTGGCTGGGCGACGAGCCCGTCTCGGCCCACCGCGAGCCGATCGCCGACCGTGCCCGCCGCTGGATGCGGCGGCATCGTACGCTCGTCGCCTCGGGCGCCGTCGCCCTCGTCGTCGCCCTGGTCGGCACGGCGGGCGTCGCGGCGCTCCAGACGACCCACGCCCACGAGCTCGACACGATCAACGGCAAGCTGAGGAACTCCAACGAGCGCGTGACCCGCGCGAACACGTCGCTCAGGCAGGCCGGCGAGCGCGAGCGGCTCGCGAACACGTCGCTGCGCGCGGCCCTCGACAACGAGCGCACCGCCCGGAAGTCGGCGCAGGACCGATTCGCGCTGGCGATGGGCGCGATCAAGGTCCTGCACGCCGGGGTCGCCGACGACGTGATCCTCCTCCGCCCCGACCTGAAGGAACTCCGCGACAAGCTCCTCCGCGGCGCCCTCGACCGGTATCGGCAGCTCGCCGACTCGCTCCGCGGCGCCGACGCCTCCGACCCGGCCAGCCGCACCGCCCTGGCCTCGGCCTACTTCCAGGTGGGCGAGCTGACCCGCGAGGTCGGCTCGCCCGACGACGCCATCCGCGCCTTCCGCGAGTCGCTGGCCGTCCGGACGGCCTTGATGCGCGACCAGCCGACCGTCTCCGATCACCGCTACGAGATGGCCCGCAGCCACAACCGCATCGGCGCCCTGCTCCTGCGCACCGGCCGACCCGACGCCGCGTTGGAAGCCTTCCGCGAGGAGTTGCGACTCCAGGAGGCGCTGGCGCGCGATCATCCCGGCGACTCCATCCACCGCTCGAACGCCGCCGCGACCCTACTCAACATCGGCGGCCTGCTCGCCGAGACCGGCCGGTTCGACCAGGCGCTCCGCGCCTTCCGAGAGGCGCGGACGCAGGCGGAGGGATTGGTCCGTGACCGGCCCGACGACCTCACGCACCGCTTCAACCTGGCCGCCAGCAACGGCCATCTCGGGATGCTGCTCCGCCAGACCGGCCGGCCCGACGACGCCCTCCGGGCCATCGGCGAGGCGCGGCGGCTCTTCGAGGCGCTGGCGCGCGAGCACCCCGACCATCCCGAGTACCGCGCCAGGCTGGCCAGCAGTCGCCTCAACATCGGCGCCTTGCTCGACGACCTCGGCCGGCCCGACGACGCCCTCCGGGAATACGGCGAGGTGGTCCTGCTGTTCAATGCGTTGGTGCGCGACCAGCCGACCGTCCAGGAACACCGGCGCGGGCTGGCACTCGCCCGCAAGGACCTCGGCAACATCCTCCGGTCGAAGGGCCGGGTCGCCGAAGCGAGGGCTTCCCTCCTCGAGTCGAGGACGCTGCTCGAAGGGCTCGTCGGCGACAACCCGGCCGTCCACATCTACCGCTACGAGTTGAGCCGCGTCCAGCACAGCCTCGGCATCCTCGACCGCGAGGCCCGACGGCCCGACGACGCCCTCCGGGAATACACCGAGGCCCTGAACCTGCGCGAGCAACTGGCGCGGGAAGACCCCGCCTTCCCGGCGTACCGCCACGGCCTGGCCCGAATTCACATCGACATCGGCTTGCTGCTCCACGACCTCGGCCGGCCCGACGACGCCCTCCGCGACGACGATGAGGCCCTGAGGCTGCTCGAGCCGCTCGCGCGCGACCATCCCGACGTCCCGGGCTATCGCTCGGGTCTGGCGCTCGTCCACCACAACATCGGCGTCCTGCTCATGACGACCCGCCCCGAGGACGCGCGCGACTCGTTCCGGCGGGCCATCGAGCAGCATCGCGTCGCCCTCGATGGGGCGCCGGGCGTCATTGAGTTCCGACGCTTTCTGAGCGGCCATTACCAACATCTCCTGCGAGTCGAGCTCGCCCTCGGCCGCCCCGCCGCCGCGGCGGAGGCCGCGCGGGAGCGTCGGAAACTCTGGCCGGGCAACGCCGCCGAGCAGTACAACGCCGCCTGCGAGTTCGCGCTGTGCGCCGCGCCGGCCGGGCTGGGGGGCGAGGAGCGGTCACGGTACGCAAACGAGGCGATGGACGCCCTGCGAGCCGCCGTCGCCTCGGGCTGGCGCGACGGCGCGCACACGCTCCGCGACGCCGACCTCGACGCGCTCCGCGACCGCCCCGACTTCCGTCGGCTCCTCGACGACCTGCTCGACCGCGCCTTCCCCGCCGACCCCTTCGCCCGCTGAGCCGGCCCGCGGAACCGGGGGCCGTGGAGGTCGAGTGGACGCGGTGCCATGGGGTGCGATCGAAGTCGCGAGGGCCTCACCCTTTCTGCGGTTTCGGCAGGGTCGCCCGATCCGGGGGGGTCATCCCCGCGGCACGGACGAGAACAGGTCGCCGAGCCCCTCGGCCATCGTCGGGTGGGTCAGGACGGCGTCCCGCAGCGCCGTGTACGGCAGGCTGGCCGCCATCGCGACCTGGACGATGGCCATGACCTCGCCGGCCTCGGCCCCGAAGGCGGTGAAGCCGAGGATGCGGTCGCCCCCCTCCTCGATGAGCGCCTTGAGGAAGCCCCGCGTCTCGGCGAGCGTCCTGGCCCGCAGCACGGCTTCCAACGGGATCTTGACCAGGCGGTAGCCGACGCCGCGCTCGCGGGCCTCCCGTTCGCTCAGGCCGACGCGGGCCAGCTCCGGGTCGGTGAACAGGCAGGACGGCACCTGCCGACCGGTCGTCACGCGATTCCCGCCGGAGAGGCTGTCGAGCACCACGCGGAAGTCGTCGTGGCCGATGTGCGTGAAGTACGGGCTGCCGGCGCAGTCGCCCACCGCCCAGACGTCCCGGGCGGTGGTCTGGAGCCGCTCGTTGACCTTGACGTGTCCCCGCTCGTCCGTCTCGACCCCGGCCACGTCGAGGCCGATGCCGTCGGTGTTCGGGGTGCGTCCCCCGGCGACGAGGAGGTGCGTCCCCTCGATCGCGCCGCGCGCGGTCTGAAGGCGGACGGACCCTCCGGATCTCCCCTCGACGCGGCGGACGGCGGTCCCGGTCAGGACGTCGATCCCCTCGTCGCGGAAGAGGCGCTCGATCGCCTCGGTCACGTCCGGGTCCTCGCGGTGGATCAGCGCGCCGTTGCGCTCGACGACGGTCACGAGGCTCCCGAAGCGGCGGAACGCCTGCGCCAGCTCGAGGCCCACGTAGCCGCCGCCCAGGACGATCAGGTGCTCGGGGAGGTGGTCGAGGTCCAGGGCCTCGACGTGGGTCAGCGGGCGCGATTCCGAGAGCCCGGCGGTGTCGTCGATCCGGGCGCGCGACCCGGTGTTGATCACGACGATCGCGCCGCGAAGCGTCCGGGTCCCGCCCGCGTTGAGCGCGACCTCGACGGTCTTCGGCGCGACGAAGCGCCCGCTGCCCATGACGAGCTCCGCGCCGCTCTCCCGGTACTTCCGGAGATGGATCGCGACCAGCCCGTCCACCATCGTCCGCTTGCGGTCGCGGACGGCGGCCATGTCGACCTGCCAGGGGCCGGCGGCGATCCCGAATTCGGCGCCCCTGCGGAAAAAGTCGGCGACCTTCGCGCCGTGGATCACGTTCTTGCTCGGGAGGCAGGCGATGTTGGGGCAGGAGCCGCCGACGTACCGCCGCTCGACGACTACCAGGCGTTTGCCCCGCGAGGCCAGCGCCCAGGCGAGGAGCTTGCCGGGCGCCCCACTGCCCAGGACGACCACATCGTACTCTTCGGCGGCGGCCATGGTCCCCTCCGCGATCGGGTCTGGGCGTGCGCCCCCGCCCGCGGCGACGAAGTCGGCGGGGGACCCTCCGGCTGACGAACAGC
This sequence comes from Isosphaeraceae bacterium, assembly GCA_035551935.1. GTDB lineage: Bacteria > Planctomycetota > Planctomycetia > Isosphaerales > Isosphaeraceae > DASZMJ01. Next base: position 27,441 of record DASZMJ010000410.1, read on the forward strand.
CCGGGGCGCTATGATTGTAGGACGGGTGACCCGGACGTGGTAGACATCGGAGGACGGCCGCGGCGATCCCGAGCGGAGGCGATCGATGACTCGGCAGAACGCGAGTGATGAGGACCGTGCCGGGGCGCAGGACGCGACCGCCGAACATCGCCGGCTGGCCGACAGTGCCGCCCGCCGCGCCGACTGGAAGAACTGGGGGCCCTACGTCTCGGAGCGCGCCTGGGGGACCGTCCGCGAGGACTTTTCCCCCGCCGGTGACGCCTGGTCGTCCTTCCCGCACGACCACGCCCGGAGCCGCGCCTACCGCTGGAACGAGGACGGCCTGGCCGGCTTCTGCAACCGCTTCCAGAACCTCTGCCTCGGCCTGGCCCTCTGGAACGGCCGCGACCCGATCCTCAAGGAGCGCCTCTTCGGCCTGTCGAACGGCGAGGGCAATCACGGCGAGGACGTCAAGGAATACTACTTCTACCTCGACGGCGTACCGAGCCACGCCTCCATGCGGATGCTCTACAAGTACCCGCAGGTCGAGTACCCCTACGCCCGCCTGGTCGCGGAGAACCGGGGACGGTCCCGGGCCGAGCCCGAGTTCGAGCTGGCCGACGCCATCGGCGACGCCTTGCGCGCGGGCCGCTACTTCGACGTGTCCGTCGAGTACGCCAAGGCCGACGCGGAGGACCTCCTCTGCCGCGTCACGGCGATCAACCGCGGGCCCGAGCCGGCCGAGGTGCACGTCCTGCCGCACGCCTGGTTCCGCAACACCTGGAGCTGGGGCCACGACCCGCGCCGCCCCGAGTTACGCGCCGACGGCCCGGGCCGCGTCCGGGTCGAGCACCGGCACCTGGGCGTCCGGTGGTGGTATCTCGACGCGGGACCGGCGACGCCGGAGTTGCTGTTCACCGAGAACGACACGAACGCCGGCCGGCTCTTCGGGGCGCCCGACGCCTCGCCCTACGTCAAGGACGCCTTCCACGACTGCGTCGTCGACGGCCGTCGGGACCGCGTGAACCCGGCACTCCGGGGCACGAAGGCCGCCGCCCACTACCGCGCGACGCTCGGGCCGGCGGAGGAGATGACCGTCCGCTGGCGGCTCGCCGACCGACCGCTCGACGACCCCTTCGGCGGCTTCGGCGCGGTCTTCGACCTGCGGATCGCCGAGGCCGACGCGTATCACGCCGCCATCGAGCCCCCGGGGCTGAGCGACGACGAGCGGCTCGTGCGTCGCCAGGCGTACGCGGGCCTGCTCTGGTCCAAGCAGTTCTACCACTACAGCGTCGAGCTGTGGCTCGACGGCGACCCGGCCGGCCCGCCGCCCCCGCCCGCGCGCCGGTCGGGCCGGAACGCGGGCTGGCGGCACGTCTACAACCTCGACGTGCTCAGCGTGCCGGACAAGTGGGAATACCCCTGGTTCGCCGCCTGGGACACCGCCTTCCACTGCATCCCCATGGCCCGCCTCGACCCCGAGTGGGCCAAGCGTCAGCTCGTCCTGCTGCTGCGCGAGTGGTACATGCACCCCGGCGGCCAGATCCCGGCCTACGAGTGGGACTTCGGCGACGTCAACCCGCCGGTCCACGCCCATGCCGCCCGTCGCGTCTACGAGATCAGCCGCGAGGTCGAGGGCCGCGCCGACACCGACTTCCTCGAGGAGGTCTTCCACAAGCTGCTGCTGAACTTCACCTGGTGGGTCAACCGCAAGGACCCCGACGGCCGCAACGCCTTCCAGGGCGGCTTCCTCGGCCTGGACAACATCGGCGTCTTCGACCGCAGCCGGCCCGACCTCTCCGGAGGGAAGCGGCTGGAGCAGGCCGACGGGACGGCCTGGATGGGCCTGTTCTGCCTCGACATGCTGGCCATCGCGCTGGAGCTGGCCCGGACCCGGTCGGCCTACGAGCCGATCGCCACCAAGTTCTTCGAGCACTTCGTCGCCATCGCGCACGCCATCAACGGGATCTGCGGGCAGATCGGCATGTGGCACGAGGCCGACGGCTTCTACTACGACGTGATCCGCGAGCCCGGCGGCGCGCCCGAGCACCTGCGGATTCGCTCGGTGGTCGGCCTGGTGCCGCTGTTCGCCGTGCTGGCGATCGAACGGGACACCCTGGATCGCCTGCCGCACTTCCGGCGCCGGATGGAGTGGTATCTCCGCTACCGCCCCACGCTGCTCGGCAACCTCTGCCTGTTGACTCGGCCGGGCGTCGACGGGCACCTGCTGCTGGCGGTCGCGGACCGGGCGAAGCTGGAGCGGGTCCTGCCCCGGATGCTCGACCCGGAGCAATTCCTCTCCGACTACGGCCTCCGGTCGATGTCGCGGGGCCTGGCCGCCGAGCCCTACGACTGCCACGGGAACGTCGTGGCCTACGAGCCGGCCGAGTCGACGACGCCGATGTACGGCGGCAACTCGAACTGGCGGGGCCCGATCTGGTTCCCGGTCAACTACCTGATGATCGAGGCCTTGCGCGAGTACCACCGCTACTTCGGAGACTCATTGCGGGCCGAGCTGCCCCGGGGATCGGCCCGGCCGGCGACGCTGGGCGAGGTCGCCGACGAACTCGCCTCGCGCCTCGTCCGGATCTTCCTCCGGGACGAGCGGGGCGGCCGCCCCGTCTTCGGGGGCGACGACCTGTTCCGGGTCGACCCGCACTGGCGCGACCACATCCCGTTCTTCGAGTACTTCCACGGCGAGCACGGGGCCGGGCTCGGCGCCGGCCACCAGACCGGCTGGACGGCGCTCGTCACCGAACTCTTCCGTCGGCCCGAATGACACTCGCACGCCGGACCGATGCGATCCGGTTTGGGGGGCGGGTGTAGCAACCGGCGACCAGACTCCGGACCCCCCGCCCGCCAGGGCCCGCGCTCGAATCTCGACACGAGCGGTCGAATCGTCCCCAACCGCCCGCCGGGCATGGCCCGGCTGAGACCGGCGGCGACTGGGGCAAGGGCTCGGCCCGCTCAGAGGTCGTCCTCCTGGTCGGGGTCGATCTTGAGCCGCCGCAGGGCGTGGAGGAGGATGGTGCGGGTGCGGACGTTGGTCGGGTCGGCGAGGCGGGCGCCTCGGCGGAACAACGCGATGGCGTCGTCGACCCGGCCGCGGTGCTCGAGGAAGCGGCCGGCGAAGTAGCAGAGGTCGGCCTTGCGCTTGCCCTCGGCCTGGTCGATCAGGGGGTCGAGCGCCTTCGGGTCGAGGGCGGCGTCGGGCCCCTTGGCCGCGGCGGCGCGGAGCAGGGCGACCAGGCCGTCGAGGGGCTCGTCGGCCTCGGGGATGCTCGCCCAGGCCCGGTCGCGCAGGGCGCGGTCGCCGACCTCGTCGGCGAAGTCGGCCAGGAACATCTGGAGGAGCCGTCGGGACGGGTCGGCGGGGGCGTCGCGGAGCAGCTCGATCCCCCGGCGGGGCTGGTCGGCCGCGACGTCGAAGAAGAGGAGGCCCTCCTGGTTGCGGGGGTCGAGACGCCCTCGCGGCGCGGCGACCTGGTCCTCGGCGAACCGGCGGGCCGCCTCGACGTCGCCGCGGCCGGTGCGCTGGCAGAACAGGAACCACTCGACCGAGCCCCCGCCCTCGCTGTAGCGCTCCGACGACTGCCGGTACACCGCCTCGGCCAGGTCCCAGCGCCGCAGGCCCTCGTAGCACGCCCCCGCGGCCTGGAGCGCCCAGTGGGCGCCGGTCTCGGCGGCCGCCTCGACGTAGGGCAGCGCCTTCGAGAACTCGCGACGAGCGATGTAATACGAGGCCACCTCGACCCGCGCATGCGCGTGCTGCAGGCCGTGGTCTTCGGTCCTGGCCAGGAATTCCTCGAGCGTCTCCCGCCAGCGGTCGAGGCGGCCCGTCTCCTTGTACAGGTCGCCCAGGACCTCGTAGGCCCAGGCGTCGGGCGAGAGCTCGATGTAATGCCTCAGGTAGCGCTCCGCGATCGCGTAGGACTCATCCCGGCGTTGGAGCAGGGCGGTGTTGCCGATCCAGCCGAGGGCCGCGGGGCGGTCGGCGAACGGGCGGGCGTATTCGTCGATGTGGTCGCACACGGCGAGCCACTGCCGCAGGTCGCGGACCAGGCGGCCGGCACCGGCCGGCGCGTGCGGGCTGACCCGGATCAGGTGCTTGACCAGCGGCGTCTTGGCCTGCCGGACGCGCGACTCGCGGCGGGTCGCCAGCATCAGGTCGCGATAGGCCGCGTCGCTGTCGGCCATCGCCGCAGCGACCAGCTCGGGCGGGCCGTCGTAGCCGTCGCCGAGCGTCCCCCGGTCGGCCCGGTCCCCCCCCATGTCCTCGAGCATCGGCGCCTCGTTGAAGTCCAGGGCCGCGCGGTCGAGCCGGCCGGCGCCGGCGGAGAGCATCGCCGCCGCGTCGTCGATCGGCAGGGCCAGGCTCTCGATGTAGAGCCGATACGGGTGGTCGCCGATGACCGGCAAGGCCGCCTCGACCTCGTCGCGCGTCGGCACGCCGAGGCTGTCGCGGAGGAACTCCAGCCGCCGCCGCGCCTGGATGAACTGGGTCTCCTGGACCAGCCGGCCGAGCGTCGCCCACGACGGCTCACCGGCATCCTCGGTCGCGTCGCCGGCCCGCACCAACGCCCGTGCCAGGTCGTGGACGTCGGCCTCGCGGCCGATCAGGTCGGCGACGCGGTCCGGCAGGCCCGGGGCCTCCTTCAGGCGGCTGGGCAGGGCCATCGCCAGCACCCGGGGCGCCGCCGCGGTGGCGCGATGCAGCTCGGCCAGGTCGCCCACGTCGTACAGCGCGTCGGCCAGCCGCAGGCACTCCGGCTCGGCGCGGAGGGCCTCCATCACCAGCTTGAGCTGCTGCTCGCGGCCGAAGGTGGGGTCCTCGATCGTCAGGTAGCGGAGCAGCGGCCCGATCCCCTCGAACTCGCCGGTCGCGAGCGTCGCCAGCCCCTGGGTGTCGAACCGGCAGAACGCGGCGACCAGCTCGCCCATCGGCTCCGACCCGCGGTCCGCCGGCAGCTTGGCGGCGACGTCGAGCTCGGCGAGGGCGGCGCGGTGCAGGCCAGCCAGGGCCAACGCGAAGGCCCGCCCCCGGGCCGCCGCGGCCGGCCGCGAGCCCCGGGCCACGAGCCGCTGCGCATACAGGAGGGACCTGGCCTCGAACGCCTTGTGCGCGGGGGACCAGTGGTGCTCGCTGAGCAGGCCGAGGGTCGCGTAGCCCCGCGACAGGCCGGCGAGGGCGGCGTCGGAGCGGGCCGCGGCGTGGAGGGCCCGGAGCGCCTCGTGCTGGGCCGTGAGCGTCGGCTTGCCGAGCCTGGCGGCGAGGCCGTCGGGGGGCGTGTCGGCGCCGCCCGCGCGCGAGCGATCCTCGACGCCGGCCCGGGCGAGCGCCTGGCGGAAGGCACCGCGCGAGAGGGCCTCGGCCCCCTCGACGAGCGAGACGTAATCGGCCGACCCGCCGCGCTCGAACTTGACCTCCTGCGACCAGGTCGGCTCGCCCTGGCCGTCGCCGCCGCGGGCCTCGAGGCGGATCGTCCCGTTCGGGTCGTCGGGCACGACCACGTCGAGCCGCGCCACCGCCGGCGTCGCGGGGAGGGGCTCGCCGAGCAGCTCGTCGCGGGTCCGGGCGCCCAATTCGTCGCGCGCGGCGACGAGCACGGCCTGGCAGACGACCTCGCGGGCCAGCGGCCCGCGCGGCTTCTCGGGATCGTTCAGGCCCGTCGTCGCCGCCTCGCCCTTGGGCCGCAGGGCCGCGACCACCGGGCCCTTGCCGCCGACGTCCTTGTAGACCGCGAAGTGGCCGACCAGCCCCTTGGGCTCCTCGGGCGCCGCCTCGCGTCGCGTCGCCGCCTCCTGGGCCATCCGCTTCTGGGCCGCCTCGAACTCGGCCCTCGGGTCCTGCGGCGGCCGGATGACGTAGACGTACACCGCCGCGGCGGTGAGGACCAGCAGCAAGCCCGCCAGCGCGAGCGTCCGTCCGAGCGTCGCACCCCCCATCGTCCACCTCCCCCGCGTCGCGCCCGCCCGCGCCATCGCCGCGACACCCCGCGGCGTGACTCGGTCAAGACGCTAACATATCCACCCGCAAGTCGCAATCGTTGGACGGGTGGCCGATCCGCGGCGACGCGGGGCTGCGGGCCCGACGGCGGGACGACCCCTCCGCGCGATCCCGGCTCAGTCGCGGTGGCGGTCCGGGGGCTCGGGCCGGCGGGGAGGCCTGGCCGGGGCGGTCTTGAGGGCGTCGAGCACGACGGCGACGGCTTTCTCGAGCTGCGGGTCGCGCCCTTCGCGGACGGCATGGGGGTCGCACTCGACCTCGACGTCGGGCGCGACGCCCACCCCCTCGATCTCCCAGGTCCCTTCGGGCGAGTAGAAGGCCGACAGCGGTGCCGAGACGAGGCCGCCGTCGATCAGCTCCGGGGTGCTGGAGTAGGAGGTCGCGGCGCCGACGGTCCTCGTGCCGACGAGCGGGCCGGCCTGCGCCCGGCGGAAGAACCAGGCGAGCTGGTCGCCCCCGGAGACCATCCCCTGGTTGATGAGCAGCGCCCTCGGGCCGAAGATCACGTCGATCGGCAAGGGATGGTCGATGCCGTCGCGGACGGCCCGGAGGCTCATCAAGGGGCGGACGATGGCCTCGACGACCGACAGCGGCTGCTTCCCGCCCTCGTTGTAGCGGCCGTCGACCAGGAGCCCCTCCTTGCCCACCTGCGCGTAGTAATGCCGCTTGAACGCGGCGAGGCCGTCGCGGCCGGTGTCGGGCAGGTGGACATAGGCCAGCCGGCCGCCGCCGAGGCGATCGACCATGCGGCGATTGGCCTCGACCCACGCCCGGCGCCGCAAGGGGCGGTCGTAGCCGATCGTCTCGACGGTGACGACCCGCGCCTTCTCGCCGTCGGGCGTCGGCCCCACGCGCAGGACGACGGGCTTGTACGCCAGGCCCTCCAGCGCCTCGTCGACGTCGGCCGGGGGCCGGACCTCGCGGCCATCGATCGCCAGCAGATACTCCCCCTCGCGGACGGCCGCGCCCGGGACGGCCAGCGGGGCCTTGAGGTCGGTGTCGAGGGGATCGCCCTGGAAGATACGCGCGAAGCGGTAGCGGCCCTCCTCGACGCGGAGGTCGGCCCCGAGCAGGCCGATCGCGCGACCCCGGGGCCGGGACAGGTCCCCCTTCTCGACGTAGACGTGGCTGGCCGACAGCTCGCCGAGCATCTCGCCGAACAGGTCGTTCAGGCCGGCGCGGCTGCCGACTCCGTCGACGAACGGCGCGAACCGCGCCTCGGCCTCCTTCAGGTCGAGCCCGTGGTGCTTCGGGTCGTAGAAGAAATCCCGCTCGAGCCGCCAGACCTCCCGGTACATCTGCCGCCACTCGGCGCGCGGGTCGACGCGGACCTCCAGGTCGTCGAGGTCCAGCGCCTTGTCGTCGAAGCCCGTGCCGCCGGGGTCGAAGATGCCCCACGAGGGGGTCGGCATCATGTACCACTTCTTCCGCTTCTGGAAGGCGATCGCGCGGCCCGCCCGGTCGGCGTTCAGCCAGGAGACGCCGTCGAGGAGCTTGGTCAGCGACCCAGTCCGTACGTCGACGCGGTGCAGGGTCAGCTCGTCGCGGCGGCCGTCGTCGGCCGGGGGCCGCTCCAGGAGCAGCAGCGCGCCCGCGTCGGAGGGCAGGAGCCACGTGTAGTCGCGCGCCGGCACCGCCAGGCGTACGACCCGACGGGCGATCTCCTCGAAGTCGATCTTCACCTCGGGGACGGTGCCCGGCGCAGGCAGCTCGTCGGTATCCTCCCCCTTCTCGCCGGGCTTCTTCCCCTCCTTCCCGTCGGCCCCCTCGCCCTTCGTGTGCTCGACATCGAAGAGGTTCGGCAGCGCGGGCGGGATCGGGACTCCGAGCGGGTCCTCCTTGCTGTCTCCCTCGTCTTGCGAGGGGGCCAGAGGCGACCTGCCGTCGGCCCGCAGCAGCACGAGATAAACCCCCCGGGTCGTCGGCCGGTCGTCGGCGGCGATGTCGAGCCCGAAGGTCGTCGGGCCGACGTCGGTGCTCGCGGTGAAGTAGAGGTACCGCCCCCCCGCGTCGAAGGCCGGGTCGCGGGCGTCGGCCGTACCGTCAGTGACCTGGTGGACCTTCCCGGACGGGACCTCGCAGACGAAGACCGCGTGCAGGCGGTTCTCGAGCCGCTTGACGTACGCCAGCCAGCGGCCGTCGGGCGACCAGGCCGGGTCGAGCGTCGTGCGGGCGAACTGGTACGGCTCGCGGTCCACGCGCGTCGAACGGCCCGTCTCCAGGTCGAGCACCGACAGGACTTGCCGCTTGTCGGAGTAGGCCAAGCCGCTTGCCGTCGGGCGACCACGATAGGTGGAAGAAGTACGAGGGTGGGTCGCCGATCGCGAACTTGCGGACCGGCCCCAGGCCGTCCTGCGACCGGACGTGCAGCGCATACTCGCCCGACTCGTCGGAGTAATAGGCGATCGACTTGCCGTCGGCAGACCAGGCCGGCTGGCGCTCGGCGACGCCGGGGGTCGACGTGAGGTTGCGGATCGCCCCCTTGCTCGCCGGCACCGTCAGGATCTCGCCCCTCGCCTCGAATACCGCTCGCCGGGCGTTCGGCGCCGGGACGACCATCTGGACCGAGTCCCCGAGCCAGACGTGGCGGGGCCGCGCGGTGCCCAGCTCCTCCCCGAGCGTCACCTCGAGCCGGCGATCCTTCCCGGACTCCAGGTCGAGCAGGTGCAGCTCGCCGAGCCGCTCGTAGGCGATGACGCCGGGCGCGGCGGCGGCCGAGAGGATGTCGGTGCCGTCGGCGGTCGGCACCTTCGACAATCGCTTTGCGCCGACGTCCCAGGCGAACAGTCGCGCCGGCCCCTCGCGGTCGGAGAGGAAGTAGACGCGGTCGCCGACCCAGAGCGGGTTGGAGTCGTTGCAGCCGCCGGGGGGCCTGGGGATCGGCTCGACGCGCGAGTCGGCCAGGTCGGCCAGCCAGATCGGCGAGGCGGCCCCGCCGCGATAACGCTTCCAGGCGGCCTGAGAGTCGGGCGCCGAGCCGTGATAGCGATGGGGGACGTACGCCAGGCGGCGGCCGTCGGGGGAGAAGGCCCCCTGCTCGGCGGCCGGCAGCGGCAGCTCCTCGGCCGGCCCTCCCTCGGCCGGGCAGGTGAACAGCCGGCCGAAGTCGGCGAAGCTGGCGCGGTCGGACCGGAAGAGCACCCGCGCGCCGTCGGGCGACCAGCCGACGGCCGTGTCGACGGCGGGGTTGAAGGTGATCCGCTTCGCCTCGCCGCCGGCGGCCGCGATGACGAAGACGTCCCAGTTGCCGCCGGCCTGGCCGGTGAACGCGACGCGGGTGCCATCGGGCGAGAAGGTCGGGTCGGTCTCCATCCCCGGCTCGACCGTCAGCCGACGCGCCTCGCCGCCGCCGCGGCCGACGATCCAGAGGTCGTCGGCGTACGCGAAGACGACGTGCGACCGGCTCACCGCCGGCCTCCTCAGCCAGCGGGGCCCCTCCGCGCGGGCGCCCCCCGACCCGATCACCGCCAGCAGCGCCAGCACCGCCCGGGCTCGCCCTCGCATCGCGACCCTCCGCCCCCGCCGTCGCGGGGCGTCTGCACTGTGTCGATCGTGGCCTCGGGACAGGGAGCCATCGGGGCGCGACGACCGCGGCCGGCGCCGACTCCCGGTCTCATCAGAAGTGAGTCTAAATCCGCGCACGGACTCCGGACAATCGAGCGCATGCGATGAGGCACGCGAGCTTCCTGCGGCCCGGAGCTCGATCCGATGTGGCAGTCGCATCGCGTTCGGACCACGAGGAGGGCGAGGACGACGGCGAACGCCGTGCCCGTGCCCGTTCGTGGAGGACCTGGAAACGGGGAGCCTATCCCTGTCATCGACCACGACCAGCGGGAGGGTCGCACGGTCGGCGACGCCGAGGTCCTCCCCCACCGCGGGGCGGCCGTTGGGTTCGTTTTCGCGCGCCGACCCAGGGACGGCCCAATTCCATTCAAATATTTTGATGTTTGTTGATATATTCTATCCATCTGTACAGAACCACGTGCTTTTCCGGACAAATGATCCTCTCCTCCCCGGATCTCGGCGCGCACGGCGGACGCCGAGGGGGCGACCGATCCACGCCGACTTGTCAAAGAACCGGGGACGGCGCCGGCCTCAGCCGCGGCGGCGGGCCAGCGCCCGCTGCGCGCGACGCTGGCGACGGTTGCCGGCCGCGGGGGCCGGCGCCGCGGGGGCCGGCTTCGCGACCGGCATCGCGATCGTCGCCGGCCGCGCGGG